>JBKPHE010000042.1:0-26868 GCA_046744485.1 Actinomycetota bacterium | reverse complement strand
CCCCCCCCGCCCCCCCGACCCGGCCTCGGGCCCGCGGCCACGCGATCCCCTGACGGAGGCGCCCACGCTGGCGCGATCGGTGCTGGCCATCGGCTACGCCCGGGCATTCGGTGCCGACGCCCGAGCGCGAGCGGCCATTGCCGATCTGAAGGGGGTGGACGACGCCCTGACGGCAAGCCTGGCGGAGCTCCGGACAATCGGACTGGACCTCGACGAAGGTCGGATCGAGCGGGCCCGCCGGCAGGCGGCGGCCCTGGCGCTCGCAACCGACGCCACGTGGATCGGCACGGAGGCGCTCGCAGTCCTGGCGCTCACCGATGCCGTCGAGGGCGACCTCGCAGCGGCGGCGCTCCACGGCGAGCGGGTGCTCAACGAGCCGTCCCCGGCGAGCCGCGTCGCGCGCCACACGGCCGCGCTGGCGCTCGCCTTGCGCCACGCCCAGCGCGGTGAGCACCGGCATGCGGTGGATGCGCTGTCGGCCGTCCGGGCGCCGGCGACAGCGGACCGCGCGGTGCTCGCCGTCGACGGTGCGCTCCGCGCCGTACTGCGCACCCCGGGGACGTCGTTCGTCGGGCTCGAGGGCGACGATGCGGAACACCCGCTCGTGATGCGGACGCTGGTGGCACTCGGCGTCCTGGAGGCGCTCGACTCGACCGGGCACGTGAGGGTGATGGGCGGGCCGCTCGAGGCGGCCGTGCTTCTCGCCCGGCAACGCTGGCGCGCACGGAGCGGTGCCGGCGTGGTGTCGGTGCTCGGCGACCACCACCTCCGGGGGCCGCACCGCTGCCATCCGCGGACCCTGATCGAACGATCCGGTCTGCTGGCCCTCGGCGCCGCCAGCCGCGGCGACCGGCGCGCCACGTTGGCGTCGCTCCGGGACGCGCTCGTGGCGATGGAGAAGACGGGGATCTGGGCCCCGCTGCTGGTGTTGGTGCCCGACCTGACCGATCTGCTCGAGAGCCGGGCGGACGAGCTGGGACACCATCAGGGCCTGGCGCTCGAGCTGGTCGACCGGGCGCGGACCTCGCCCGCCCCCGCTTACGTGGAACCGCTCACCGAACGCGAGACTTCCGTGCTGTGCCACCTGCCGACGCTGATGTCGAACCACGAGATCGCCGACGTCATGCACGTCTCCGTGAACACGGTGAAGACCCACCTGAAGTCGCTGTACCGCAAGCTCGGCGTCGCCAGCCGGCGCGAGGCGGTGCTGCGGGGACGTGCCCTGGAGCTGCTCTAGCCGGTGTCGGATCGGGAGCGGAAGGCGATGTCGGGTAGCCGGCGGACCTCGACCAGCTCGAGCCCGAGTGCCTCGATGCGCCGGATCAGGCCGTGCAGCGCGGCTTGGTCCTCTACGGGCCCGGCGAGGATCGTCTCCACAGGCTCGACGCTGGCACCGAGCGACAGCTCCTCGAACTCGTTGATGAGCGTGCGGCTCAGTCGCCCCCGGATCCGCAACTCGTAGTCGAAGCCCATGTCGTCGCCAACTTCCGAAGACACCCGTAGCGAGGATGAGCGTCGCCCATCGTTGGGGTCCGGTCGTCACCCGCGAAGGGTGACGGGCCGGGTCCGTGTCCGGCGCGAGCCGAGGGCGCACGGATCCCGCGCCACGCGCCATCGGTGGGCTGTCCGACTGAGGTCGGACGGCGATCCGGCAACGCATCGCCGGAGTCCCAGATCGGATCGAACGGGCGGCGCTACTGGCCTGGCTGCACCCGTCAGTCGGCCTTGGTCTTGCCCTGGGCCTTCATCGCCTTCTTCCACGACCGCACACGCTGCAGCGTCTCGGGGGAGTCGACGTCGGCCACGGACCGGGGCTGGTCGTCGGAGAAGGGGGCGGTCGCCGCCTCCCAGCCAGCCGGCCGCACGCCGAAGCGCTTGGCCAACAGGGCCGTGAAGATCTTCGACTTGTCGGCGCCGAACCCGGGTAGCGCCCTGACCCGCCGCAGCAGCTCGTCGCCGGCGTCGACGCCGACCCAGACCGCGGCGGCATCGCCGCCGTAGTGCTCGACCAGGTACTGGCACAACGCCTGGGTGCGCTTGGCCATCGAGCCCGGATAGCGGTGCAGGGCTGGAGGGCCCTTGAACATCGCCTCCAGCTCGGCGGGGTCGAGGTCGGCGATCTCGGTGGCGTCGAGCCGCCCTCCGAGCTTCTCCCGCAGCCGCAACGGCCCGCTGAATGCCCACTCCATCGGCACCTGCTGGTCGAGCAGCATGCCGATCATCAGCGCCACCGGATCGTCGACGAGCAGCTTGTCGGCCTCGGGATCGCCGGTCACCGGCAGCCCCGGCTCGGTCGGCTCGGTCGGCTCGTTCATGTCCGGCACGCTAGTGGGCCACTCGTAGGCCGCCTGCGCCGGGAGCACCCCGTTGGGGTGATCGGGTACTGGGCTCCCCCGGCAGACGGCGTGGCACCGGATCATCCCGGCGGGAGCGGGGGGAGCTGGGCGCCCGGGCCGCCGGAGCACTCCCGCCGGGGGCCTCCTCGACCGACCTCCGCCGGATCATGCCGAAGCCAGGGCCGCTCGCCGTCACCCACACGCGGGATTCACCCAGGTGATTCCCGCGAGGAGTCCCAGAGGAGCCCCTGCTCGTGAGCGCGCGCGACGGCGTCGACACGCGACGAGACCCCGAGCTTGCGATAAATCGACCGGATGTGTGAATGCACCGTGTTGTACGACACGAACAGACGGCGCCCGATCTCTCGCTGCGACAGGCGCATCGGGAGCATCCGGAGGATCTCGATCTCACGTTTGGTCAGTTCCGAGCCATCGACGATCGAGCGCGTCCTCGCGGCCAGGCCCCGGCTGACCTCCTCCCAGCGATCTGCGAGGACGCCGGGATCCGCGCAGGCGTCGATGAGGTCCTTTGCCTCCCCGAGGGCCCGCCGTGCCTCCTCGGAGGCCCCGCGGTCGCCGAGCACGGCGGTCAAGCCCAACAGAACCTGGATCACGAGCAGTGGCTCCGAGACCGCTCGCATGCGGCCGATCCCCAGCCTGAGCAGCCGCTCGCCTTCCTCGTGGTCTCCACCGCGAGCCAGCACCACACCCAACGTGGCCGCGGCCCAGCCCCCGGTCGCCGTGTCGGCGAGGCCGTGCGACTCGAGCACCCCCACGGCCCGGCGGGCCCACCGCTCGGCCGAAGGGACCTCGCCAGCCTCCAGATCCAGGTAGGCGAGGAGGCAGTCGGCCCCGACGGCGTTGAGCCATTGCTCGGTGCGGGGGGCGAGGATGGCGCCCCGCTCGAGCAGGGGACGCGCCTCGTCGGGGCGCCCGGCGAGCGCCAGCGCCCAACCGAGCTGCACGTGCACGGTCACCCGCCACATGGACTCGCGGTGGCCTTCCAGCGCAAAGGCGCGTCGCGCCGCGGTCAGCGTCTCGCCGACGTTGCCCCACGGGAACCCGGCACGCAGCAACGCCGCCGTCGCCTCGATCGAGCTCGCGCCGTCGGGTAGCGGGCCCTCGTAGCCGGCATCGATCGCGTTCTGGAGGGCGAGCTGGGCGTCGTCACGGCGGCGTTGGAAGCTCGCCACCCAGGCCTCCACGACCGAGAGCCGCGCGTCGCTCACCACCACGCGGCGGGGGAACGCCTCGAGCCACGCCGCCACGGTGGCGTAGCCGCCCCACTCGATGGTCGACAGGTAGTTCTCGGCCACAAGGCGGGCCGCCGTCTCGATCTCGCTGGCCTCGACCGCATGGTGGATCGCCTCCCCAACGTGCCCGGCGTTGGCCAGCCACGCGAACGCGCAGCGGTGAAGCTCGCAGCGTCGCTCGGGGGGCCGGCGGTGGAGCTCGGCGCGGAGCAGGTCGGCGAACAGGTGGTGATAGCGGTACCACTCGCGCTGATCGTCCAGCGCCGTCAGGAACAGGTTGGCGTGCTCGAGCTTGACCAGCAGGTCGGCCGAGTCGCTGCGACCGGTGGTGGCGTCGCAGAGCGGGCCGGACATCCGCTCGAGGATCGACGTCTCGACCAGGAAGTCGCGCGCCGCAGGCGCCAGCGCGTCGAACGCAACCTCGGTGAGGTAGTCGCTGACCTGGCGCGTGGAACCGCCGAAGCTGGCGACGGCACGCTCACGATCCGCCTCGTCCCGCAGCGAGAGGTAGGCGAGGTAGAGCCCGGCGGGCCATCCCTCGGCGTGGTCGTGGAGGGTGGCGGCGGCCCGGGCCGACAGCCCCAGTTCGAGCGCGTCGTTCAGGAAGCGCCTGGTCTCCTGCGACGTGAACGCGAGGTCGGCCTCACGCAGCTCGAGCAGTTCGCCGCGTGCCCGCAGCGTGCCGAGCGGGAACGGGGGGTCGACGCGGCTGGCGACGACGATGCGGACGTTGGCCGGCTCGCGGGTCAGGAACAGCTCGACCGAGCGGTGGCACGCCGGGCTGGTGATCGCGTGGTAGTCGTCGAGCACCAGCACGACGTCGCTCCCGAGCGACGCCAGCTCGTTGAGCAGCCGGGGGACGACCGCGTCGACGAAGTCCCGCTCCCCGAGGGGGCCCGCCGGCGGTGTGAGCGGGACCGCCGGCTCGATCGCCTGCAGGGCGGCGACGACGTAGTTCCAGAAGAGCATGGGATCGTTGTCGGCGCCGTCGAGCGACACCCATGCCAGCGGCAGCTCGGTGGCCTGCCGCCACTGACCGAGCAGCGTCGACTTCCCGAACCCGGGCGGCGCCACCACCAGGACCGGTCCGCGATGCGACGCGAGCCGCCCCAGGAGCCTCGTACGCTCGACCGTGCTCGACCGCAGCCGGGGGCCACCGAGCTTGGTGCCGAGGAGCACGGGTGCCGCGGCCTCCCGCAGCGACCTGCGCCGTTGCGTGAGTCCCCCTGCCACCGAGCAATTCTGCCACGACGGCCCTAGTCATCATGGCCCTACTGGCGGTCGGTCGGTCTGGCCGCCGCGAGATGCCCGCCGCCGCCGTAGAAGCACGACCGGTGGCTTCAGGCCTGCGGGACCACAACGAGCCCAGCGGTGATGCCGCCGACGAGGTCGGCGCGCAGCCACTCTCGACCGTAGGTGCGCAGCCAGCCGCTGGCGGGCACCAACTGCTGACTGCGCATGCCGTCCCGCCCGAGTGTTGGGACTATCTCGGGTTCACGCCGTGTCGAACTCGTCCGTGCCTGCCAGCAGGGCCCAGATCACCGTCAGGTCGATCGCCAGCACCACCAGCGCCCAGATGGGGGCGACGAAGATCATGAACACCGCCAGCGCCGCACTGATCGCCGCCCAGAGCACACCGAGGATCTGGCCCATCGGGTGACGGGCGAAGATCAGGTAGGCGGTGACAAGCTGCACAATGCCGATGATGAGCCAGAACCATCCCCAGGCTGTGATGTTGACGCCGAACAGCACCTCGTTGAGCGCTTCGGTTTGGTCGTTCTTGCCGATGGCGGCGATGCCGCTCAGGATGTTCCAGATGGCGACGATCGCGGCGACGACGCCGGCGAACGTGATCCAGCCACTGCGGAACGGTGTGGTTTCCACGCGCACCTCCAGGAGTGATGTACCGACGCACCGTGCAGCCTGGGGTGCCTGATTGCCTCACCCTCCTCGGGTGACGACCAGCGAGGTGACCAATCCGGACGATGGGCGAATGAGCACGAGCCAACCGGCGCTCGGTGGCGCGCCCGCGGCCGGACCCCCTCCCGATGCCGGCATGGTCTGGGTACCCGGCGGGACGTTCCTGATGGGCTCGGACCGGCACTATCCCGAGGAGGCACCTGCGCATCGCGTGACGGTCGAGGGTTTCTGGATGGACCGGTGCGCGGTCGCCAATGCCGAGTTCCGACGGTTCGTGGATGCCACCGGGCACGTGACGGTGGCGGAGCGGGCACCCGACCCCGCCGACTACCCCGGTGCCGATCCTGCGCTCCTGGTGCCGGCGTCGGCCGTGTTCCGCAAGCCCGGGCGGGCGGTCGATCTGCGCAATCCGTACAACTGGTGGATCAACGTCCCGGGCGCGTCGTGGCGCCATCCTCGCGGGGCCCAGAGCTCGCTCAAGGGACTCGACGATCACCCGGTGGTGCACGTGGCGTGGGCCGACGTCGACGCGTACGCGGCGTGGGCCGGCAAGGACCTGCCCACCGAGGCCGAGTGGGAGCGGGCGGCCCGCGGCGGGCTCGAGGGCGCGGAATTCGCGTGGGGCGACGAGCTCACCCCCGGTGGGAAGCACATGGCCAACGTGTGGCAGGGCGAGTTCCCGGTGCGGAACGAACTGCTCGACGGCTACGAGTTCACGGCGCCGGTGCGATCGTTCCCGCCCAACGGTTGGGGCCTTTTCGAGATGACCGGCAACGTGTGGGAGTGGACCGTCGACTGGTACCAGGCCCACGACGCGATCGCCGACGCCTGTTGCACGGTGGACAACCCACGCGGGGGCGACCGCGAGGCCAGCATCGATGGTGCCGACCCGGCACGCGTTCCCCGCCGGGTGATGAAGGGTGGCTCCCACCTGTGCGCCGCGAACTACTGCCGGCGGTACCGTCCTGCGGCGCGCATGGCGCAGGCCGTCGACACGTCGACGTCGCACCTCGGCTTCCGCTGCGTCGTGCGGGTGTAAGGGTCGGTCGCCCCGGGGCCGGCGGGAATTCGGTTGCGCAACACGCGTCCGCCGGACTGACCTACCGAGGTGCACCGCCGCAGCAGCGGTGCCACAGCGACCGGACGGGAAGGTGGTGACCGATGCCCAGGCCCACGAGCGCCGGGCGTCGCGCGCCCGGGGTTGCCGTCCGGCCCTCGCCTGGGCTCCCCTGAGCCCACCGGTCGAGCCGAGCCTCTGAGGCGGCGCCCCGGCGACGCGACGCGGTCCCTGTCGCCCTGCTGTCTCCAGGAGGTCATCCCTTGACGCGCGATCAGCGCAACCCGCGCCGTCGGTCGCTCACGTCGTTCCGGTGCCGCAACTGCCGTCTCGACGTGCCCGTCGACGCCCCGGGCACCGCCCACCGCAACCATTGCCCCAACTGCCTCTGGAGTCGCCACGTCGACGACTCGCCGGGTGATCGCGCCTCGCTCTGTGGCTCGTCGATGGAGCCGATCGCCATCTGTGTGCGCGGAGCGGGCGAATGGGTGCTGGTCCATCGCTGCCTCGGCTGCGAGACCGTGCACCTCAATCGCATTGCAGGTGACGACAACCCGCTGCTGCTGGTGCGCATCGCCGTCGGTCCGCTGGCGCAGCCGCCGTTCCCGCTCGACGTTCTCGGTCGACTCTGATGTGGCTGTTAGTAGAAACGTTTGACAATAGTTGTCAGGTGTCGAAACTATTTGACCGCCCAGCCCCGGTAGACCGCGGGCTGGGTCGCGTCCCTACAGGTCGAACAGGCGGGGGTCGGTGCGCTCCGGGTCGATGCCGTAGTGGGCGATGGCCTCGGCCACCGTCTCGGCCTTGACCTCGCCCTGTTGGGCCAGCGCCCACAGCGTGGCCACGACCACGTGCGGCATGTCGACCTCGAAGAACTGGCGCAGCTTCTCGCGAGTGTCGGAGCGGCCGAAGCCGTCGGTGCCCAGCGGCACGAACGGCTGGCGCACCCAGCGGGCAACTTGGTCCGGCACGGCCTTCATGAAGTCGGTCACTGCCACCACCGGACCGCCCTCCGCGCCCAACAGCTGCGTGACGAGGGGTGTGCGAGGCGGCTCGGTGGGATGGAGCCGGTTCCAGCGCTCCGCCGTCAGGGCCTCCTCGCGCAACCGCTTGTAGCTGGTGGCCGACCACAGGTCGGCAGCCACGTCCCAACGCTCCGCCAGCTCGGCCTGCGCGGCCCGGGCCGCCCCCTGCGCCGTGCCCGAGAACAGGATCGTGGCGCGCCGCCCCGGCCCGTCCGGCGCCTCGGCCCACCGGTAGAGGCCCTGGATGATGCCGTGCTCCACCCCTTCCGGCATCGGCGGCATCAGGTAGTTCTCGTTGTAGAGGGTGAGGTAGTGGATGACGTCCCGCTCTTCGACCAGCATCTCCCGGATGCCGTGGCGGATGATCGTCGCCATCTCGTAGGCGAACGCCGGGTCCCAGGCCTGGACCGTGGGCTGGGTCGACGCCAGGATCAGGCTGTGGCCGTCCTGGTGTTGTAGGCCCTCGCCCAACAGCGTGGTGCGGCCGGCGGTGGCGCCCAGCAGGAAGCCCCTCGACCGCGAGTCGTTGGCCGACCAGATCAAGTCACCCACCCGCTGGAACCCGAACATGGAGTAGAAGGTGAAGAACGGGAGCATCGGGACGCTGCGGTGGGCATAGGAGGTGGCGGCGGCGATGAACGATGCCATCGAGCCCGCCTCGGTGATGCCCTCCTCGAGGACCTGGCCGTCCTTCGCTTCGGTGTACGACAGCAGCAGCTGGGCGTCGACCGGCTCGTACACCTGGCCCTGAGCGGCGTAGATCCTGAACTCCTTGAACAGGGCGTCCATGCCGAACGTGCGGGCCTCGTCGGGGATGATCGGCACCACGCGGTGACCCACCTTCGGGTCGCGGCACAGGTTTCGGAGCAGGCGGGTGAAGGCCATGGTGGTCGACACCTCCTGCTTGCCGGAGCCCGCCAGCACTTCGGCGAACGGCTTGTCCTCCGGCATCTCGATGGCCCGCTTGGTCCGGACCACCCGGCTGGGCAGCGGGCCGTCGAGCGCCTTGCGCCGGTCCATCAGGTAGCCGTGCTCGGTCGAGCCCTCCTCGAAGCGGATGTAGGGCGGCTCCTTGTCGTCGGCCAGCGCGTCCTCGGGGATCACGTCCTGGAGGTAGAGCCGCTCACGGAGCACACGGAGCTGGTCGACCGTCATCTTCTTGATCTGGTGCGTGGCGTTGCGGCCCACGACGTCGGGGCCCAGCGTCCAGCCCTTGATGGTCTTGGCGAGGATGACGGTGGGTGCGCCCGTCTGCTCGGTCGCCGCCTTGTACGCCGAGTAGAGCTTGCGGTAGTCGTGCCCGCCGCGCGGCAGCGTGCGCAGCTCGTCGTCGGACAGGTGCTCGACCATCTTGCGCAGCCGGGGGTCGGGCCCGAAGAAGTGCTCGCGGATGTAGGCACCCGACTCGACGGCGTAGCGCTGGAACTCGCCATCGACGGTTGTGTTCATCTTGTTGAGCAGCACGCCGTCACGGTCCTGCATCAGCAGCTCGTCCCACTTGCAGCCCCAGATGACCTTGATGACGTTCCAGCCGGCGCCGCGGAAGATGGCCTCGAGCTCCTGGATGATCTTGCCGTTGCCCCGCACCGGGCCGTCGAGGCGCTGCAGGTTGCAGTTCACGACCCAGATGAGGTTGTCGAGCTGCTCGCGGGCGGGCAGCGACAGGGCACCGAGGGTCTCGGGCTCGTCGACCTCGCCGTCTCCGACGAAGCACCACACCCGGCTACCGCTGGTGTCGTCGACCTTGCGGTTGTGGAGGTAGCGCAGGAAGCGGGCGTGGTAGATCGAGTTCAGCGGGCCGAGGCCCATCGACACGGTCGGGTACTCCCAGAAGTCCGGCATGAGCCGCGGGTGGGGGTAGCTCGACAGCCCGGCGCCGTCGACCTCCTGCCGGAAGCCGTCGAGCTGCTCCTCGGTCATCCGTCCCTCGAGGTACGCCCGGGCATAGGTGCCGGGAGCGGCGTGGCCCTGGATGTAGACCGCGTCGCCCGCGAGTCCGTCCTCCTTGCCCCGGAAGAACCAGTTGAACCCGACGTCGTAGAGCGCCGCCGAGGAGGCGAACGTGGACAGGTGCCCGCCGATGCCTTCGGCGTGCTTGTTGGCCTTGATCACCATGACGGCGGCGTTCCAGCGGATGTAGGCGCGGAGCCGCCGCTCGAGGTCCTCGTCGCCCGGGAACCAGGGCCCCTGCTCGGGCGGGATGGTGTTGACGTACGGCGTCGACACGGTTGCCGGCGTCCCCACCTGCAGCTCGCGGGCACGCTCGAGCAGCTTGGACATCAGGAACCGGGCCCGGGTCTTGCCGTGGGCGTCGACCACCGCATCGAGGGAGTCGAGCCATTCGCGAGTCTCGGAGGGGTCGGTGTCCGGGAGTTGGTGGACGAACCCGTCGATGATCATGGGCCCATGCTGGCACCGCCGGGACGAATTCGAAACGAGTCGCTCGCCAGACCGACGCGATCACGGGGCGGCGGGTGGGGGTCGGGCTGGAACGTCTGCGACGATCCAACAGCCGCGTAGGGTGCCCTCGTGCCCGCGACGCCCACGACATCGACCATCGTCTTCACCGACGGTGCCTGCCTCCGCAACCCCGGGCCCGGCGGGTGGGCCTGGGCCGAGGAGGGCGGCGCGTTCGCGTCCGGCCACGAGCCCCGCACCACCAACCAGCGCATGGAGATCACCGCCGCGTACGAGGCGGTGCGCGCCCATCCCGGACCGCTCGAGGTGGTGAGCGATTCGACCTACGTCGTCAACTGCTTCCGCGACCGCTGGTGGGAGGGCTGGATCCGCCGGGGCTGGGTCAACTCCGCCCGGAAGCCGGTGGCCAACCGCGACCTGTGGGAGCCGTTCGTCGAGCTGGTGCAAGCCCGCGGCGACGTCACCTTTCGCTGGATCAAGGCGCACGCCGGCCACGCGATGAACGAGCTGGTGGATCGGCTCGCCGTGGAGGCCGCCCAGTCGCAGCGGTCGAGATCCGGCTTGGCGCGCTAGGCCGGGGCCCGTGCAGGTCGGCGTCGACACCGGGGGCACGTTCACCGACCTGGTGACGGCCGACGGTGACGTGGCCAAGGTGCTGTCGACGCCCGACGACCCCGTCCGCGCCATGCGCCGGGCCATCGCGGACGCAACACCGCGGGGGGTGTCGACCCGACCGGAGTTCCTGGCGCACGGCACCACCGTGGCGACCAACGCGCTGCTGGAGCGGCGGGGCGCGGCCGTCGCCCTGATCACGACCGAGGGGCTCGCAGACGTCATCGAGATCGGCCGCCAGGATCGTCCGTCGCTGTACGACCAGCTGGCCTCGCGCCCTGAGCCCTTGGTGCCGCGAGACTGGCGGTACGAGGTCGCCGGCCGCCTGGCCGCGGACGGATCCGAGCTGGCGCCCGTCGATCCCCGCCGGCTTCCCGACATCGACCCGCACGTCGAGGCGGTGGCGGTCTGCCTGCTCCACGCCGACATCCAGCCGGCGCAGGAACGGGCGGTGGCCGAGGCGCTGCGCGCCCGCGGTCACGACGTGAGCTGCTCGCACGAGGTGTCCCCGGAGATGCGGGAGGTCGAGCGCACGGTGACGACCGTGATCAACGCCGCGCTGCGGCCCCGTTGCCGGTCGTACCTGCGGGCCATCGCCGACCTCGCCGACGACGCCCTGGTGATGACCTCGGCCGGGGGGCTGCTCCCGGCGCCCGAGGCCGCGGAGCTGCCAGCGGCGCTGCTGCTGTCGGGCCCCGCCGGTGGCGTGCGGGCGGGGGTGGCGGCCGCGGTCGTCAACGGTTTCCCCGACGCCATCACCTTCGACATGGGTGGCACCTCCACCGACGTATGCCTCGTCGTCGGCGGGAGCCCGGCACCGGCGGCCGAGCGCGAGGTCGCTGGATTCACGGTGCGGTTCCCGGCGCTCGACGTGCACACAATCGGCGCCGGGGGCGGGTCGATCGCCCGGATCGACCCCGGCGGAGCACTGGTCGTCGGTCCGCAGAGCGCCGGCGCCGACCCGGGGCCGGCCTGCTACGGGCGGGGCGGTGTCGATGCCACGGTCACCGACGCCAACCTGGTCGCCGGGCGGATCACCGCCGACGCCGCCTTCGGCGGCCTGCGGCTCGACGCCGGCGCCGCGGAGGCGGCACTGGAGCGGGCGGGGGTGACCGCCGACGGCGTGATCGCCGTGGTGGACGCCAACATGGAACGCGCGCTGCGCGCCGTGTCGGTGGAGCGGGGCGTCAATCCCCAGGGCCTGGGGCTGGTGGCGTTCGGCGGTGCGGGACCGCTGCACGCCTGCGCCCTGGCGGAGGCCCTCGGGATGCCGGCGGTGATCGTGCCGGCGCGGGCGGGCGTGTTGTCCGCCGTCGGGCTGCTGACCGCCCCCGTGCGCCGGGATGTTGTGCGGTCGTGGCCCACCCCGCGGGATCACGCCGGCCTGGCGGAGGCGTTGGCGATGCTCGGAAAGGAGGCCGCCGGGCTGGTGGGGCCGAGCGACGGTGGCGCCGCGACCACGGTCGAGACGGCCGTGGACTGCCGCTACCGAGGCCAGAGCCACGAGTTGACCGTGCCCAGCGTTGACGAGTTCCACGACGAGCACCGCCGCCGCAACGGCTACGCCCGCCCCGACGAGCCGGTCGAGGTGGTGGCGCTTCGGGCCGTCGCGAGCCGCGCGCCAACCGTCGTCGCCGACGAACTGCCGGCCGTCGCCCGCCTCGAGGGGGAGGTGCGGGGCCCGGCGGTGATCGCGGAGCCGGACTGCACGATCTGGGTGGCCGACGGGTGGACGGCGCAGGCCGGCACCGGGGGGGCGTTGGTCATGCGGCGGGTGACCACCCCGTGAGCCTCGGTCCCGCAGAGCTGCAGGTACTGATCTCCCGGCTCACCGGCGTTGCCGAGGAGATGGGTGCGGTCCTGCGGCGGGCGGCCTTCAGCCCCAACATCAAGGAGCGGGCCGATTGCTCGGCGGCCCTGTTCACCCCGTCCGGCGAGCTGCTGGTGCAGGCCGAGCACATCCCGGTCCACCTGGGTTCGATGCCCGCGAGCGTCGCCGCCGCCATCGAGGCGTTCGGTGACGGCTTGGATCCCGGGGACCAGGTGGTGCTCAACGATCCCTTCGCCGGCGGGACCCACCTCAACGACATCACGCTGGTGGCACCGTGCATGGTCGCCGGCGATCTCGTGGGGTGGGCGGCGAACCGCGCCCACCACGCCGATGTGGGGGGCTGCGCGCCCGGGTCGATCCCGGCCGACGCCACCGAGATCCACCAGGAGGGCCTGCGGATCCCGCCGACGATCCTCGACGACAGCGTGCGCCGCCTGCTGCTGGCCAACTCGCGCACCCCGACCGAGCGAGTCGGTGACCTCGACGCCCAGGTGGGCGCCAACGTCGTCGGCGTCGAGCGCCTTGCGGACATGGCCGGCGCTGATGCGCCGCTGGCCGAGGTGGTTGACTACGGCGAGCGGCGCATGCGGGCGGCGCTGGCCGAGCTGCCTGACGGCACCTGGCGGGCGGACGACGTGCTGGACTCGACCGGTGCGGCCCCCGAGCAGCAGCATCCAGCGCGTGTCAGCGTCTCCGTCACCGTGACCGGCGACGCCGTGACCTTCGACTTCACCGGCACCGACCCCCAGGCCCGCGGCAACGTCAACGCCGTAGAAGCGGTCACGGTGTCGGCCGTGTCGTACGCCCTGCGAGCTGCGGTCGATCCGAACATTCCGGCCAACGGCGGGGCCCTGCGCCCCGTCCGGGTCGTGGCGCCGGCGGGCACGATCGTCGCGGCGCGACCTCCGGCGGCCGTCGGCGCCGGCAACGTCGAGGTGAGCCAGCGGGTGGCCGACGTGTGCCTGCGGGCCCTGGCCGAGCCGTGCCGGGGCCGCGTGCCCGCCGCCGGTCAGGGCACGATGAACAACCTGCTCGTCGGCGGTGACGGGTGGGTCTACTACGAGACCGTGGCCGGAGGTCAGGGCGGCCGCCCCCACTCCTCCGGGATGAGCGGCGTGCACACGGGGATGACCAACACAGTCGCGGATGTGCTCCAGTCGAACCCGGGGCTACCTGGGCAATCGGGCATTCACACGGGCATGACTAACACGAAAAATACGCCGATCGAGGCGCTGGAGAGGACCTTCCCCCTACGGGTGCTGCGCTACCGGCTGCGGCGAGGGAGCGGTGGCGCGGGTCGGGCGCCGGGTGGGGAGGGGATAGAGCGGGCCCTGCAGGTGCTGGAGGGTTGCACCGTGTCGCTCATCACGGAACGCCGGGTGTCCCGGCCGTGGGGACTGTGGGGCGGGGAGCCGGGGGCGCCAGGTGAGAACTGGCTGCTGCCCCAGGGTGACGAGCATCGGGCCGAGCGCTTGCCCGACAAGTGCACGATCCGGCTCCAAGCCGGCGACGTCTTGCGAATGCTCACCCCCGGTGGAGGAGGGTGGGGACCACCACCGGTCAACTACTCCAGTGGGCTGGGGAATTGAAGGGTCGGCTGGGATCCCGTCCACACCAAGCGTGGGGCCGGGACGCTCGATCGACGGCAAGGTGACGAGCGGTGGCAAGGTCAACAATGCGGGCGGGACCCCGCACGAATCCGATGGACCGTGACAGGGCGATCGGTGGCTACCCACCACCGTTCGGGCTCGCGTGTCCACAGTGGGCACACCCACCGTTGGAGGGTCGTGCACGAGCCGGTCGAGGTATCGATGACGATGTCGCCATCAATGACGTTTACGCGGTTGCAATCGAGTTCCCCACGTCACGATCGAACCCGGCCCGTTGCGTCGTACAACCCCGGAGGTGGCAGAGCGATCGAGTCGCGAGCTCCTGTGTGTCGACCAGGTGGAGCCCGATGAGGTGGCGGCCAACGGCCGGGGTTCGCTCGAGCGCTGCCCCGCAGGTAGTCAAGCGACCCGGTAGCTCGAACCAGAAGCGGTCGGCGATCGTCTCAACGGGGTGGATGACATGCGCTGGCGCTACCGGTCCGTCGTCGGATGCGAGCACCGGAACCACGCCGGGGCTGGTGGTGTAGGAGGGGCATGATGAAGGCGCGTCTGTTCGTCGTGGTCGGCTCGGCCTTGGCCGGCATCGTGATGTCTGCGTCGGCGGTGTCGGCTGGGGGTTGGGCCATGAGCTCGTTGGACCCGATGTCGGTGCCCGTCGCGGGCCAGGAGACCGAGGTGGGGTTTACGATCCGCCAGCACGGCGTGACCCCCGTCAACCCCGACGACCAGGGAACCGAACCGATCGCAGTTGCGGTTCGGTCGGCGTCGGGCGACGAGGCGGTCTTCCCCGCGCGCCAGCAGGGACCGACGGGTCATCATGTCGCCGACGTCATCTTCCCCGAGGCGGGCCAGGCCTATTGGGAAATCCGCCAGGGGTGGTTCGGTCCGCAGGACCTGGGTGCGATCGACGTCGCCGAGCCCCGCAGCGGTGTGGGTGGTGCCGGAGCCGCGGATGCCGACGGAACCATCGCCGACTACCGCTGGCCACTGGCGGCGCGCGCCGCCGCGATTGTGGTGGCAGTCGCAGCGGCGGGCGTGGCGGTGGCCGATGCACGGCGCCGCCGCGCGGCTGAGGCGGTGCCGCTGTGACTGGCCGAGGTGTCGGTGCGGCGGTTGTTGCCTTGGTGGCCGCCATTGGGGCGATCGTTGGGTGGGGCACAGCGTCGACACAGGACGCGACCCGGGCCGTCGCCGGAGATTCTCTCAGCGGGGCGACGTTGTTCCGCACCAAGGGCTGCGCGTCGTGCCACAACGGACCCGAAACTGAAGCGATTGTCGGGATCGGCCCTGACCTGTCGGACGCCGCCTCGTGGGCCGGCGATCGGCGCCCCGGGATGACCGCCGAAGATTACGTAGCCGAGTCGGTGCGCACTCCGGGGGCGTTCATCTCTCCGGCGTTCGAGCTCATCGGAGGGCCGACCGAGGCGATGCCCTTGCTTGACGTCTCCGACGCCGAGCTCCACGCCTTGGTCAGATACCTGCTGGGGAGCTGAGCCCCCTGACAAGCAGGAGACTGACGAATACGGAGCCCACTCGATGAGGGGCCGTGCCGCGCTGGCGACGTCACAGCTCGATCTCCGGATAGAGCGGGTGCCGGGCCAGGAGATCGGTCACCCTCGAACGGCCTGCGTCGGCCACGGCCCCCTCGAGCCGGAACTCGACGCGCGACGGCTTGCCCTTGTTCGGCCCGGATGCGACCACGCCGGCAGACGTGGCATGGAGGACGTCGGCGAGCACGTCGGCGACCTCGCGCATGTCGTCGTTACCCATCCCGAGTGTGGTGACAGCGGGTGTCCCCAGCCGGAGGCCGCTCGTGTACCAGGGGCCGTTGGTCTCGTCGGGGACGACATTGCGGTTCAACGTGATCCCGGCGGCGCGGAGCGCTGATTCCGCCTGCCGGCCAGTCAGCCCGAAGCGGCGAACGTCGACGAGCACGAGGTGGTTGTCGGTACCACCGGTGACCACGGGGACGCCTCGGGCCAACAGTCGCTCGGCCAAGGCCCTGGCGTTGTCGACCACTGCAGCCGCGTAGGTCTGGAACGACGGCTGCGACGCCTCGGCCAAGGCCACGGCCTTGGCCGCCATGACGTGGGGAAGCGGGCCGCCCAACACCATCGGGCACCCGCGGTCGACGAACTCGGCAAGGGCGCCTTCGCACAGTACGAGACCGCCGCGCGGGCCGCGCAGCGTCTTGTGCGTAGTGGTAGTGACGACGTGCGCGTGCGGGACAGGGTCGAAGTCGCCAGTGAGGGCCTTACCGGCCACCAACCCGGCGAAATGCGCCATGTCGACCATAAGGCTGGCGCCCACCTCGTCTGCTATCTCCCGCATCACCCGGAAGTTCACGAGCCGGGGATGGGAGCTGTACCCAGCGATCAGGATCAGCGGCCGGTCCTGGCGGGCACGCCGCCGAACCTCGTCGTAGTCCAACAAGAAGGTCTCCGGGTCGACGCCATACGACCGGTGCCGGAAGAGCTTCCCTGAGATATTCGGTCGGAAGCCGTGGGTCAGGTGCCCACCAGCCTGCAGCGCCATCCCCAGCAGCGTCTGGTTACCGAGCTCCTGGCGCAGCTCCTCCCAAGCGGCGTCGGACAGATCGCTGACATTGCCAGCCCTCAGGCGCTCGAGCGCCGGAGACTCCACCCGCTGCGACAGCACGGCCCAGAACGCGACCAAGTTGGCGTCGATGCCGCTGTGCGGTTGGGCATAGGCATGGTCCGCCCCAAAGAGCACGCAGGCCAGCTCGTCGGCACGCCCCTCGACGGTGTCGACGTTGTCGCAGCCGGCGTAGAAGCGGTGGCCCGGCGCGCCCTCCGCGTACTTGTCGCTCAACCAGTTCCCCATAGCCAACAGCACCGCTGGGCTGGCGAAGTTCTCGCTTGCGATCAGCTTTAGATGGGTGCGCTGATCAGCCAGCTCCTGGAGGACCGCGCCAGCCACCCCCGGCTCGACACGGGCGACAGCATCAAGGCCGGCCGAGAAGGCGATTGTCTCGACCGACAGCCCAACAGTGGCGACCCCGAACCGGGACAGATAGGTCTCGAGCAGCGTGCCTACGGCCATGAGGACTCCATCGTTCTCAGCGGCCCAGGCGTTCGGCGCAGCTTCGAGGTCGCTCCCCGGTGGTCGGTTCCACCTCGTAACGCCAGTCACGACCTGGGCCGAAGGTTACCCCGCCCCCAGTCGCGCTCGCTCCGGGACACCGCCAACCCCGAGGACAGCGGGGTCCACACCGTTGACCAACACTACAAAAGATGTGCTCCAGCCAAACCCGGGTCTACCTGGGCAATCGGGCATTCACACGGGCATGACCAATACCAGGAACACGCCGATCGAGGCGTTGGAGCGAACGTTTCCGCTGAGGGTTCTGCGGTATCGGCTCCGGCGGGGGAGTGGCGGCGCCGGTAGGCCGCCGGGGGGTGAGGGGATCGAACGGGACCTGCAGGTGCTGGAGGACTGCACGGTGTCGCTCATCACCGAACGCCGGGTGTCCCGGCCGTGAGGACTGTGGGCCGGGGAGCCGGGGGCACCTGGGGAGAACTGGCAGCTGCCCCAAGGTGACGAGGACCGGGCAGAGCGCCTGCCCGACAAATGCACCGTCCGGCTGCGGGCCGGTGACGTCCTGCGCATGCTCACGCCGGGCGGCGGCGGGTGGGGCCCGCCCGCCGCTGCGTGATTCACCGGCCGCGCGGTCAGTTCTCGGTCATTGTGCAACATCCGATGCACTGAGGGAGGTCCTGTACCGGCGCCGATGGGGCCGTACACGTTGCGGGGCCGGGGTGCGTCGAACGACGTGAGAACGAACGCGCAACGAACCTGCCTGCGTTCTCCTAGAGTCCCGACGTGTCCATGACAGGCTGGATGTGGCCGAGGCAGTCCAGTTGGCGGAGCGGGGTTCGACGCCACGTCGCACGCCGGTCTCTGGTCCTGCTGTTGCCGGCACGTTTCGCGTGGTCGGGTCCACAAGTGAGGGTCTACGGCCTCGGCGCCGTTCTTGTTGCCCGGCTTTTCGGGTTCGCCACGGCCGAGTCGGCCCCAGGGTCCGAGGATCGAGCCCAGCCGCCCGCGGCCGCGGCCGCGTGAATCACCGGGTGTAACCGACTGGGTTCGGGTTTCGATGAGGATGACAAGGTGACCGGGACCACGGCTGCGTCGCCCGAGCTACTCACGCCTGCGGACGCGCGAGGCTGGACACCCGCGGTCTTCGGGGTCGTGCCCCAGGGGGCCCGTCGGCGGCGGCCTGGTGACGTGGCGCGTATCGCGGTCGCGGCGTTGATCGTCATGCTGACCGCTTTCGGCGCCGACGAGCTCACGCCGCTCGAGCAGCGCCTCTTCGATCTGCTCACGAACCTGCCCGACTGGGTCCGCTCAGGTGCCGAGGTCGGCTACCGGGCGGGCGCGATCGGCACGGTCGTCGTGGTGCTGCTTGCGTTCGTGCTGATGAGGCGCTTCCGCCTCGTCAGCATGCTCATTCTCGCCGGAGCCCTTGCCGGGCTGGCGGGGTTCGGTCTGCGTGCGTCCGTCGACGCCGCCCCGGTGCGTACGGCCGGGGGGCTCGAAGTGGACGGCGCCGTGCCCGAGTACCCGGTCGCGGTGCTTGCCGTCGCCACGACCATCCTGCTCGTCGCCGCGCCGTACCTCCTCCGGCCAGCGCGCCGACTCGTGTTCGCCGTTCTCGCCGTCGCCGCCGTGAGCGCCGTCCTCGCGGTAGTCGGCCTGCCCGATGACGTTCTGGGCGGCTGGGCGCTGGGCTGGGGCGTGGCCGCTCTGGTTCATCTTGCGGTGGGGACGCCCGCGGCGACGCCCTCGATCGGCGAGGTCGACGACGCGCTGCGCGGCCTCGGGGTCGCGGTGACTGGGCTGCGGCTCGCTCCCTCACAGGTCTGGGGCGAGACGCGCTTCACCGCCCCGGCGCCCGACGGCGGTGCGGTGTCGATCGAGCTGATCGGCCGGGACGCAGCCGACGCTCGACTGCTGGCCAAGGTGTGGCGTTGGGTCTGGTTCAAGGATTCGGGGCCGACGATCGCGCTCACCCGGACCCAACAGCTCGAGCACCGCGCGTATCTCCTGCTGCTCGCCGAGCGGGCCGGCGTTCAGGTGAGCTCGGTGGTCATCGCCGGCATCGCCGGCGCGCGCGAGACCGCCCTGCTCGTACTGCGCGAACCCGACGGCCTGCCGCTCCCCGACGCCGACCCCGACCGGGTGACCGACGCGGTCCTCGACGACGCGTGGCAGAGCCTCGCCAGGCTGCACGATGCTCGTCTCGCCCACGGGATGATGCAGGCCGCGAACGTCGTGCTCCTCGCCGACGGCACGACGGCCTTCGTTGATTTCGCGCACGCGTCGTCGGGAGCACCTGCGGAGCGCTGCCTCGTGGATGCGGTCGAGCTGCTGGCGACCACCGCCGCGCTCGTCGGTGAGGAGCGAGGCCTCGGCGCGGCGCTCCGCGCCCTGGGACGAGCGGGGCTGGCCGACGTCCTTCCCCTTCTCGAGCCGGCCGCGCTCTCGGCGGAGACCCGGCGCGAGCTCCCGGAGCGAAGTGCGCTTCTCACCCGTCTCCGCGAGCAGGGTGCGGCATTGACGGGTGGCGAGGTCGCCACGCTCACCAAGCTGCGTCGCGTGTCGCCCGGCGACCTGCTCATCGCGGCCGGCACGATCCTCGGCGTCTATCTGCTGATCGGCCAGCTCGCGGGCATCGACTTCGCGACAGTCTTCGACAACGCCGAGTGGGGATGGGTGGGGATCGCGTTCCTGATCTCGCCCCTGCCGCAATTCAC
This sequence comes from Actinomycetota bacterium, assembly GCA_046744485.1. Taxonomy (GTDB): domain Bacteria; phylum Actinomycetota; class Acidimicrobiia; order Acidimicrobiales; family VFJN01; genus DASQUK01. The sequence goes on along the minus strand of JBKPHE010000042.1, from coordinate 7,029 downwards.
GGGCGCCATCGCCTTGATGGGTTCGGTCTCGGCCCCGCTGCGCTATGGCGCGGTCGTCGGAGAGCAGTTCGCCAACAACTTCACCGGGCTCATCGGTGGCACGATCGCGACGACGGCCCTTGTCATCCGCTTCTTCCAGAAGCAGGGACTCACGGTCGCAGTGGCCGCGAGCTCGGGCGTTCTCAACTCCGTCGCCGGCTTCGTCGTCCAGGCGATCCTGGTGATCGTCGGGCTCGGGTTCACAGGCAGCGAGTTCACGGCCTCCTCGACCGGCGGCAAGGACCTGGCAGGCCTTGCGGTCGTGCTCATCGTCGTCGCCGGCTTGGCGCTCGGGACCCTGCTTCTCGTGCCGCGGCTGCGGCGATGGGCCCGCGGCGTCGTGCAGCCCCAATGGGAAGCGGCAAGGGCCAATCTGCGCGACATCCTCACCACCCCGCGCGAGGCCGTCATGCTCTTCGGTGGCAACGTCGGCTCGCAGGTTCTCTACGCGCTCGTTCTCGGCGCGTCCCTCCACGCGTACGGCGGATCTCTCCCCCTCATGCAGCTCATCGTGATCAACTCCCTGGCGTCGGTCGTCGGGGGGATGGCCCCCGTGCCAGGGGGCATGGGCGTCGTCGAGGCCGGGCTGATCGGCGGGCTCACCGCCGCCGGGATCCCCCAATCGGAGGCGGTCGCCGCCACCTTTACCCACCGCCTGTTCACCGCCTACCTGCCACCCATCTGGGGCTGGTTCGCGCTCCAATGGCTGCGTCGCCAGGATTACGTGTAGCGAGAGGCTCGAGGGATCATCCGCCCATTTGGGATGTGACCGCAGACGACCTTGCTCCCGTCGGATGTCTCGTGTGCCTCTACATCCCGGGCGCCGGCGGCAGAGAACACATCGAGCGTGAAGTCGACCATCCTGTCGCAGTCCTCGGGCGGCGTTTCTCTGGGGTCGTAGACCGACCGGAAGGACACCATGCGGGCGAGGTCTTCCTTCGCCCGCGGCATCAGGCGCTTCACCCGTTCGCGCAGCAAGTCCACGGACACAGCCTCCTCCTCCCCTCAGAGCTCGCGGCCGACAGCTGCCTCCGAACCGGGCCGTCGTCGTTCAGATCATCGACGAGTCCTGGGCGTGAAGAGTTACCACGCGCCATATCGTGGCCGGCGTGCGCAGCCGGCGCGGTCCGCCTCTACGGATCATCGTTGCCTCCATCTGACGCCGCCCTGCCCGTGGCCGGCCCGTCCTGGCGGCGCGCACGGGTGCGGTGAGCCCGCGCGCGGCGTTGTCGCCGACGGGCTGGCGGCCTACGCCCGAGGCGCATTCCGAAGGAACTGATGTCTACCGATCAAGTCAGCCTGTTCTTGGCGTTCCTCGCCCTGCTTGCGGAGATTGCCGCCGTGGCGCTCGTCGCCGCGCTCGTGGTGCACGCCGTCCGACCCGCGACCCCGTGGCCTGCCAACCTGCTCGACGCGGTGCGGTCTGTCGCGCTCGTGGTGGCGGCCGGCGTGGCGATCATTTCGACGCTCGGCAGCCTGTACTACTCGGAGGTGGCCCACTTTCCGCCCTGTCGGCTGTGTTGGTTCCAGCGCATCGGGATGTATCCGCTGGCAGTGATCCTGCCGATCGCTGCCTTTAGGCGTGACGTGGCCGTGCGTTGGTACGCCTTGCCGCTGGCGGTGGCGGGCGGCCTGGTGTCCGTGTACCACGTGCTGGTTGAGCGCTACCCCTCGCTCGAGTCGGGCTCGTGCGACCCCACCAACCCGTGCTCGATCATCTGGGTCGAGCGGCTCGGGTACTTCACCATTCCGACGATGGCGTTGTCAGGCTTCGCCCTGATCGCCGTCCTGCTCTTCCTCGCCAAGGAGACTTCATGACCCGTTCCTCCGTGCCTGCCGCCCGCCGGCGAGCTGCCAAACGGGGTCGCGGCCCCGTCCTTGTCCTCGCCGGCGTCGTGGCCGCCGTGCTCGTCGCCCTGGTGGTGGCCCTCGCTGCCGGCGGGGGCAACGGGGATGACAGCTCGACCAACGCGGGCGACCGCAGAGGCGACGCAGCGACGACCGGCACCGTCACCGCGTCCGGGGACCTGCTCCCCGAGTTCACCGACAGCCCCGACGACCCCGCCGTCGGTCTGACCCTGCCAACCCTCACGGGTAACGACCAGAACGGCGATCCGATGACCATCGGCGCCGACGGACGCCCCACGATGATCATGTTCGTCGCCCACTGGTGTCCACATTGCCAGCGCGAGGTGCCGGTCGTGCAGCAATGGGTCGATGACGGTCGCCTGCCCGAGGCCGTCGACCTTGTGTCGGTGTCCACGGCTATCGACGCCAACCGGCCCAACTACCCACCAGATGTGTGGCTCGCCGACGAAGGCTGGACCGCGCCAGTGCTCGTCGACAGCGACAACACCGCGGCCCAAGCAGTCGGGCTGTCTGCCTACCCGTTCTTCGTCGCCATCGACGGCGATGGCACGGTGGTTCTGCGCGCCAGCGGCGAGCTCACCACCGACCAACTCGACACCATCGCATCGACGCTGGCGCAGGCGGGCGCTGACCAGTGACACGACGAATCGCAGGTCGACCTGAATCGGCCGAGGGTTCAGGGGTGAGGTGATCGCCTGGAGCGGATGAAGGCGAAGGCGCCGCCGGCAACGGCCAGGATCGCCACCGCGGCGACCACGAAGGGCAGAACGTCGCTGTCGGAGTCGTCGTCGGTGCTCTGGGATGCCTCGCCGGTCTCGGTGGTCGTGGCCGCGATGGTCGTGGTGGTCGTCGAGGCGGTGGTTGTGGTCTTTGGCGCGGTGGTGGCCGGGATGGTGCCGGGCCCACCAGGGACGACGTCGAGCACGGGCCCCGGGGCTGGGGGTTCGGGGGCACCTTCCGGCCAGTCGTCGATCCAGCGGTCCACTTCGCCGTTGCCGTAGGTCTGCACCGTCTTGAACTGAAGCCGGCCAGGTTCGCTGGGCAGCGGCCCGAGCCTGATGGGTAGCTCGAGGTCGCCCGGCGCAGGGCCTCCGGCCCAGGTGACACCACTTGCAGGGCCGCCAAGCTCGCCGTCCATGACAGTCGCCGTCCAGCCCGGCACTGCCGGTAGCGCCGCCACGGTGATCGGGCGAGGGAAATGCAACTCGACCATGGTCGTGCCTGCGTCGGGTTGTTCGTCCTCAACGAACAGGGAGAGATCGATCACGCTGCCCGGGGCCGCAGTCTCGGGCTCCCACTCATTGTGAGCAGCCGTGGGCGTCGCAGCGAGGGCGAGCGCGGCTGCTGCAGCCACACCCGAAGCGATCACTCGTCTCATCCAGCTCTCCTACTCGTCGAAGCGATTCCCCCGCGGGGTTCCGGCACCGCCTGCCGCTGTCAAAGTCGCTCGGAGTCGCCAAAGAGTTCCCACTCCTGTCAGGACCGCGTGACGACGACGCATGCCTTTGCGGTGCGGTGCCGGACCAGTGCAGGGCCGGCCCCACGCCGGCGACGTCGTACGGATGCGGACCCCTGGGGGCGGAGGTGGGGTCGAGCGCCCGACGGTTACTGGCCATCCCCGCCGGTCACGGCTGGAGGATGACCTTGCCCGGGATGCTCTGGGTCGACTTGGCCAGGAACGCCTCTCGGGCGTCGGCGAGCGGGTACACGGCGCCGACCTGAGGGCGAAGTTGGCCGGTGTCGACCAGCCGGGCCAGCTCGACGAGTTGGGCGCGGCTGGGCTCGCGGACGAAGTGGATCGCCCGGATGTCCCGGCGGTCGGTGGGCGGGGGGGCCACGACCGAGACGAGGGTGCCGCCCGGCTTGACGAGCGCCGGTGACCGGGCGAGCACCTCGCCGCCGACCGTGTCGAAGACGACGTCGGCCTGGCCGACGGCGTCCTCCCACCGGTCCTGGTCGAGGTCGACGAAGCTGTCGGCGCCCACGTCCATCGCGAGCGACCGGGCGCCGCTGCGACCGGTGCCGATCACCTGAGCACCGGCCGAGCGGGCCAGCTGCACCGCGACGGACCCGACGCCGCCGCCGGCACCGTGGATGACCGCGGTCTGCCCGGCGGCCAGCTGGCCGTGATCGAACAGCGCCCGCCAGGACGTGAGGCCGGCTTGGGGGATCGCGGCGGCGTGGACGTGATCGACGGTCGTCGGCTTCGGCGCCACGTCGCGAGCCTCGATGGCGATGAAGTCGGCCGCAGCGCCGTCGCGGTACCCATCGATGAGCCCGTAGACCTCCTCACCCACCGCCACGCCGGTGGTGCCGTAGCCGAGGGCGGCGACGACACCGGAGAACTCGTGGGCGGGGATGATGGGCGCGCGGTCGCGTCCCGCTCGGTCGGTCCAGAGCGGCCACTGCAACTCGGTAGGGGTGAAGCCGGCGGCATGCACCTTGACGAGGACGTCGCCAACGGCGGGCACCGGCTCGGGTGCTTCCTCGTAAACGAGCCCGTCGATGCCTTCGAAGCCCACGGGCTCGTGGACACGCGCGGCCTTCATCGGGGTGACTCCATCGTCGCTGCTCCTCTTGTCACATCGGCTGCGTTCAGTCGGTCACTGCTATGACACGGCGTGACGAGGGAATGTGACCGATGGACGAGAACGACTGGCCGACGGAACGATTCATGGAACACCGGGCCCACCTGCGGGCGGTGGCCTACCGAATGCTGGGCTCCCTCAGCGAGGCCGAAGACGCCGTCCAGGAGACCTGGTTGAGGCTGAGCCGCGCCGACACCGGTGACGTCGAGAACATGGGCGGATGGCTCACGACGGTCGTCTCCAGCGTGTGCCTGAACCGGCTGCGGTCCCGCAAGTCCCGGCGCGAGGAACCCCTGGACGTGTACGTGCCCGATCCGATCGTGCGCCGCGAGGACGGGCCCGACCCCGAGCACGAGGCGGAACTGGTCGATTCAGTCGGCCTCGCGCTGCTGGTGGTACTCGAGACGCTCGCTCCCGCCGAGCGGCTGGCATTCGTCCTGCACGACATGTTCGCAGTGCCCTTCGACGACATCGCAACCATCGTGGGGCGCTCCCCGGCCGCCGCACGGCAGCTCGCCAGCCGGGCGCGTCGCCGGGTCCGCGGTGCGGCCACCCCCGACGTCGACCTGGCGCGCCAGCGGGAGGTGGTGGACGCCTTCTTCGCGGCGGCCCGTGGCGGTGACTTCGAGGCGCTGGTCGCCGTGCTCGACCCGGACGTCGTGCTGCGATCCGACGGCGGGGCCTCGCGTCCGAGCGTCTCCGTGGTGATTCAGGGTGCGGCGGCCGTGGCCAAGCGAGCGCTCATGTTCACGCGACTCTCACCGTTCGTGCGGCCGGCCGTCGTCAACGGTTCCGCAGGGGTCGTCGTGGCCCCCGGTGGCCGACCGGTCTCGGTCCTGGCCTTCACGGTCAGGGCCGGCAGGATCGTTGAGATCCACTCGATCGCCGACCCCGAGCGCCTACGCCGGCTCGACCTGCCGGAGCTCGACGACTGAGCAGTCAATCGTCGCCGAACACCTGCAGGAAGCGTCGACGAACATGCAAGCGTGCGACGAACGGTCAGATCTTGAAGATCACGATGTACGTCGCGCCGGTGTCGGTTGCGAAGTCTGCGTGGGTCGAGTTGGCAGCGGCGGCGTAGCCATCGCCTGCGATCATCTCGCGACCCTGGTTCCTGACCGAGCCCTCGAGCAGGTAGAAGAACTCGGGGTGACCGTGGACGTGTGGGTCACCCTCGTAGCCCGCGTCCGCCTGGACGTAGGTGACCATGTAGCCGTCGGCCGAGCCCAGGATCTTGGCCCTGGCGTTCCCTTTCGTTCCCCACGGCACCCAGTCGACCGACTGTGCCGTCTGGATGTCCCAGCCCTCGAGGGAGATGTCCATGTCAGGCTCCTTTGCTTGATCGATGTGAACGTCCGTCACCGGCCGCGTCCGGCCGGAGACTCAGAAGGGGAGCGGGACCCCGTCCCTGTAGAACCCACCACTGGGGCCCATGTCGGGCAGGTCGATCGCCCAGACGACGCTGGCCGCACCCTCCTGCACCGGGCGGCCACCGGGGCCTCCCATGTCCGTGGCGACCCAACCGGGGCATACGCTGTTCACGAGGATGCCGGCGGATCGAAGCTCGCTGGCGAGCATGCGGGTCAGGGCGTTGAGTGCAGCCTTGGACGCCCGGTAGGCGGGTGTCCCGCCACCCATCGACGCAAGCGATCCGGCTTCGCTGGAGACGTTGACGATCCGGCCGTGCGCGCTGGCTCGCAACAGGGGCAGCAGGGTGTTGATCGTCCGCCAAGCGCCCACGAGGTTGGTGTCGAGCGCCTCGACGACGATGCCGAGGTCGGCGCCCGCGGCCTGCTGCCAGCTGTCGTAGTGAATGGCGGCGTTGTTGACGAGGACGTCGACCCTCCCGTGCCTGTCCGCGAGCTCGTCGGCGACGGCGTCCAGGCTGGCCTGGGCGGTCACGTCCACCTGGCGGACCAACACCCGCCCGGCAGCGGCACTCCCAGGGAGGGACGCGGCAGCTCGCTCGCCGGCGGCGACGTCTCGCGCGCCGAGAACGACCGTGTCGCCCGCGGCTGCGAGTTGGCGCACGACCTCCAGGCCAATGCCTCGGTTGGCCCCGGTGACGACGGCGACGCGGTTCATCGGGCGGGCCCCGTTCGTTGCGACACGGCTACGTGACCAACACGGCGGCGCCCGTGAGCCGGTCGTTGGCCAGGTCGGCCAGCGCCCGGTCGGCCGCGTCGAGCGGGTAGGGCGTGGCCGTCACGCGCACGCCGAGGCGCGCGGCGAGCGCCAGGAACTCCTCGCCGTCGGCCCGCCTGTTGGCGGTGACGCTCCGGACCTGCCGCTCCTGGAACAGGTGGCGCTCGTAGTTCAGGGGCGGCACGTCGCTCAGGTGGATGCCGGCGACCGCCAGCGTGCCGCCGCGGTCGAGGGCGCCCAGGGCGGAGGGCACCAAATCTCCGGCGGGCGCGAACAGGATAGCGGCGTCGAGCGGCTCGGGGGGCGGGGCGTCGGCGGGCCCGGCGGAGTGCGCGCCCAGGTCGAGCGCGAGCTGGCGGGCGGCCGCCGCCCGGGTCATGACGTGCAC
>JBKPHE010000213.1:0-16217 GCA_046744485.1 Actinomycetota bacterium | reverse complement strand
GCCACGTCGGCCATGTCCACGACGGCCACAAGAACGAACAGTACCGCCCGAAAAAAAGAATCCCCGAAAGGCCAAAACCGCTGCCCGCGTGCGCGTGGCTGCCCGCCCGCTCACACGTCGACGGCCTCCGAAGGATCGCGAAGGCCCCCGGCGCGCGTTTGGACGCGGCGCTCGAGCACGAGGTGTACGCCGCCGGCGCAGGGATCCCCTAGGCGGTGCCCAGCGCGAAGGCGACGCACTCGCCCTGATTTCTGAACGGGTGGCCGGTCGCATCCGTGTAGTTGTGCCAGCCACCGTCTAGGCACTGGGTTCTCGTGGGCGCGTCGCGGACCACGATGTCACCCGATGAGAGGAAAGCGCCAAAGCCGGGACCACTGGGATCAGTCGAACAGTCCGTGGCCTCCAGAACCACAGCGAACGCATCCGGCAGCGACCCAGCTGGGCTGTTATCCGCCACAAGTACCGTCAAAGGTCGAGGTCCGGCAAGTCCGATGATCGCGCGGTTTCCGTCGACTGCGAGACACGTCACGGCGCCGAAGACTGGCGTCTGGATGATGCCGATAACGACGACGAACGAAACGGTGCCACTCGGGTTGCCACCCGACGCGTCGCTGTGTGCGTCGATGGAAATGTCCAGGAAAGGTCCGAATGTGTCGCCACTACCGACGACGAAATCTTGCGGGGGCGTCGGGGCCGCCACCGCTCCTGAGCGGGAACAGCAAGCGCGACGGCCGTCACGAACACACTGAACAGGGACATCGAGAGTCGAGTCATCGTTGTCCTCCTCCCCAACGAACGCACTGTGATCATGCGCTTGGCCGAGCTCTACAGACAAGAGATGGTGTGGACTCCGATCTGCCGATCGGCACCGTTCAGCCGTCACCGGGATGCCCACGTTCTAGCCGGGCTCCTCGTCCGCGTCGTGCCGGCGAATGTTCCACCAGACGTGGTCGGGGACGCCGTAGAACTGGGCCCAGTCCTCGAGGGTCAGGCCGAGCTGGCCGGCGAGCGGTGTGACGACGTTGACGGGGACACCGGCCTCGTCGACGAGGCGAACGGTCACGGCTCCAGCACCTCGCCGATGTCGGCCAGGCTGAGCCCGTAGAACCCGTCAGGGTTGGACCAGTCGCCAGCGACCACGGTGCCGTTCTCGTCGACGACCCGGAACGCCTTGCCTTGCTTCTGCAGCGTCCAGCCGCGTTCGGCGGCGGCTTTGCGGGCTTCGGCCTCGGTCATGGTCGCCTCCTCACGTCGCGGCGACACGCCGTGCGGCCTTGGCTGAGCGGACGTGCATGAGCACGTTGACTTCGCAGCGCAGGTCGCTGGTGTTGTTCTCGAAGTTCGACCCGGACACCCCCGCGAAGGGGGTCAATGTCGATCCTCATCGTCCCCATGTAGAGGGCCCCGATGCGGGTGGTGTCGACAACCAGCGGTGGTTCCGTGCCGGCACCGATCCGGACCACGAGCCGAGGGGTCAGCCCATGAAGTTCAATCACATCGGCATCCCCACGACGCGCGACTTCGACGGTGGGATCCCGCTTCCGCACCTGAAGATGACGGTCAGCGACCATCAGGACAATTCGTTCGGCATCCAATGGCAGCGCTACTGGGACGACGCTCCGTGCCCGGAGCTGGTGAAGACGGTTCCGCACGTGGCGTTCGAGGTCGACTACCTGGAGGCGGCACTGGCCGGGCACCGAGTGATCATCGAACCCAACAGTCCGAGTAGCGGCGTGACCGTCGCCTTCATCGCCGTCAACGGCGCACCGGTCGAGCTGATGCAGATCGATCACGACGTCCGCCCTGACCTGTAGGCGCCGTCGATCCCCGCGCCAACCGGTCGGATCCGGCAATCTTTGCGCCACCGCCGTTTCCTGGAGGTGACCGATTGCCCGGTGAGGAGCACGTCCCCGAGGCACGCGGGTTCGTTGGCACGACCCGGCTGGAGGCATTCAGCGATGGCGTGTTCGCCATCGCGATCACTCTGCTCGTCCTCGAGCTGGCGATTCCCGAATCCGGGCCTGCGCTCGACCGTGTCCTGGATGCCTGGCCCTTCTACCTGGCGTACGTCGTGAGCTTCCTGACGATCGGCGCTGCGTGGCTCGCCCACACCGGGATCACCGATCGACTGGCCAAGGCCGACCTGGGCCTGCTTCGGCTCAACCTTCTTCTGCTCCTGGTGGTGGCGGTCCTGCCGTTCCCCACCCGCCTCGTCGCCGAGGGGCTGGACGACGTCTCGGGGGAACGTGTCTTCGTGACGATGTATGGCATCGCCCTGCTGGGGATCCGTGTCCTCCTCTATGGGTTGGACACCTACGCCCGGTGGGAGCATCTGTTTGCGCCGGGGACCGTCGACGAGCCCGACACGGTGAGGCGGAGCATCCTGCCGGTCGTCCCCGTCTACGGGCTCGCGATCCTCATCGGCCTCGCCCTGCCCGCGATCGCAGTGGCGCTGTACTGCGCGATCGCGGTCTTCCTCGTGGTCCCGTTCGGCGCGCTCAGACGTCTGTTCCTTCGTCGCGCACGACCGCAGGGCACTCAGGGCGGCTCTTGACGAGCTCCGGGCGGATAGAAGCCACCCTCGAAACCCGTTGACCGGCGCGGCCGACCCCCGCGTACCGTCGGATGGGGGTAGATGCATGGACCGCTACCGGCCCGAGACATATGGCGAGCAGATAGCCGACGTCTACGACGAGTGGCACGCCGGCATGGACCCGGCGGCGACCGTGGACGTGCTCGCCTCGCTGGGGGGGAGCGGTCCCGTGCTCGAGCTCGGCATCGGGACCGGTCGAGTCGCCATCCCGCTGGCGGCGCGGGGACTCGAGGTCCACGGCATCGATGCGTCCCCGGCGATGGTCGAGCACATGCGGGCCAAGCCCGGCGGTGGCGGGATCGGCGTGACGTTCGGCCACCTGGCCGACGTACCCGTCGACCGCTCGTTCTCGCTGATCTTCATCGTCTTCAACACGTTCTTCGCGCTGCTCACCCAGGACGACCAGGTGCGATGCTTCGCCAACGTCGCCCGGCGACTCGAGCCCGGCGGCGTCTTCTCGCTCGAGGGCTTCGTCCCCGACATCGCGCGCTTCGATCGGGGACAACGGGTGCACGTCACGAACCTGGACGTCGATCGGGTGCGCCTGGACGTGTCCCTGCACCGGCCGGTCGAGCAGCGGGTCGACGCCCAGCACGTCGTAATCACCGGCAACGGCGTGCGACTCGTGCCCGTGGCGCTCCGCTACGCCTGGCCGTCCGAGCTCGACCTCATGGCCCGCCTGGCCGGGCTCCGGCTGCGCCACCGGTGGGGAGGCTGGAACCGAGAGCCGTTCGACGACGACAGCCAGAGACACGTCTCGGTGTACGAGAAGCAGGCCACCTCCTGACGAGACGGGCCCGAGTGCCGCTGCAACTTCGCCCACGTGGACGATGTTGCGAAATGGTGGACGGGCCGATGATCAGGCCCATGGCACCCGACGCGCCGGCGCCGGATCTCCCGGTCGGGACGGTGACGTTCCTGCTCACGGACGTGGACCTCTCGACCGCGCCGGCGCTGCTTGCGGACCATCGCGGTCTTCGGCTCCCGGGCGGGGCCAACGGAGGCGGGACGGCTGCCGTGTTCGCATCAGCGGCCGACGCGGTGGCCGCCGCCCTCGACCTGCAACGGGCGCTCGACACCGACAACGGCGACGACATCGGCGACGGCGGATCTGCGCCCCGGGGACGGATCGGGATCCATACGGGAGAGGTCCGCCCGACCGACGGCCGCGGCTATGCCGGACCGGCGTTGCACCGGGGCGCCCGGCTGCGCGACGTCGCCCACGCCGGCCAGACGCTGCTGACGGCGGTCACGGCCTCGATCGTCAACGACGCGCTGCCCGGCGGAGGCTGGCTCCGAGACCTGGGCACCCACCGGCTGCGGGACCTGTCGGCACCCGAGCGCATCTTCGAGCTACGGCATGCCGCGTTGGCCGACGACTTCCCGCCGCTGCGCTCGCTGGACGTTCTGGCCAACAACCTGCCGCGCCAGCTCACCAGCTTCGTCGGGCGCGGCAACGAGCTGGCCGCGGTCGAACGGCTCCTGGGCACGGAACGGATGGTGACGCTCACCGGGTCGGGCGGATGCGGCAAGACCCGGCTGGCGGTCCAGGCGGCGGCGCGGCTGGCCGACCGCTGGCCGGACGGCGTGTGGTGGGTCGACCTCGGCCCCGTCACCGATCCTGCGCTGGTGGCGGAGCTGGCGGCCGTCGCCACCCGGGTCATGGTCGAGCCGGTGGGCGGAGCGCTGCGGGCGCTGACCCTGCACCTGCGGGATCGCCGGCTGCTGGTCTGCCTCGACAACTGCGAGCACCTCCTCGACGCCAGCGCCGAGCTGGCGGACGCTCTGCTGCGCATGTGCCCGGAGGTGTCGGTGCTGGCAACCACCCGGGAGCCGCTCGGCGTGGCGGGCGAGACGGTGTGGCGGGTGCCGTCCATGGTCGAGGACGAGGCCGTCTCGCTGTTCGCCGACCGGGGCGGCCACGTGCGTCCCGGGTTCGCCGTCGACGACGACAACGAGTCCGCCGTTCGCACCGTGTGCCAGCGGCTCGACGGCATCCCCCTGGCCGTCGAGCTCGCGGCCGCCTGGCTACGGACCCTGTCCCCCGCTCGGATCGCCGCCGGCCTCGACGACCGGTTCCGACTCCTCGCCGGGGGCGCCCGGGGCGTGATCGCCCGGCAGCAGACGCTGGCCGCCTCGGTCGAGTGGAGCCACGACCTGCTCGACGAGCCCGACAGAGCGGTCCTGCGTCAACTGGCCGTGTTCACCGGGGGGTTCACGGTCGGCGCCGCCCAAGCCGTGTGCGTCGGTCCGGGCGCCGACGACGACGTGCTCGTCACCCTGGGACGCCTCGTCGACAAGTCGCTCGTCCTGGTCGACCAGAGCGATGCCCAGGCCCGCTACCGGCTGCTCGACACCATCCGCCAGTACGCACACGATCGGCTCCGGGACGCCGGCGAGGCCGCCGCCACCCGGGACCGGCACCTCGACCACTTCCTGGCGCTCGCCGAGGTCGCGGAGCCCGAGCTGGAGGGCACCGACCAGGACGCCTGGTTGACCACGCTCGAGACCGAGCACGACAACTTCAGATCGGCGCTCGACTGGGGGCTCTCGGCGCTCGACACCGAACGCGGCCGGCGGCTTGCGGCCGCACTGGCCCGGCTCTGGCTCCTCCACGGCCACGCCCACGAGGGCATCCAGCAGCTGAAGCGGGCGATCGCACTCGCCCCCGCCGATCGCTCGACGCTCCAGGCCAGGCTCCTGGTCGGAGCGGCCCTGCTCGGCGCCACCGGGGGCGAGTTCCAGCTCACCGTCGATGCCGCCGAACGGGGCCTGGACCTTGCGGTGGCCAACGGCGACGACCGCAACCGGGGTCGGTGCATCGCCCTGCACGCCTACATCAACGTGTACCTCGACTTCGCCCGGGCGCGGGAACTGTGCCGCGAGGCGCGCCGGCACACGGAGGCCGCCGGTGACGCGTGGGGCACCGACCTCACGATGGTCCTCGAAGGGCTCGCGCTGACCAACTGCGACCGCCACCGGGACGCGGCGCCGATCCTCGAGGAAGCGGTGCGACGGTGCCGGGACCGCCGCGACCGGATCCTCGCCGCCTTTGCCCTCACCGGGCAGCTGGAAGCGGCGCAGCGCACCGGCGACGTGCGACGGTCGGAGCAGCTGGCCGCCGAGGCGGTGCAGCTGGCCGAGCCGCTGGGCGACTACTTCGCCGTGGGCACGACGCTCAGCAACCTGGCGTGGGTCAAGGGTCTTGCGGGCGACGTCCAGGGTGCCTTAGGACTCATGGACCGGGTCGTCCGCTCGGTCGAGGACGCCACGCACACGGTCCACGTCCCGACGATGGCGGTGTCGCTCGGACAGCTTCACCTCTGGAACGGCGACCTCGAGGACGCCAGGACATGGCTGGAGCAGGCCACCCGGTACGCCGAACCGTTCGTCGGCAACATGATCGTCGCCCGGGCGCTCCCCGGGCTGGCGGCCGTGGTTCGCCGCCTGGACGACGGCGACGCCGCCCGGGCGCACCTGGAGCGGGCGCTCGAGCTGGGTCGCGCGCTCGACCTTCCGCGCATCGTGGCCGACGCGCTGGACGAGTTGGCGGTGCTGGTGGCCGTGGACGATCCCGACCGGGCCGAGAGCCTCAACCACGAGGCCCTCGCCGTCCGCGTGGAACATGGCCTCCGCACGTTCTACGTCGACAGCCTCGACGCCCTGGCCCGGCACGCCGTCCGTGCCGGCAGCTATGCCGAAGCCACCCGCCTCTACGCCGCCAGCGACGCGGCGCGAGAGCTCATCGGACGTCCACGGCCGCCGGTCGACCGTGCCGACCACGAGGGTGCCGTCGCCGCGCTGGCCGCGTCGCTCGGCGTCGACGGCTTCGACGCCGCCCTGTCGGAGGGCGCGGCCCTCTCGCTGGACGACGCCGTCGCCTACGTCAGCCGCGCCCGGGGCGCCCGCCGCCGGCCGTCGACCGGCTGGGCCAGCCTCACCCCGACCGAGCTCAAGGTCGTCGACCTCGCCGTCGAGGGCCGCACCAATCCCGAGATCGCCGCCCGCCTCTTCATCAGCCGAGACACCGTCAAGACGCACCTGTCGCACATCTACGCCAAGCTCGATGTCACGAACCGCACCGAGCTTGCGACGCTCGCCGCGTCACAGAGGTGACGCCCGCCCGTTAGACGCTGTTGTCACATACGGATAGGGTGGCCAAGAGTTCCGGATTCCGGGGAATCCGAGGTGAAATACGGGGAGAACCGCGTGAGGGAGGGCACCGCATGACGCAGATCCCCCGCATCATCTCGGTCGATGACCACGTCGTCGAGCCGCCGGATCTCTGGTCGAGCCGGCTTCCCGCCCAGTACGACGAGCGGGGGCCCCGCGTCGTCCGGGAGAGAGGTTCGTACGACGTCGCCAAGACCGGCCTCGTGTGGACCGCCCACGACGATGGCGAGTGGGCCGACGTGTGGCACTACGACGGGCTGGTCTCGCCGCTGATGAAGCTGTCGGCCGCCGCCGGGTTCGACGAACTGGGCTTCGGTGCCGTCACCTTCGATCAGATCCGGCCGGGCTGCTGGCAGCAGAAGGAACGGCTCGCCGACATGGACGCGAACCACATGGACGCATCCATCTGCTTCCCCAACACGCTCCCCCGCTTCTGCGGGCAGACCTTCGCCGAGCGGGACGACAAGGACCTCGCGCTGCTGTGCGTGCGGGCCTACAACGAATGGATGATCAACGAGTGGTGCGCGGGCGACGGCAAGGGACGGCTGATCCCGCTCGCCATGGTGCCGTTGTGGGATCCGCAGCTGGCCGCCGACGAGGTGCGCCGCTGCGCGGCGGCGGGGTGCCACGCCATCACGTTCTCGGAGAACCCGCATCCCCTGGGCCTGCCCTCGATCCACTCGGGTGAGTGGGACCCGCTGTTCGCGGCCTGCGAGGAGACCGAAACCGTGCTGTGCATGCACATCGGCTCGTCCTCGAAGATGCCGGGCACGACCCCCGACGCGCCGTTCATCGTCAGCTCGACGTTGACGTTCCAGAACGCCATGGGCTCGCTGCTCGACTTCGTGTTCTCGGGCACGCTGGCGCGGTTCCCCGAGCTGGTCGTCGCCTATTCGGAGGGCCAGGTCGGCTGGATGCCCTACCTGCTCGAGCGGATGGACAAGCTGTGGGGGGAGCGGTCGGACAACTCGTTCGGCACCAACCTCCCCGAACCCCCGACCAGCTACATCCGCGGCCGGGTCTACGGCTGCATATTCGACGACGAGACGGGCTTGGCCAACCGCGACCGCATCGGCATGGACACGATCTGCTTCGAGACCGACTACCCGCACGCCGACAGCACGTTTCCCCACTCGGAGGCGGTCGCAGAGGAGATCTGCCGCAACGCGGGGCTGGACCAGGACGAGACCTACAAGCTGCTACGCGGCAACGCCATCCGCGCCTTCGGCCTCGAGCGGTACGGCATCACTCGGTAGCCGGCCCCGATGACCATTCGAGGTAGGGCGTTCACCGGCGAGGGCGGCGCGCCGGCGAGATCTCGGCCCGCGCCCGGGGAGGACGACGATGGCTGACTGGGGCGAGTACACGACGATGCTGGCGCACCAGGACGGACGCCTGCTGACGGTGTCCTTCAATCGCCCGGATCGGCTGAACGCCGTGGGCGACGGGTTTCACGAGGACTTCGTCGAGATCCTCGGTCGCGCCGGTCGAGACGACTCCGTGGGTGCGATCCTGCTGCGGGGCGAGGGGCGGGCGTTCTGCGTGGGCGGCGACGTCAAGGGCTTCGACGAGCGTGCCTCGGGCGCCAAGCCGGCGCGTCCCGCCCACACGGTGCTGCACACGCTCAATGCCACCGAGCTCCTCGAGGCCATCCTGGGCGTGCCCCAGCCCATCGTCGCCGCAGTGCACGGCTACGCCATGGGCCTCGGTGCCACGATCGCCCTGTTCTGCGACGTCGTGGTGGCGGCCGAGGACGCGCACTTCGCCGACACCCACGTCAGCGTGGCGCTCGTGGCCGGCGACGGAGGCGCGGTGATGTGGCCGCTGATCATGCCGTTCGGCGCCGCCAAGTGGTACCTGCTCACCGGCGATCCGATCAGCGGCGCGGAGGCCGCTCGGCTCGGCATGGTCCTGAAGGCCGTGCCCGGCGACCAGCTCCTGGACGAGGCCACCACCCTGGCCCAACGCCTGGCGGACGGGCCACCCCTGGCCGTCCAGGGCACGAAGGCGACGCTGAACCGCATCGTGCGCGACCGCATGAGCCTGCTCATGGACACCGGGTTGCTGCTCGAGGGCGCCACGTTCGTCAGCGACGACCACCGCGAGGCCGCGGCCGCGTTCGTCGCCAAGCGCAAGCCCACCTTCCGCGGGTCGTAGGTCGCGTGCCTGCCCGGCGTCGACCGGCCCGGCGCTAACTTGACACTCGTGTCGCACAGCGTGGAGGGTTCGACCGACCGTTGGCGCCGCGTGCTCGACGCTCGCACGAGCCGTGAGCGCGGGCGACGCACGCTGACCCGCCTGCTCGACGCCGCCGTGGCGGAGTTCTCTGCGTACAGCTACCACGCCGCCCGGGTGGCGCGGGTCGCCAAGCGGGCCCGCACCTCGCACGGCACGTTCTACGTCTACTTCGACGACAAGGACGACCTGTTGCTCGCCATGCAGGAGGACATCGTCGCCGCGATGGACGACCTGCTCGCCCGGATGCCGGACTTCGAGCCCGGCCCGACCGGCTTCACCAGGCTGCGCGCCTGGCTGTCGGACGTGTGCGGCCTCTTCCTGGAGCACTCGGCCATCCACGCCGCGCTGCTCGACGCCATCGTGGAGGACGCCGATCCCCGCATAACAAAGCAGGGCCTGCGGGCGCAGGGACGCTGGACAACGGCCCTGGCCGATCGCATCAGGGCGGCCGCCGCCACCGACATCGACCCCTATCTCGCAGCAGTGTGCATCTACAACCTGATCGACCGCGCCACGAGGTCGACGCATCGAGGGCAGCTCGTCGTCTCCTTCGACGAGCTGGTCGACGGCCTGACCGAGCTCGTCCATCGCTCGGTCTTCGGGTCGGACGAGGCCAAGGAGGCGCCCTAAGCCGACCTGAGCGCTGCGACCCGGCCCGGATGAGCCAGCTGTCCTCTCAGACGAGCCGCAGGCGACTGGCGCGGCGCGGTGCATCGCCTCCCAGATAGATGCGGTGCACCATCCGAGCGAGCGTGGGCGCCAACGTGTCGGGGTCGATGCGCGACCAGCGCGAAGTCACCGCCGCGTACGAGCCCTCGATGAGCAGGTAGAGCAGGGCCGCCTGGACCTCGGGTGCGACCAGCGACTCCACCCGGGCGTCGCTCACGAATTGGGTGAGGCTCTCGACCAGGCGGTTGAAGACATGGCCTTCCTCGGCCGGCACCTCGGGATCCAGGCGGGCCACCCGCTCCCACCAGGCCCTGAAGACACCGGCATGGCGCGCGTGCAGCTCGCGGTAGTGGCGCAGGACTTCCTCGATCTCGTCCGTGTCGATCCCGTCCGTCCGGACGCGACCCAGCTCCTCGACGATCGCCCTCATGTCCTGGAAGCAGGCGCGACTGAGCTCGTTGAACAGGTCGTCCTTGTTGCGGAAGTAGCGGTAGAAGGTTGCCCGCGACGTCGACGCGTGCTCGATGAGGTCGTCGACCGTCGCTCCCGTGTATCCGACCTCGCTGAACACGGCGTTGCCGGCCTCGAGCAGGCGACTGCGGAGCTCGCGATTGTCGGTGAGTGAGGCGTCCATCGGATCGGGTCAGCTTGGCTTCGGGTCACGCCAGCGGGGACCGCCGAGGCCGCGGATCGCGAACGTCGCGTACCAGTCGCCGAGCTCGACCATGGAGAGGGGGCCGGACGGCCGATGCCACAGATGGCTGGTCTTCATCAGCTCGAAGATCGCCGCCGCCCCCACGGACTCGTCGGTGGCGGGGTCGAACGCTCCCTCGGCGATGCCCTGCCGGATGATGTCCTTCACATGGCCGCTGAGCTCGTCGCGGCGCTCGATCACCCGCTTGAGGCGGCGCTTGCTCAACCGCATGAACTCACGCTCCGCAACCAGGCCCCACTCCCGCTCCCGGGAGGTCAGAGCCATCCACCGGCCGATGAACGCGCGCAGGCGCACCGGCGCCGGCGATCGTGCGGTCTCCTCGTCCTCCTCGAGCGTGGCCTCGAACATGTCCTGCGCCCGGGAGACCAGCTCGTAGAGGAGGTCCTCCTTCGTCTTGATGTAGTAGTAGATGCTGCCCTTGAGCATGCCGACGGAGTCGGCGATGTCCTGGAGGCTCGTCGCCTCGTAGCCCTTCCTGTAGAAGATCGCGCCGGCGCGCTCGACGATGTCGGTCCATCGGTCCTCGTGGCTACTCACCCTGCGCCTGCGCTCGCCCGCCCGGCGGGGTGGTCGCCTCGTGGCCGGCCGCGTCACCGTCGCTCTTGCCTCGTTGACCACGGTTTCCTTCCTGCGCCCGGGCCGGAGACTCGAACTCTACTGACAACCAAACGTCGGGAAGATCAGTCGACCACCGACGCCAGCAGGTCGGTCATGTCGGCGGCGTTGCGGACGCCGTAGTCCTCGTAGCAGTTGTTCATGAGGACGTGCACCTCGCGGGCGTCGCCGGCCAGCTCCTGCACCCGCTTGACCCACGGACGCAGTTCACGCTTGTCATAGAGGTAGCGGAACCGGTCGGCGGCGGACGTGGTCCGTCCCTTCCAGGTGTCGTCGGCCCGGCCATGGAACCGCACCACCGCGAGCTCCGTCGTCGCCGCCGCCAGGCGCGGCAGCTTGCTGACCTCGGGCGCATCCACGTTCACCAGCGTCAGCTCGTGGTCCGCCAGCCAACCCAGCGTCCGGTCGACGTCGTCCTTGCCGAACCACAGCGGCGACCGCAGCTCCACGCACGTGGGCAGGCCCCCCAGCCGCTCGCGGGCCCGCGCCAGCTCGTCACGGTTGGCGCGCTTGGGCGTGAACCACGGCGGATACTGGAGGAGGATCGATCCCAGCCGCCCGCTCGCCCGCAGCGGTTCGAGGGCGTCGGCGAACCGGGCCCACACCTCGTCGACGGCTTCGGCGGGGAGATGGTGGGGGTACACGTTGCGCTTGGCGGCCGCCTCCGGCTCGAGCGCGTCGGCGACGTCGCGCCACAGGGTCTCGGGCTTGGTCGGGTGGCCCGTCATCATCGAGTAGGCCTTGACATTCATGCGGAAGCCGTCGGGCGTGCGCTCGGCCCAGCCCTCGGCCAGCTGGCGCGACGGTGGCCCGTAGTAGGTGCTGTCGGCCTCGACCACCGAGAAGCGAGCGCTGTAGTAGGCCAGCCGCTCGGCCGCGCTCATCGAACGCTTCGGGTACCAGTCGGTGCCCTTCACCAGGGTCTTGTCGGTCCACGAGCAGGTGCCGACCCGCACCTCCGCGTCGCCGATGTGCAGCACCGGACCGAGCTCCAGCGGCTCGCTCATTCAGTCGTCACCTCGCTGCTGCGGCATAGCCATCGGGGTGGCGCCCATGCCTTCCAGGGCCGCTTCTCCGGCCTCCCGATGCTCGCCACCGGCCATCACCAGGGTGCGGGCCCACTGATAGCGGCAGCCCGTGGGTTCCAGCGCCGCCGCGGCCGCCGCCAGGCGGTCGGTGTCGCCGTCGGCGAAGGCCGCGGCACGCTCGACCATCGCCACCGCCACCGGATTGGCGGCAACGGACAGCCGGTCCCGCTCGATGCGCTCGGCGGCGTCGGCGCGCCCGGCGAGCACCGCGGCCTCGGCCCACAGCGCCGCGTACCACGGGCGCCACTCACCGCTGAACCAATCGCGCAGCCGGTCGGGATCGACCGCCAACCGCTCGACGGCGGCGTCGAAGTCGCCGATGTGCAGCTGGACGATCGCGTCGAACGTCGGGCCGTAGCCGCTCAGCGGGCTCGCCAGGCGTTCGGCGGTCATGCCGATCGCGATCGCGCGGTCCCGCCATTCGGCGCGCTGCTCCTCGTCGCCGCGGAGGCCGTGGACCATCGCCACCGCCAGCGCTGCGCCCGCCAGGTTGCCCGCCACCGGGCGTCCCGCCTGCTCCCAACCGCGGCGGAACCGCTCGGCGGCCGCCACGACGGCGTCGAGGTCGCCAGCCATGGCGTCGACCTTGATGCGGCGGGCGCTGGCGATGTGGTCGAGCTCGGTGACGAACGGCAGCGACGCCAACCGGTCCGCATAGGCCCGGGCGGCAACGAAGTCGCCGGCGGTCAGGCTGATCTCCGACGCCATTGCGTAGCAGTCGGAGAACTCCATGCCGCTCACCGGTCCCAGCGGGATGCGTTTCAACAGCTCGATCCGGGCACGCACGGTGGCAACCGCCGCGGGGACGTCGCCCCCCGCCAGGTGGACAGCCGACAGCTCGTCCAGTGCCGCGCTTTCGTCGTAAGCGTCGCCGACTCGCCGGGCCAGCGTGACGGCGCGCTCGGCCAGCACGTGCGTGACCGGGTCGAGCTCGTCGCCGTTGAACGCCTGTGCGGTGAGTATCGATGGCTCGGCCCGGGGCGAGCCACCCGCCAGCGCCACCGCCTCCTGGATCAGCTCGTCGACGACCGCGGGTGGCGGGACCTCGGCCATGATGCCCGGGCCCCGGTTGATCAGCGTGGCCGCGATGGCGAGGTTGTGCGCCGCCGTGACCCCGTCGCCGGCCTCGGCGGCGATGTCGGCGGCCTGCCGCCACAGCCGAAAGGTGTCGTTGCCGACGTGGCGGCACATCGCGGCGCCAGCCGCGTCGTTCAGCGCCGTGACCCGGGCCGCACGGTCGTCGGTGAGGCCCGCCGCCTCCTCGAAACGACGCTGCGCCTCGGCGGGCAAACCCCGCAGGAACGTCAGCGACGCCAGCAACAACGCCAGCCGATGGGCGTCGGCGCGGAGCTCGGACCGGCTCACGGCCCACGCGAACCCGGCGCGCAGGTCGTCGGCGACCAGGTCGAACGCACCGCGCCAGGCGCCGTCGCCGCCCCGAGCCTGGACGTAGTCCTCGACGTCATCGTCGGCCCGCTCGACCAGGCTCTCGGCCGTCGCCAAACACCAGCGCACCTGCCGGGCCCGCACCTCCTCGAGCTCGCCGACCTGCTCGAGCTGGTCGACGCCGTACTGGCGAATCGTCTCCAGCACCCGGTAGCGGGTCTCGGAGCCGGGTCGGGCGACGGCGAGGCTGTTGTCCGCCAGCCGGGCGAGCCCGTCCGCCAGTCCCACGTCGACCGGCAGGAAGCCGACCACCTGGGCGGCGGCCTCGACCGTGAACGGCGCCGCGAAGACCGACACCCGGCGGAGCAGCGCCTGTTCGGCGGGGTCCAGCAGGGCGTAGCTCCAGTCGATCGTGGAGCGCAGGGAGCTGTGCCGCTCGTCGAGGCGTGAGCCGCCCGACAACATCCGCAGTGCGTCGGCCAGTCCCGACTCGACGCCATCGAGGCCCAGCGTGGCGAGGCG
The DNA here is from genome assembly GCA_046744485.1 of Actinomycetota bacterium. Taxonomy (GTDB): domain Bacteria; phylum Actinomycetota; class Acidimicrobiia; order Acidimicrobiales; family VFJN01; genus DASQUK01. The sequence continues at coordinate 2,218 of JBKPHE010000213.1, read as the reverse complement.
AGCGGCGGCCAGCTCGATGGCGAGGGCCATGCCGTCGAGCGACCGGCACACACCGGCGATGCGGGCGACGTCGCCCGGGCCCGGCTCGAACCCGGCGGCCGCGCGAGCCCGCTCGAGGAACAGCGCCACTGCGTCGGCGTCCTCGCCCTCGTCGGGTTGCAGCGACAGCCCCGGAACCGGGAAGACGTGCTCGAACGGCAGCATGAGTCGGGTGCGGCTGGTGGCCAGTACCCGGGTCTGCGGGCACGTGGCCAACAGGCGCTCCACGAAGACGGCGACGCCATCGACCAGGTGCTCGCAGTTGTCGAGCACGATCAGTGCCTCCGACCTGCCCAGGCGGGCCAGGACCGCGTCGTCGATGGTGCCACCCGGACGCTCCGCCACGCCCAGGACCGCCGCCACGGCGGCGGCCACCATCCCGGGGTCGGAGATCGGTACCAGGTCGACGAACCAGACCGCGTCGGCGGACTCGACCGTCTCGGCGGCGACCGCGATGGCCAGCCGGGTCTTGCCCACGCCTCCGGGACCGACGGCGGTGACGAGCCGGTGCCCGGCAATGGCCGCCCCGAGTGCCTCCCGCTCGGCCACCCGGCCCACGAAGGACGTGAGCGGGGTGGGGATCGCCGGCGCCGGGGGCTTGGAGGTGGGGAGGACCGTGGCTGCCCCGGCGCCACTGGTTCCGCCGGACCAGGGCGGTGCCGCCCCGGTGAGCCCGGCGGCGTAGCTGGCGAGCTCGCGGCGGTCGGCGACGCCGAGCTTGCGCAGCAGCGACGAGACGTGGCTCTCGACCGTGCGCACCGAGATGAAGAGGCGGGCGGCGATCTCGGCGTTGGTGAGGTGCTCGGCGACGCCGGAGAGCACGTCGGCCTCGCGGCTCGACACGCCGGCGTCGGTCAGGAGCTGAGCATCCATCACCCGAGGATTGTGCCCGGATCACGCACGAGCCACGACCCGCTTATCGGTGCGCACCACCGCCGGCCTCAGTTGCTTCCCGCTCTTGGCGCTTCGCGCCGGGCCGCTCGGGCTTCGACGCGTGCTTCCCGCTCCACGGCCGCTCGGGCTTCGACGCGTGCTTCCCGCTCCATGGCCGCTCGGGCGGGGGCCCTTCCGTTCGGTCGGGCTCAGGCTCCGAGATGCTCGGCGGCCACGCGCTTGGGCACCACCATGCGCCACGCGTCGACCACGATCTCACGCATCTCCACGTCGTCGATCGCCTCGAGCCGAACGACCACCCAGTTGTAGCGCTGGTCGGAGCGCTTGGGCATCACGAACTTGTGGGGCTCGGAGTCGATGAGGGCCCGACGCTCCTCCTTGGGGAAGGCGAACCCCATGAGCGTCTCGTCTCGGGAGAACGCCAGGTAGACGATTCGCCCGATCCGGAACTTGACCCGGTCCCGGACCAGCGCCTCCTGTGTCCGAGGCAGCGAGAGCGCGAGCTCGCGAACCTCCTCGATCGTCACCATCTATCTGGTGCCTAGTTCCTCGGCGGGGCCGGGTCCATCCAGAATGAGGTCCCGGGAAGAGAACCGTGCGTCGAAGGAGGGATGAGCCATGAAGGCGTGGGTCGTCGAAACGCCCGGGCCGATCGCCAGTGGCCCCCTCGTGGCCGTGGAGCGTCCCATCCCCGAACCCGGACCGGGCGAGATCCGCGTGCGGGTCGCCGCGTGCGGCGTGTGCCGGACCGACCTCCACCTGGCCGAGGGCGATCTACCGCCCCACCGGCCCTCGACCGTCCCTGGGCACGAGGTGGTGGGAACGGTCGACGCGCTCGGCACCGGCACCAGCCGGTTCCACATCGGCCAGCGCGCCGGCATCGCCTGGCTGCGCCACACGTGCGGGCACTGCCGGTGGTGTCGGCGAGGCCGAGAGAACCTCTGCATCGACCCGCGCTTCACCGGCTGGGACGCGGACGGTGGGTACGCCCAGTGGGCCGTGGTCGACGAGGCATACGCGTACGAGCTGCCCGAGGGCTTCGACGACGTGCACGCAGCGCCACTGCTGTGCGCCGGCATCATCGGCTACCGGGCACTGCGCCGGGCCGAGCTGCCGCCGGGAGGCCGGCTGGGCATCTACGGCTTCGGGGCTTCGGCCCATCTCGCCGCGCAGGTGGCCCTGGCCCAGGGCGCCACGGTGCACGTCATGACCCGGGCCGCGGCGGCCCAACGGCACGCCCTCGACCTGGGGGCCCATTCCGCCGGGCCCGCCGACGCCGGGCCTC
>JBKPHE010000133.1:0-27762 GCA_046744485.1 Actinomycetota bacterium | reverse complement strand
TCCCCGGCCTGCACAACTGTCACATGCATTCCGGGCTGCTCCGTGGCACCGCGGAGTCGCTGTCGCTGTGGGACTGGCTGCGCACCTACGTCGACCCGGCCCACCGGGCGCTGACCCCCGAGATCGCTCGGGTGCCGTCGTTGCAGTGCTATGCCGAGGGCCTGCTGGCGGGCACCACGTCGGTGATGGACATGTGGCGGTTCATGGACGGCTCGGCGGCGGTCGCGGAGCGGCTCGGCATCCGTGCCACGCTGGTGCCGTATGTGGCCGACGAGGCCGGCTACGACTACTTCGAGTCGATCGACTCCAACCGGGCGCTGCTCGAATCCGTCGGCGCCGACCGCGCCGGCGGCCGGGTGCGGGCCTGGGTCGGGCTCGAGCACCTGCTGTACTGCACCGAGCGCTGTTTCGCCGCGGCGCGGGTGCTGGCCGAGGAGTTCGGGACGGGGCTGCACACGCACTCGTCGGAGACCATCTGGGAGGTCGAGCAGTCGCTCGAGCGCTGGGGCCTGCGGCCCGTCGAACTCTTCCACCAGCGGGGGATCCTCGGGCCGCGCACGGTGATCGCCCATTGCGTCTGGCTCGACGACGCCGAGATCGAGCTGCTCGCAAGCACGGGAACGGCGGTGGCGCACTGCCCGTGCTCGAACATGAAGCTGGCGTCCGGGGTGGCCCGGGTTGGAGACCTGCGGGACGCCGGCGTGGTCGTGGGCCTGGGGACCGACGGCGAGAAGGAGAACAACAACCTCGACCTCCTGGAGGAGACGAAGTTCGCAGCGCTGCTGCAGAAGGTGACGACGCGCGACCCCACCCGCGGCGACCCCTGGGACGTCCTGGCCATGGCGACGATTGCCGGCGCCCGGGCGCTGGGGCTGGCCGGCACGACCGGCTCCCTGGAACCCGGCAAGCGCGCGGACATCGTGACGGTGTGGCTCGGCGGCCTGCACACGACACCGGTCCTCCACGGCCGCAACTTCAACGTCGCCGCCCACCTGGTGTTCTCGGCGTCGGGTGGTGACGTGCGCGACGTCTGGGTCGACGGCCGGCGCCTGGTGGCCCGGGGGCGGCCCACCACGTTCGATGCCGACGCCGTGCGGGCGGAGGCCCAGGCGGCTGCCGAGGAGCTCTTCGAGCGCCGGGAGAAGTTGCTCGCCGACGGGTAGCCCAGACCCGTGATCTGCGTCGGCGCTAGGCGACGACCCGCGCCAGCTGCAGGGAGACTCGCGTGGCGCCGGCGCCGATCGCGGCCCGCACGACCGCGTCGACGGCGTCGAGCACCCGGGCGTCGTCGCCCGACACCGAGGTGCCGAACGGGCCGACGTCGACGGCCAGGCCCGACCGGCGGGCGGCGTCGATCGCGGCCTGCACATGGGGCCCCGGCTCGCCCGCCACGAAGGGCTCCACGGTGAACTCGACGCTGAGCGCCATCGCGCTCAGCGCCCCTCGGCGTTCAGGTAGTTGTACACGGTGAACCGGCTCACCCCGAGGGCGTCGGCCACCATGTCGACGGACCGGCGCAACTGGAACGCCCCGCGTTCGTCGAGCAGCCGGACCGCCCGCTGCTTGTCCAGCCGCGACAGGGTGGCCAGGGGCGCCCCGAGCTCGGACTCCACCGCGGCGATCATCCGATCGAGGGCGCCGCGCACGCCCGGGAGCCTTAGGCCGCCCACGAGCCGGTCGTCCCAGCGCAGCGGGATGTCTCCGGCCGCCAGGCGCGACGCCGGCACCAGGGTGGCGCCGAGGGCGTCGGCGACGGGCTCCAGTGCGGAGAGCAGCGGGTGACGTGGGGGCACTGCCGGGAGGATACGGCCCCGACTTTCTCGTCGAAGCCGCACGCGGTTCAGCGCGGCTGCCAGAAGTCGGGGTCGGGGGAGAAGCCGTCCCAGCCCGCGGGTGGTTCGTCACCCGGGCCGGCCCCGGCTGACCGGGCAGGGGGTTGCGCCGGGACCGGCGCCCGCCGGCCCACGGTGTCGCGGCCGCGGGCTTGTCGGTGGCCATGGCCATCGTCGACTCGTTGCACCTCGTCCGTCCCCAGCGCCAGTGCCGCGAGGCCGGTCGTGATCGGCACCGAGGCCACCAGCCCGATCGAGCCCACCAGCATCCGCACGATCTCGACTGCGATCAGCTCGCGCGTGAGCAATCGGTCCACGGGCTGGTCGCCCTGCGCGAAGAACAGCAGCAGCGGCAGCGAGGCACCGGCGTAGGCGAGCACCAGGGTGTTGACCGTCGAGGCGGCGTGGTCGCGGCCGACACGCATGGCCTCGCGGTAGAGCAGCCGCCGCGGCAGGCCGGGATTGGCCCGCCTCAACGCGTCGACCGTCGACACCTGGCTGACCGTGACGTCGTCCAGGACCCCCAGCGCCCCGACGACGATCCCGGCCACCAGCAGCCCCCGCAGGTCGAGGGCCTCGGCCGTCACCCGCAGCACCTGGGCACTGTCGTCGGCCAACCCGGTGAGGTGGGTGGCGCCCGCCACGAGCACTGCCAGGCCGCTCGTGATCGCCAATGCCACCAGCGTGCCGGCGAGGGCGACGGTCGTGCCCAGCTTGAACCCGTGCGCCAGGTAGAGCGCCGCGAAGGCGATGGCCACCGTGCCCGCCAGGGCCACGGGAAGCGCCGGCGAGTCCCGCAACAGCGCGGGAACCACGAACGCCACCAGGACGGCGCCGCTGGCCGCCAGGCCCAGCAGGGCCCGGGCGCCCTGGGACCGTCCGAAGACGATGACCACCACGACGAAGGCGGCAACCAGCCACAGCAGTGGCATGCGGCGCTGGAAGTCGGAGAACGAGTAGCGGAACTCGGGCGGGCTGGTGGCCACGTCGAGGAGGACGACGTCGTCGCCCATGTGCAGTTCGGGCACGCTGAACTCCGTCGAGCGCACCTGGAACTCGATCTCGTCGCCGTCGTCGGGCCCGGACGTGAGGCGGGCGCTGACCACCTGGCAGCGCGTTGTTGCGCCGGTGTCGAAGTCGTCGCACGTCTCGGTGTCAACGCCGGTAACGGTGGCGTCGACGTAGGTGTTGGGCTGGGGCGGCAGCTCGGGCGCGTCGCCTCGCGGCCAGTAGGCCACGAAGCCGAGAACGGCGAGCGCACCGGCGACCACGACACCGACGGTCAGCCAGCGCGCCGCGCGGCGCCGTGCATGGGGGTCCCCTACACCCATCCGTCGCACAGTACCGATCGGCATCCCTGTCCCGCGCGGACGGCCGCCGTACGCTCCGCCGACGTTGTCACCAGTCGACGGACGGAGGCGCGAATGGATCTATCCCGCGAGGTGATCGCCGAGTTCCTCGGAACCCTGTGGCTGGTCCTGGGCGGGGTCGGCAGCGCGGTGCTGGCCGCCAACTTCATGCCCGACACCAACCTCGGCATCGGGCTGGTCGGCGTGTCGCTGGCCTTCGGCCTGACGGTGGTCACGGGCGCCTACGCCCTGGGGCACATCAGCGGTGGCCATTTCAACCCCGCGATCACGCTCGGCGTCCTCACTGCGCGGCGCATCGACGGCCGCCAGGCGGTGATCTACCTCGTTGCCCAGGTCATCGGCGCCATCGTGGCGGCGGCCATCGTCGTCGTCATCGCCAACGGCGTCGACGGCTTCAGCGTCGACGAGAGCGGGCTGGGTGCCAACGGCTTCGCCGACCACTCACCCGGCCTCTACAACTGGGGTGCGTGCTTGCTCACCGAGGTCGTGATGACGTTCTTCTTCGTGCTGGTCGTCCTCGGGGTGACCGGCCGGGATGCGCTCCGGAGCTTCGCCCCGTTGGCGATCGGCCTCGCGCTCACGCTGGTCCACCTCATCAGCATCCCGGTCACCAACACGTCGGTGAACCCGGCCCGCTCCACCGGCCCGGCGGTGTTCGTGGGCGGTTGGGCGCTCACGCAGCTGTGGATGTTCTGGGTCGCGCCCATCGCCGGCGCCGTGCTGGCGGGCCTGGTCCACTACTACGTGATCGAGGAGCGAGCCGAGACCGAGGTCGGCTACGGCGAGGCGGTACCCGGCCCTTCGCCCGGCGCCTGACGGCTGGCCGACCACGCCCCGACCCGGTCGCGCAGCACCATCAGGCTGATGGTGGCGCCTCCGAGCACGGCGTCGTGGAAGGCCTTGATGTCGAAGGCCGAGCCCAGCGCGGCCCGGGCCTCGTCGCGCAGGCGGAGGATCTCGCGCTGGCCCACCTTGTAGGCGAGCGCCTGCCCCGGCATGCCGATGTAGCGGTCCACCTCGACGACGACCTCCTCGCGGCTCACGGGAGCATGGGTGTTCATGAAGTCGATGGCCTGCTGGCGGGTCCAGCCCATCGCGTGCAGCCCGGTGTCGACGACCAGCCGGCAGGCCCGCCACGAGTCGCTGGCCAGCATGCCGAGCCGATCGAGGTCGCTCCGGTAGAGGCCCATCTCGTCGGCCAGTCGCTCCGTGTACAGCGCCCAGCCCTCAACGAACGCGGTGTGCCCCCACGAGAGGCGGCGGAACGCCGGAAGGTCGGTGCGCTCCGAGGCGATCGCCAGCTGGAGGTGATGCCCGGGGATGGCCTCGTGGAAGGCGATCGACGCCGTCTCGGCCCGGCCGCGCTTGGTCGGCTCGTGCAGGTTCACGAAGTACTCGCCGGGACGGCTGCCGTCGGGCGCCGGGGGTGAGTAGTACGCGGCCGGGGAGTCGGCGGCCAGGTACTGCGGCACCGGCTTGAGCACGCATGGCGCCTCCGGGAGGATGCCGAACCAGTCGCCCATGGCCGCCCGGGCGGCATCGAGGCACTCGGTGGCACGGGCCATGATCTGGTCGGCGTCGCCGTAGCGCAGGCCCGGGTCGTCGTGCAGGCGCCCGAAGATGTCGGGCAGGTCGCTGGTGCCGAACTCGCGGCTGCCCACCTCGGCGTACTCGCGCGGCAGGGCCTCGGTGGCCTCGGCCATGCCGATGGCGTGCAGCTCGTCTGGGGTCAGCGGCAGCCCCGTGTGAAGCTCGATGAGGGCCTGGTACAGCTCGGCGCCGTCGTCGAGCCACCGGAGGCCGGGGCGATCGTCGGGGCGTGCGGCCGGCAGGAGCTCGTCGCGCAGGGCGTCCCGGTAGCGGGCGAAGGCCGGGCGCAGGTCGTCGCGCACGATGTCGGTGAGCTCGCCCCGCCAGACCTCGAGGCCGTCCCAGCCGTCGGGCCCGGCGAGGCTGGCGAACGGATCGGACTCCAGGGGCGACGCCAGGTAGCCGTCCAGCTGGTTGATGGATCGCTCGATGTTGATGCGGGCGGGCGTGCGCCCGGCGGCCAGTCCCTCGCGGTAGCGGTCGGTGGCCTGGTCGAGCATGCGCCCGAACTGGCGGGCGCGTTCCAGCGCCATGGCGGCGTGCTCGGGCTCGGGCGCCTGCAGCTGGGCGGCGGTGATCAGCAGGTCGGCATGGATCCCCTGCATCTGGTCGGACGCCAGCTCGGCGAGACGCAGGTCGATGGCGCGCACGGTGTCGTCGAGCTCCTGGACCAGGAGGTCGCGTGACGCGCGGTCGGTCTCGTCGAGCTCGCCGTTCCCACGGTCGACGGCGGCGGCCCGCTCGCGCAGCCCGACCCACACCGATCGCCGTCGGCGCTCCTCCTCGGCCGACAGGTCGTCGGCGCGGTCGTCGTAGCGGTGGTCGCCGAGGAACGAGGCGAACAGGGGGCTGGCCTCGAGCTTGGCCTCCCAGTACTCGTCGGCGATGGAGCGGATGGTGTCGGTCACGCGCCCATGCTGCCCGACGAGGGCCGATCAATTGGGCGAGATTTGGCCTAGGACGTCGGCGCTGTGCTCCGGCTCGCCGTCGAGGACCCGGCGGGGGTGGCGCCCGTCGACGTAGCCGAGGAACGGCGGGTAGACGTTGTAGCCCAACAGCTCTTGGAGGCGTTCCGGCAGGGTGCGGACGGTCTCCGGCGGCACCGCGACCAGCTGCGTCTCCTGCGGCCGTAGCCACGAGACCACGTACTCGAGGAGCAGGCCGGGTCGGGGGGTGTCGGTCGTGTTGGCCCCGCCGCCGTGGACCAGCCCACCGAGGTACACGAGCATCGAGCCCGCCGGCATGGCGGCCTGCACCACCTCGCGCTCGTCCGGACGTCGGTCGGGATCCCAGCGGTGGCTGCCCGGGATCAGCCGCGTGGCGCCGTTCGCCTCGGTGAAGTCGCACAGCGCCCACATGCTGTTGACGACCACGGGGGCGTGGGGCCGCGGCAGGGGGTAGATGTCCTCGTCGCGGTGGAGGATCTGCGCCTTCTCGCCGGGCCCGATCTGCAGCGCCACCGGCGCCGAGAGCTGGAAGTGCTCGCCCAGGGCGTGGTCGAGCGCAGCGAGCAGCAGGGGGTGGACGGCGAGATCGTCGAACGCCCGCGTCTTGGCGAACACGGCGTAGACGCGCTGGGTGTGGAAACCCTCGAAGAAGTTCCGGCCCGTGGGCGTGGCGGCGAAGAGGTCGGCGAGCGCAGCCCGCCGGGCGTCGACGTCATCCGGTGACAACACGCCCTCGACGAGCGCGTAGCCGTGTTCGTCGAGCGACCCGGCCAGGTCGCCGGCGGTGGCATCCGGCCCGAGGCGCAACAGCGTCACGACCAGGACGGTAGCCCGGCCGTTCACGCCCAGCCCGGGCGCGGGGCCACGGCCGGCGTCTACCCTCGTGAGCGGGTACGGGAGGCCGAGGTGACCAACCGCGCGGAACCACACGACATCAACTCGGGGTTGATGTCACCGTTGCGGCCGCACGTCATCGTGCTCTTCGGCGCCACGGGGGACCTGGCGCGTCGCAAGCTCCTGCCGGGCCTGCTCCATCTGTCCATGGCCGGCCTGGTGCCCGAGTGCCGGATCGTCGGGACCTCGCTCGACGAGCTCGACGACGAGGGTTTCCGCGATCTCGCCCATCGGTCGTGCGAGAAGTTCTCCCGGCACGAGATCTCCGACGACGAGTGGGCGGCGTTCGAGAGCCAGCTCAGCTTCGTCAGCCAGTCCACCGGACCGGACGGGCTGGCGCGGGCGGCCGCCACCGCCGAGGCGGAGCTGGGCGGCGGCTGCCGTCGGCTCCACTACCTGAGCGTCCCGCCGGCCTCGGCCCTGGCGGTGGTGCGACGGCTGGGCGACGCCGGGTTGGTCGATCGGGCGCGGATCATCATGGAGAAGCCGTTCGGGACCGACCTCGCCACGGCGCAGGAGCTCAACCGCTCCCTGCACGAGACCTTCGCCGAGGAGCAGATCTTCCGGATCGACCACTTTCTCGGCAAGGAGGCGGCGTTGAACATCCTCGCCTTCCGCTTCGCCAACGGGCTGTTCGAGCCGATCTGGAACCGGGTCCACATCGACCACGTGCAGATCGACGTGCCAGAAACGCTGTCGATCGGCTCGCGCATCGGCTTCTACGAGCAGACCGGCGCCTACCGCGACATGGTGGTGACGCACCTGTTCCAGGTGCTGGCGTTCATGGCCATGGAGCCCCCGACCGAGCTCGCGCCGGGAGCGATCAGCGAGGAGAAGAACAAGGTCTTCCGCTCGCTGCGGCCGATCCATCCGGACCTGGTGGTGCGGGGCCAGTATCAGGGCTACCGCGACGAGGTCGGGGTGGCGCCCGACTCGGAGACCGAGACGTTCGTCGCCCTGCGCTGCGACATCGACAACTGGCGCTGGGCGGGCGTTCCGTTCTTCCTGCGGACCGGTAAGCGCATGGCGGAGGGGGCGCGCATCATCTCCATCGCGTTCCGCGAGCCGCCCAAGAGCATGTTCCCCCACGGGTCCGGCGTGGGGCGGCACGGGCCCGACCACCTGACGTTCGATCTCGCCGACGCCGCCAGGCTCTCGCTCTCGTTCTACGGCAAGCGACCGGGTCCGGGCATGAAGCTCGACAAGCTGAGCCTGCAGTTCGCACTGCACGAGACCGGCCGGGCGGACGACGTGCTCGAGGCGTACGAGCGGCTGGTCTACGACGCGATGATCGGCGACCACACCCTGTTCACGACCGCCGAGGGCATCGAGCGGCTCTGGGAGCTCTCGACTCCGCTGCTCGACGACCCACCGCCGGTGCGGGTCTACCCCGCGGGGTCGTGGGGGCCGAACGCGATCCACCAGCTCATCGCACCGCACGCCTGGCGGCTGCCGTTCGAGCGGGCCTGGCGAACCACGTGAGGGCCTAGGCCCTGCCGCCGCGGGCTAGTCCCGGGGCCGCTGCTTGTGACCGGCCTCCAGGAGCTCGATCATCTCGGCGATGCGGGCGGCGCGGAGGTCGGGGCGGCGCTTGGAAGCGTCGATCCAGCGGAGATACGCCCGCGTGTAGAACTGCGCCAGCGAGTCGAATAACGCCGCCGCCCCTGGCGCCGCCCCGAGGGCGGCGGCCACGTCCGGGGCCAGGTCGTCCCGCTGGGGACCCTCGGGCTCCAGCACCACGTCGCGAACGGACCCGAGCCAGTGTCCCTAGCCTCGCCGTCATGTTTCGCCGGCATCGAGACCCGTCCGCAGAGGCGCCGCCGCTGGTCCGGCTGTGGCGCTATGCCGGAGGGCACCGCCGCACGGTCGTGGCCGCGATCGGCTTCAGCGTGCTCAACAAGCTCGCCGACGTCATGCCCGAGCTGCTCATCGGCGCCGCCGTCGACGTCGTGGTGCGCGCCGACGACTCACTGGTGGCGACCACCATCGGGATCGAGGGCCGCTTTGCCCAGCTCGTCGTGCTGGCGATCATCAACGTGGCGGTGTGGCTGATCGAGTCGGCCAGCGAGTTCGTGGCCAACGTGCTGTGGCGCAACCTGGCCCAGACCATCGAGCACGAGGCCCGCATGGACGCCTACCGCCACGTCCAACGGCTCGAGCTCGCCTGGTTCGAGGACCAGTCGACGGGCGGGCTGCTGTCCATCCTCAACGACGACGTCAACCAGCTCGAACGCTTCCTGGACATCGGCGCCAACGAGCTGGTGCGGACGTTCGTCAACGTCGTGTTCGTGGGCGTGGTGTTCTTCGTGGCCGAGCCCGTGCTCGGGGTCGTGGCGTTCCTGCCCATCCCGATCATCGTGTGGGGGTCGGTTCGCTACCAGCGCCGGCTCGAGCCCCGCTACACGGTCGTCCGGCAGGCGGCCGGCGACCTCGGGGCACTGCTCGCCAACAACGTGTCCGGCATCGCCACCATCCGCGCGTTCACCGCGGAGGCGCGGGAGTCCGAGCGGGTGGCCGCGGCCAGCGGCACCTACCGCGAGGCCAACCGCGAGGCGATCCGGCTGTCGTCGGCGTTCATCCCCCTCGTCCGGCTGGCGATCCTCGCCGCCTTCACGCTGACGCTGCTCATCGGCGGGCGGGCGGCGCTCAACGGCACCCTCGAGGTCGGTGTGTTCTCGGTCCTCGTGTACATGACCCAGCGGCTGCTGTGGCCGCTGACCCGGCTGGGCGAGACCTTCGACCTCTACCAGCGAGCCATGGCGTCGACCAGGCGCATCCTCGACCTGCTCGCCGTCGACCCCACGATCGTCGACGGCGTCCACACCCTGCCCGCCCCCGTGCGAGGCGAGGTGCGCTTCGAGTCGGTGCGCTTCGCGTACGGCCCCGGGCCCATACCCAGCGTCGGCGGCAACGGCGATGGCGAATCCCGTCGGCGCCCCGTCCTCGACGGCTTCGGTCTCGTCGTGCCACCCGGCGAGACCCACGCCATCGTCGGCTCGACCGGCGCCGGCAAATCCACCGTGGTCAAGCTGCTGTTGCGGCTGTACGACACCACCGCCGGCAGCATCGCCCTCGACGGTGTCGACGTGCGCGACGTGCCGCTGGCCGAGCTGCGACGCGCCATCGGCTATGTCGGCCAGGACGTGTTCCTGTTCCAGGGCACCGTGCGAGAGAACCTGGCGTACGGCCGTCCCGACGCCGGCGATGCGGAGCTGGAGCGGGCCGCCCGCCTGGCCGAGGCGCACGACTTCATCGTCGAGCTTTCGGATGGCTACGACACGGTCGTGGGCGAGCGGGGCCAGAAGCTGTCGGGCGGCCAGCGGCAGCGGCTGTCGATCGCCCGGGCGATCCTGAAGGATCCGCCCGTGCTGGTGCTCGACGAGGCCACGTCCGCGGTCGACAACGAGACGGAGGCGGCAATCCAGCGGTCGCTCGAGCTGGTCGGCCGTGACCGCACCGTGATCGTGATCGCGCACCGGCTGTCGACGGTGCGCCACGCCGATCGCATCCACGTCCTCGAGGCGGGCCGGATCGTGGAGTCGGGCAGCCACGACGAGCTGGTGGAAGACCGGGGCCTGTACGCGGCGCTGTGGCGCATCCAGACCGGCGTGGTGCACGCGTTGCGGCCCACCGCCTGACGCCTGTGGCAGCCTGGGAGTTGGCCGGGCGGGGGAGGGGATTGGTGATGACGAGACCTCTGCACCGGATCGCGGCGGCGCTGGTCTGTGGGCTGCTGGTCGGCGCCTGCTCGGCCGGGGACGACGACGGTGAGGGTGCCGAGCGCGCGTCACCGGCGGACGAAGCCGCGACACCGGTGGCACCCGCCGAGGTCGAGCCCCGCCCCTCCTCCGGCTGCGGCTCCAGCGCAGTCGGCGCCGGGCAGGAGAAGGTGACGATCGACTCCGGCGGCGTCGAGCGGTGGTACCTGAGGCACGAGCCGCCGGCACACGACGGCAGCACACCCGTGCCGGTGGTCGTCGACCTCCATGGCTACAGCGAGGGCGCCGAGGTGCACGCGATGGTGTCCGGCCTGGGCCCGTACGGCGACGAGCAGGGATTCGTCACCCTCACGCCGCACGGCCAGGGTCAGGGGCCGGTCCCGCTGTGGGACACCACGCCCGGAGGGCCCGACCAGGTGTTCCTGGAGGCGATGCTCGACGACGTCGAGGCCTCCCTCTGCGTCGACATCGCCCGGGTCTTCGTCACCGGTCTCTCGAACGGGGCCATGATGACCTCGACGCTGGCGTGTTCGCTGTCCGATCGGGTCGCCGCGGCCGCGCCGGTGGCGGGCGTGACAGAGGTGGCGGGCTGCGACGCCGACAGGCCGGTGCCCGTGGTTGCCTTCCACGGCACCGACGACGGCTTCCTCGCCTACGACGGGGGCTTCGGCCCGCAGGTCGCCAGCCTCCCGTCGCCGGATGGCCAGGGCACGCTGGGCGACGCGGCCGGCCAGCCGGGGGAGCCGACGGAGCCCACCGGCCCGTCGGTCCCGGAGGTGATGTCCGACTGGGCGGGACGCAACGGCTGCGACGACGCCGCCCCCGAGGAAGAGGCGGTCGCCGACGACGTCACGCTGCTGTCGTTCGCGTGTCCCGCGGGTGCCGAGGCCGAGCTGTACCGCGTCGAGGGTGGTGGCCACAGCTGGCCGGGCTCGGAGTTCCTCGCCAACGTCGAGGACATCGTCGGCCGCACGACGATGTCGGTCTCGGCCAACGAGCTCATGTGGGAATTCTTCGAGCAGCATCCCTGGTCCCGAGCAGTGGCAAAAGTTGACCTCCGCGCGGGACAATGGACCCCTGGTCAACGACGACTCCGCTGAGGGGGAAGCAATGACCGAGCACCCCAACGTCGCCCGCATCGTCCAGGGGTACGAACGGTTCGCCGCCCGTGACGTCGACGCCGTGCTGCGCTTACTGTCAGACGACGTCGTCTGGCACGTCGCCGGTGGCCGCTTCGCCGGGGATCACAAGGGCCGCGACGAGGTCGCGGCCCACTTCCAGGAGCTGGCACGCTTCACCGAGGGCACGCTGCTCCTCAATGTGCTGGAAGTCTTCGCGGACGACCACCATGCCGTGGCCCACGTCCGCGAGACGGCCACCCGGGCCGACGGCGCCCGGCTCGACGTCCGTGAGGCCCACGTGTTCCACCTCGACCCCGACGGCCGCGCCACCGAGTTCTGGAACGTGCACAGCGACCCCGACGCATACGAGGCATTCTTCGTCTGACGAGTACGCCAGGCGCATCCCTGGTGTACTCGGCGTCGATCAGGCGGCGTCGGTATCGAAGGCGGTGGGGTCGCCCCGCGATCTGGCGACGCGGTTGCCGACGTGGCGGGGGTCGTTGGGAGGCACGAGGGGTCGTCGGCCCTTGCCCTCGACCAGGGCCCAGCCGTCGTGGGTCTTGCGCTTGTGGCACGGGTCGCAGAGCCGGTCGAGGTTGTCAAGCGTGGTCTCGTGCACCTCGGTCCAGGACTTGCGGTGGTCGTGTTGGATCTGGAGGGTGTGCGAGCACCGCGAGTTGGTGCACCACGGCGAGCTCCAGAGCAAGGCGATGCGTTGCGCCGCGGTGGGGCCTCGGCCCAGGTGGGTGACGTTGACCACGTCGACACCCTTGGTGATCACCAGCTTGAGGATCGCGTCGCCCAGGAGGCTGCGGGCGACCCGGGCGGGCACTGCGCCCACGCCCGCAATCTCGCACAACTCATCTCCCTCGGTCCCGCCGCCCACCAGGGCGTCGAGATCCACCCGCAACAGGGCCAGGAAGCTGGGGTTGGGGCTCGGCGATCGCTGTGGTGGGTCGTAGCCGACGACCTCGGAATGGTCGGCCTCGCTGGGTTCAGCGGCGGGAGCCTTGGCATCGGGCTGGCGGGGAGCGGCCGCCGGCGGTTCGCTGTCAGGGCCGATGCTGGCCGGACCCTCTTGGGCACCACCGTTGGCCGACCCGACGTTGTGGCCGCGGGCGCGGCGGGCGAGCTCGATGAGGGCGTCGAACGCGTAGGCGTCGCGGGACTCGTGCCGGCCCTCGCGGCGTGCGGTACGGAAGACCTCGTCGATGATGGGATCGAGCGCCGCGTTGAACAGGCCGCCGGCGTCCGGCGTGCTGCGACCCTGGATGTTCCAACCACCCTCGGCGTCGGTTCAACGACGCATGCGGCGCTCACGGTGGATACGGCGATGCGTCGCATCCGGGTCGGGATCGGCGGCTGCCTTGGCCCGGTTGGCCTTCTCGCGTAGCTCACCGAGGTTGCCTCTGCCCGCAGCCTCGAGCAGGGATTGCTCGGCGCCGGGATTGACCGCGGCCGCGTCGGTGATCGTTTCCGCCTGCGCCCGTGACAGCTCACCCCGGCGCACAGCCGCCTCGGTGGCGGGCAGCCGGCGCAGCCTCCTGGACGTCTCCAGACCAGCGCGGGCCGTCCCGAGGGAGCAGCCCGACGTGCGGGCGAGATGCTCCGCTGCCGAGCGGTCGCCCTCCTGCGCCCACACCCGGGACTGCTCGACCCGGTCGGCGAGCAGTGTCTTGGCTGCCGCCGCGCACCGCTCGATCGAGTCCTACGCCGCCCACATCGCGGGCGCTTCGGACAGAGGAACGTCACCCGGGGTCAGGCGGGCCAACTGGGAATGCAGCACCCTTCCCAGGTCGGTCACCTGCCGAAGCTTCACGCCCACGAACACAGGTACGAGTGTAACAGCTCTATTCAGTGAGATACAATGATCTAATGCTTTTCCAATGCACTTTGGGCATTACAGGGCACTCTCCGGTCTCGAACGAGCTCGGCCCGTCGGCCTACGGCCGCAGCGGGACGGACGGTCAGTCCGAGGCCTAACCCGGGAAGTCGCCGGCTGCGATGCGTAGCTTGCGGAGCAGATGGGTGAGCTTGTCGAGCTCGGTGACCGTCAGGCCGTCCACACCGAAGCGAATGGAGCTCACGGCCTCGGTGGCCTTCTCGACCACCTGATGACCGTCCTCGGTGATCTGCGCCAGCACCGTGCGGCGATCGGTGGGGTGGGGGATCCGCCGGACCAGGTCTTGCTGCTCCAGTCGGTCGACGATGTTGGTGACGCTGGTGGGGTGCAGCATGAGCCGGTCTCCCATCTTCCCCATGGGCAGCTCGCCGTGGCGGCTGAAGTACAGCAGCACCAGCGCCTCGTAGCGGGCGAAGGTCAGGTCGAAGGCCTTCAGGGCCTCGTCGACCTTGGCGATCAGGATCTGTTGCGCCCGCATGATCGAGGTGATGGCCGACATGTGGGCGGGCGCAGACCAGTTGCGCGACTCCCATTGCCGGCGGGCCTCGGCGATGGCGTCGAAGGGGAGCGGACGCTGGCTGCCCACGGCGGCTGATCCTATGTCGGATGACCGATGCTCGGGCGACAAACTCTCAGTCGACCGAATCTCGGTACGCAGACTCTGGGTAGACCGAATCTCGGACTTCCTACTACCCTGATCTCGTGACGACACCTGGGGGTGGCAGCGGGGAGATCCACCGGCCGCTACATCCCGTCCGCCTGGTGACGGCCGCCAGCCTCTTCGACGGCCACGACGCCGCCATCAACGTCATGCGGCGGATCCTCCAGTCGCAGGGCGCCGAGGTGATCCACCTGGGCCACAACCGCTCGGTCGACGAAATCGTCCGGGCGGCCGTGGAGGAGGACGTCCAGGGCGTCGCGGTCAGCTCCTACCAGGGCGGGCACATCGAGTTCTTCCGCTACCTGGTCGACCGGCTGCGGGCCGAGGGCCGCCCCGACGCCAAGGTGTACGGCGGGGGCGGGGGCGTGATCGTGCCCGACGAGATCGCCGAGCTGCACGACTACGGCGTGGCGCATGTGTTCTCGCCCGAGGACGGCCAGCGCCTCGGCCTGGCCCGCATGGTCAACACGATCGTGGAGGACTGCGACATCGAGCTGGCCGCGCAGCTCCCGGCGGAGGCGGTCGAACACGTCGTTGAAGGCGATCATCGGGCACTTGCTCGGACGATCACCGCCATCCAGGGCGGCACGCTCGGGCGCGACGAGCTCGTCGACCTCCGCCGGGCCGCGGCTCGGCGTGCCGTGCCGGTGCTCGGCATCACCGGCACGGGTGGGTCCGGCAAGTCGTCGCTCACCGACGAGCTGGTGCGGCGCTTCCGCCTCGACCACGAGGACAAGCTCCGCATCGCCGTGGTGGCCATCGATCCCACGCGCCGGCGGGCCGGGGGCGCGCTGCTCGGCGACCGGATCCGCATGAACGCCATCGACCACCCGCACGTGTTCATGCGCTCGCTCGCCACCCGCGGGGCGGTGGCCGAAGTCCCCGAGCACGTGGAGGACGTGATCGTCGCGTGCAAGGCCGCTGGCCACGACCTGGTGATCGTCGAGACGCCGGGCATCGGCCAGGGCGACACCGGCATCGTCGACCTGGTCGACGTGTCCCTGTACGTGATGACCCCCGAGTTCGGCGCGCCCAGCCAGCTCGAGAAGATCGACATGCTCGACTTCGCCGAGGCCGTCGCCATCAACAAGTTCGAGCGTCGGGGTGCGGACGACGCCCTGCGCGACGTGCGCCGCCAGCTTCAGCGCAACCGAGAGTCGTTCGGCACGCCGCTGGAGGAGCTGCCGGTGTTCGGGACCATCGCCGCCCGCTTCAACGACGACGGTGTGACCGCGCTCTACCAGCATCTACGGGGTCTCCTCGGCGAGCACGGGCTGGCCACGGGGGGTGGGGTCCTGACGCCGGTCGAGGGCCGGGTGCCGACCAGGATCGCCGCCATCGTGCCGCCCGCCCGCAGCCGTTACCTGGCCGACGTGGCGGAGACGGTCCGGCACTACCACCGCCACACCGACGAGCAGGCGGTCGCGGCCCGCCGCGGCCAGGCGCTGCGCACGACCCGCGACCTGCTGGCGGAGGCGGGGTCGGCCACAGCCGATGTCGACGATTTGCTCGAGGACGCCGAGCGGGCCCTGGACGCCGAGTCGCACGCCCTGCTCGACGACTGGCCGGCCACGGTCGAGGCCTACTCCGGCGACGAGCACGTGGTGACCGTGCGCGACCGCGAGATCCGCACGTCGGTCACGGACGTATCGCTGTCGGGCACGCATGTCCCCAGGGTGGCGCTCCCTCGGAGCCTGGCCGACGACGAGGGCACGCTGCTGCGTTGGTTGAGGAACGAGAACCTTCCCGGACGGTTCCCGTTCACCGGTGGGGTCTTCGCCTTCAAACGCGAGGGTGAAGACCCCACACGGATGTTCGCCGGTGAGGGCGACGCCTTCCGCACCAACCGGCGCTTCCACCTGCTGTCGGCCGGGCAGCCGGCGACCCGCCTGTCGACCGCATTCGATTCGGTGACGCTCTACGGCTTCGACCCGGACGAGCGGCCCGACATCTACGGCAAGGTGGGCAACTCGGGCGTATCGATCGCCACGCTCGACGACATGGAGGTGCTCTACGACGGGTTCGACCTGTGTGACCCCGCCACCTCGGTGTCGATGACGATCAACGGGCCGGCGCCCACCATCCTGGCCATGTTCTTCAACACCGCCATCGACCAGCGGCTGGCGGCGTTCGAGGCCGAGCAGGGGCGGCCGCCCGACGACGAGGAGGCCGCCAACATCCGCTCCCTGGTGCTGGCCAACGTGCGGGGCACCGTGCAGGCCGACATCCTCAAGGAGGACCAGGGCCAGAACACCTGCATCTTCTCCACCGAGTTCGCCCTGCGGATGATGGCCGACATCCAGCAGTGGTTCGTCGAGCACCGGGTCCGCAACTTCTACTCGGTGTCGATCTCCGGCTACCACATCGCCGAGGCCGGGGCGAACCCCATCAGCCAACTCGCGTTCACCCTGGCCAACGCCTTCACGTACGTCGAGGCGTACCTGGCCCGGGGCATGCACATCGACGAGTTCGCCCCCAACCTCAGCTTCTTCTTCTCCAACGGGATGGACCCCGAGTACGCCGTCCTGGGCCGGGTGGCCCGGCGGATCTGGGCGATCGCCGTGCGGGACCTCTATGCCGGCGACGTGCGCAGCCAGAAGCTCAAGTACCACATCCAGACCTCGGGCCGGTCGCTGCACGCCCAAGAGATGTCGTTCAACGACATCCGCACCACCCTGCAGGCCCTCATCGCCGTCTACGACAACTGCAACAGCCTGCACACCAACGCGTACGACGAGGCGATCACCACCCCCACCGCCGAGTCGGTGCGACGGGCGGTGGCGATCCAGCAGATCATCAACCAGGAGTGGGGGCTGGCTCGCAACCAGAACCCCAACCAGGGCTCGTTCATCATCGACCAGCTCACCGACCTGGTGGAAGAGGCCGTCCTGGCCGAGTTCGACCGGCTGGCCGAGCGGGGCGGCGTGCTCGGCGCCATGGAGACCGGCTACCAGCGCGGCCGGATCCAGGACGAGTCGATGCTGTACGAACAGCGCAAGCACGACGGATCGCTGCCCATCGTGGGGGTCAACACCTTCCTGGCCCCCGACGCCACCCCGGGCGAACCCTCCGGGGGCGGTGGCCGGCCCCTCGAGCTGGCGCGGTCGACCGAGGACGAGAAACAGCGGCAGATCGGCCGCCTCGACGACTTCAAGTCGCGCCACGCCCAGGAGCGCCCGGCCATGCTCGACCGGCTGCGTCGCGCCGCGCTGGCCGGCGACAACCTGTTCGCCGTGCTCATGGACGCCGTGCGCGTGTGTTCGCTGGGTGAGATCAGCGACGCCCTGTTCGAGGTCGGTGGCCGCTACCGCCGCAACGTCTAACGCAGGTGCCACGAGGGCCGGGTCCGGCTCCCCCCGGGCCCGGCCGATGCGTCATGCAGCATTGACTGCGGCGAGCAGATCGCGCACCAGCGTCCCCATTGGGCTGTGCAGATGTGGGACCATCTGACCGTGACACTCGACGGATCGCCCAGGGGGTGACGCATGGGTGCCAAGTCGCAGGTGATCGACATCGGGGTGGCCCGTACGGCAAAGCGCAAGGCCAGGAAGGATGCCAAGAAGCGGGCCAAGGCCGAGGCCAAGGCGAGGAAGCGAGCGGCCAAGGCCGCGGCGAAGGCGGCAGGGGCCGGCAGGAAAGCCAAGGGCGGTGGGAGGGCCAAGGGCGGTAGGGAGGCAAAGGCCCATCCTGCGGGTACGGGTAGGTTCGTGACCGAGAACGGGTCGAGATCCACTCACGCCAGGCCCAAGGGCGGTGGCGTCGATGCCCATCCCGCCGACGAGCTGCGCCACGACCTCCTGCAGGCGTGCGTGTCGCGGGCCATAGACGACCGCGAGATCGCCCTGCAGAAGCAGAGCCGGGTGTTCTTCCAGATCTCCGGGGCGGGCCACGAGGCGCTGCTACTGGCGCTGGCCCATGAGCTGCGGCCGGGCTACGACTGGTTCTTTCCGTACTACCGCGACCTCGCCCTGATGCTCGGCCTCGGCATGACCGCCGAGCAGGTGTTGCTGCAGGCGGTCGGGTCTGCCGACGATCCGGCGTCGGGCGGCCGCCAGATGCCCGCCCACTGGGGCTACAAGCCGTTCAACGTCGTCACCCAGTCGAGCCCCACCGGCAGCCAATGCATCCCCGCGGTCGGCTGCGCCGAGGCCGGGCGCTACATCGTGCGCCGTCCGCAACTGGGCCTCACGGCCCATGGTGACGAGGTCACCTATGTCAGCCTGGGCGAAGGGGCCACTTCGGAGGGCGAGTTCTGGGAGAGCCTCAACACCGCGTGCGTGGAGCACCTGCCGGTGCTGTTCCTGGTTGCCGACAACGGCTACGCCATCTCGGTGCCGGCGTCCGAGCAGTCCCCGGCGCCGATCAACGAGCTGGTCCGGGGGTTCGCCGGACTGCAGGTGCGGTCGGTCGACGGCACCGATTACTTCGCGGTCCGCCGCGCGGCACGCAAGGTGGTGACCCAGGTCCGGGCCGGCGTCGGCCCGGGGTTGATCCACGCCCGCGTGACCAGGCCCTATTCCCACTCGGCGGCCGACACGCAGAGCAAGTACCGGGTCCCGCAGGAGATCGAGTGGGAGCTCGCGCACGACCCCATCGACAACTTCGAGCGGGCCCTGATCGAGGGTGGCCTGCTCACCGCCGACGAGGCCCGT
Source organism: Actinomycetota bacterium (assembly GCA_046744485.1). Lineage (GTDB taxonomy): Bacteria > Actinomycetota > Acidimicrobiia > Acidimicrobiales > VFJN01 > DASQUK01. The sequence continues at coordinate 9,073 of JBKPHE010000133.1, read as the reverse complement.
GGCATCCGGGACGAGGCTCGGCGCATCGTCGCCGACGCCGCCAAGGCGGCGTGCGCGGCGCGGCGGCCCGACATGAAGACGGTCCTCGACCACGTGGTGGCGCTGCCCGAGATCGCCGACCCCGGCGACCCGCCCACCGACGGCGAGCCGGTGGCGATGGGGGAGGCGATTCGCCGGGCGCTGCACGACGTGATGGAGGCCGACGAGCGGATCCGGGTGTTCGGCGAGGACGTGGCCGACGCCCGGGAGGCGATCCTGGCCGAGGTCGAGGGCAAGGGCGGCGTGTTCGGCACCACCCATGGGCTGCAGCGCAGCTTCGGGCGGGCCCGCTGCTACAACACCCCGCTGGCCGAGGCGAACATCATCGGCCGGGCGGTCGGCCAGGGGGTGCGGGGGCTGCGGCCGGCGCCCGAGATCCAGTTCTTCGACTACATCTGGCCCGCCATGCAGCAGATCCGCAGCGAGGCGGCCACGATCCGCTGGCGGTCGAACGGTGCCTTCACGTGCCCCATGGTGATGCGGGTCCCCATCGGCGGCTACCTGCAGGGCGGGGCGATCTGGCACAGCCAGTCGGGGGAGTCGATCTTCGCCCACATCCCCGGTCTGCTGGTCGCCTTCCCGTCGCGGGCTAGCGACGCCGCCGGCCTGCTGCGGGCGGCGTTCCGGTGCGAGGACCCCGTGCTGTTCCTGGAGCACAAGCACCTGCTGCGCCAGCCCTACACCCGGGAACCCTTCCCCGGCCCCGACTACGTGGTGCCGTTCGGTCGCGGCCGCTACGTGACGCGGGGATCGGATCTCACGATCGTCACCTGGGGCGCGACCGTCGAGCGGTCACGGCAGGCCGCCGAGCGGCTGGCGGAGGCCGACGGCGCGTCGATCGAGGTCGTCGACCTACGCACGCTCGTGCCCTGGGACGAGGAGATGGTGGGCGAGTCGGTGAGCCGCACGGCGCGGCTGCTGGTCGTGCACGAGGACGTGGTGCGGGCCGGCTTCGGCGCGGAGATCTCGGCGTGGGTGTCGGACGAGCTGTTCTGGCGGCTCGACGCGCCGGTCGGGCGGGTCGGCGCCCAGGAATGCCACGTCGCCTACGCCCCAGAGCTGGAGACGGCGATCCTGCCCCAGGTGGACGACATCGCGGCGGCGGCGCGACGGGTGCTGTCGGAGTAGGGGAGCGGAAGCCGTGCCGCTGACGGGTGCCCGGACGCGAACCCGCCGGCGAATCTGGTTCCACCAGACCCGCCGGCGGGATGCCGGGGCCTCGTTCCCCCTCTATAGGTCGCTCTCGCCGACCGCCGGGAGGTCGTCGAGACCGACCAGCCGTCCGAGGAGCCCGGCCATTGCGATCACCACCACGATCGCCACCAGCCCGATGATCAGGATCTCGCTCATTACGTCTTGTCACCTTTCCGCCGTCGAGGAGTACCCGCTATTCACGCACGGCAAGGCGACGAGGTTGCGACAGTTCGATTACGGAGTGTGTCGATCTGGCCGCGGTCGGCGGATGCCTCGGTCACCACGGACCGTTGCGACGTCCGCGCGCTCGTTGAAGATCGCAGTACCGAGGAGGAGCATGAAGCCATGAAGAGCGACGTGACGGCAACGGCGCCGGCGGAGCTGCCCGAGGACCATCCCGGATTCTCGGATCCCGAGTACCGGGCGCGTCGCGGGGCCATCGCCGACGTCGGCGCCCACTATCAGAGCGGCGACCCGATCCCGGACGTCACCTACACCCCCGAGGAGGACGAGGTGTGGCGCCTCGTCTCCCATGAGCTCGGGCGCAAGCATCAGCGCTACGCCTGTCGCGCCTACCTGGAGGGCGCGGCGGCGCTGACGCTGCCGACCGACCGCATGCCGCAGCTGCGTGAGGTCGACGAGCGGGTGCACGCCCTGGGCCGGTTCCACATCGAGCCGGTGCCGGGACTGGTGCCGACCCGTGTGTTCTACGGGGCCCTCGCCCGCCGGACATTCCTGTCCACGCAGTACATCCGCCACCACTCGGTGCCCTTCTACACGCCCGAGCCCGACATCGTGCACGAGATCATCGGTCACGCCAACATGCTGGCCAACCCCGTCTTTGCCGAACTCTACGAGGAGGCCGGCAAGGCCTCGGTCAGGGCGGCCAGCGACGCTGCGCTGGACTTCTTCTCCAAGGTCTTCTGGTTCACGCTCGAGTTCGGCGTGGTGCACGAGGACGGCGAGCTCAAGGCCTACGGCGCCGGGTTGCTGTCGTCGTACGGTGAGATCGAGGAGTTCCGCACCGCCGAGATCAGGCCCTGGGACATCGCCCGGATGGGCACGCTCGAGTACGACATCACCCGCTACCAGCCGATTCTGTTCGCGGCCGAGTCGTTCGACCGCATGGTGGAGGACCTGACCGGGTTCTTCTCCACGTACGACGACGAGGCGCGGCGGCGCTGGGTCGGCGGCGGCTGAGCCGATCCCGGCCGGGTTACCGGACTCCGCGGAGGGGAAGCCGCGGGACATGACCGAACCCCAGGAGTACCTGGTCCATCACATCCAGGACGTCCTCGCGACCGACCCCCGGGCTCGCGAGCTGGGGGTCGACGTGCAGGTGGCCGGCGATCGCGTGGTGCTCACCGGTACGGCCGCCACCCCGGCGCAGCGGACGTCGATCGCGGAGGTCGTGGCCGAGCTCGCCGATGGCTATGAGGTGGTGAACGAGATGACCGTCCTCTCGGCCGACGAGGACGGGACTGTCGAGGAGCTCACGTGACCCGCGTGGCCGCCGTCGCCGACATCCACGTGGGCCTGGACTCGGTCGGTCGGGTGGCGGCCGGGCTGCAGCACCTCAACGAGCGGGCGGACCTGTTGCTGCTGGGCGGCGACCTCACGCGCTGCGGCGAGCCGGTCGAGGCCCAGGTGCTGACGCGAGAACTTCGGGACGCGGCGGTGGAGATCCCCATCGTCGCCGTCCTGGGGAACCACGACCACCACGCCGGGCGGACCGCCGAGGTCGTCGGGCTCCTCGGGGACGTGGGAGTCGTGGTGCTCGACGGCGCCGCCACCATCGTCACCGTTGACGGCACGACCGTCGGGATCGCCGGCGCCAAGGGCTTCGGTGGCGGGTTCGCCGGCGCCAACGCCACCGCGTTCGGCGAGCCGGCCATGAAGGCGTTCGTGGAGGAGACCAGGCGCGAGGCCGCTCGCCTGCACGACGCCCTGGTGGAGGTGCGACCGTGCGCCGATCGGGTCATCGCGCTTCTGCACTACGCGCCCGTGCCAGAGACGCTCCGGGGCGAGCGCCTGGAGATCTATCCCTTCCTTGGTAGCCACCTATTGGCGGAAGCCATCGACACCGCGGGGGCCGACCTGGTCATCCACGGCCACGCCCACAACGGCAGCGAGCGGGGGGTGACGCCCGGCGGCATCCGGGTGCGCAACGTGGCGCAGCCGGTCATTCAGCACGCCTACCGGATCTACGACCTCGGCGGGCCGGCGGTGCGGGAGGCACCGGTGGCGGCGACGGGCTGACCGCGGCCACGCGCCAGCCGCCGAGCGACGATCTGGCACGGATGGACCGCCTCGACGACTCCGGTTGCGCGGAGGTGCAGGGCGCAGCCCGGGTTGGCCGACGCGACGATGGGTGCGCCGGAGCGGGTGATGGCAGCGACCTTGCGCTCTCGGATGGCGCTGGCCAGCTCGGGTTGGCTCAGGGCGTACGCCCCGCCGGCACCGCAGCACAGGCCCTCGTCGTCGAGCTCGACGACGTCGGCGTACGGGGCCAGCACGGTCCGCACTGCCTGGTGGACGCGCTGGACGTGGCGCAGGTGGCAGGGGTCCTGCACGGCGACGGCCGGACGATCGCCGCCCGCCGCCGGTGGCATCCGCTCCATGCGCTCGGCCAGCCATTCGTGGACATCGCGCACCCGGGCGCCGAAGGCCTCGGCCTCCGGGGTGCCGACCAGGTGGCCGTAGTCCTTGAGCATCGCCCCGCAGCCGGCGGCGTCGACCAGGATCCGGGCGTCCCCGGGGAACGCCCGCATGGTGCGTTCCGCCAGTGCGCGAGCATCGGACCGCAGGCCGGCGTGGAGCGCCAGGGCTCCGCAGCAGGCCGCGTCGCCACCGGGCAGCGCCACGCCCGCGCCGGTCGCCTCGATCACTCGTTGCACGTCGGCGTGGACGTCGCGCATCCACGCGTCCATGACGCAGCCGGTGAACAGCCACACGTCGCTGCCCGAGGCGCGGAGCTCGGCCGGTCGGCGCACCGGCATCCGGTCCGGTAGCCCGAGCCGTCGGGACAGGCGCCGCGGCAGCAGGCGCAGGCGCTGGGCAAGGCCCAGGAGCGAGGATCCCGCGAGCAGCAGCCGGTGGTGGCCGAGGGTGCGGAACCCGAGGCGCACGAGCGATTCCTGCCGCGGGATCGGTTGCTGGGGCCACCGTTTCCGCGGCAGGTTTGCCTTGGTGTCCTCGATCAGGTGGCCGAAGGGGACGCCCGACGGGCAGGCGGTCTCGCAGCCCCGGCATTGCACGCAGGTGGCCATCGATCGCACGAACGCCTCGTCGGGCTCGGCGCCCTCCCACTGCACCTGGCGCATCGCTGCGATCCGGCCGCGGGGCGACAGCGCCTCCTCGCCCGTCACCCGGTAGGTCGGGCAGTGCGGCAGGCACAGCCCGCAGGCGACGCAACATGCCAGCTCGTCGTCCACGATCCCGAGGTCGATCCGGGTGGGTGCCGGCCCGTCCGTCACGCCGCCTCCGTCGCGGTGGCGGCCAACGGGTCGCGGCCCGGGTTGAGGCGGCCGCGGGGGTCGAAGACCGCCTTGATCCGCCGGTGGAGCTCGACGACGTGGCGGTCGATCGGGCGGGGTGGGGACGGCCGCTCGGCGTGGACGACGCCGACGCCGACCTCGGCCACGAACCGTCCCGGCCCGCGCTCCGGGCTGGCGCCGAGCGCCGGCAGCTCCGACGGGCGTAGCGACCAGCGATGCGGGCCCGGCAGACCGGGTGGACCGTCGACGGCGGCAAGGCCGGCGAGCGCCGACTGCGCCGCCACGTCGTCGGGATGGCCGTCGAGCAGCACCCACGTCGTCGTCCCGTCCCAGAGAACCGCCGCCGGCCGATAGAGCCGTTCGACCAGGGCGAACGGGTCTGCTTCGCCCGCCAGCCACCGTTCGACCGGCGGCAGGGGGCGCGTGCGCAGGACCACCTCGGCGGTGAGCGCGAGCGTGCCCAGCGAGCCCACCAGCAGCCGGCACAGGTCGTAACCGGAGACGTTCTTCACGGTCGGCCCACCGGCCTTCACGACCCGTCCGTCCGCCGATACCACCCGGGCCTCGAGCAGCACGTCCCGCACCGGTCCCCACCCGAGCCGCCGGAGCCCGCTGTGGCCCACGGCCAAGACGCCGCCCACCGTCGCACCGTCCCAGGCCGGCATCGCCACGGTCTGGCCGACCTCCGCCAGAGCCGCGTCGAGCTCCGACACCGTGGTTCCGGCCCCGACCCGAACGGTCATGTCGGCGGCCTCGACGGCCACGATGCCCGCCGGGGCCCGCACCTCACGGGCCTCCTGGGCGACGACACCACCGGCGGCCCACTGCGTTCGCCCGCCGACGGCGGTGACCGGACCGGCGTCGGGCGGGCCCACCTCGGCGGCGAAGGCGTCGACGGCGCCCGTCGTCACTGGCCTCACACCCACACGCCCTCCGGCACGCTCTGCAGGTCGCCGCAGCGGCTGCCCGCCGGCAGGATCTTGGTGGGGTTCGCCACGCCGTCGGGGTCGAACGCCTCGCGCAACCGGGCCTGGGCGTCCAGGTCGTCGGGGCCGAACAAAAGCGGCATGAGGTCGCGCTTCTCGAGGCCGATCCCGTGCTCGCCCGACAGCACGCCGCCGGCATCCAGCGACACCTGGACGATCTCCTCGCCGGCGGCGTGGACGCGCTCCATCACGCCCGGCTCGCGGGCGTCGAACAGCAGCAGGGGGTGGAGGTTGCCGTCGCCGGCGTGGAAGACGTTCATCACCCCGAGGTCGTGGCGCTCGGCGATGGCGTAGACCTGCGTGAGCACCTCGCACAGCCGGGTGCGGGGGACGACCGTGTCGTGCAGGTAGTAATTGGGCGCCAGCCGGGCGACCGCACCGAACGCCGACTTGCGGCCCTTCCACAGCAGGGCCCGCTCGGCGTCGTCGGCCGCCACCCGCACGGTCCGGGCGCCGTGCGCCGAGCCGACCGCCCGCACCTGCTCGACGCCGGCATGCACGCCGGCCGGGAGGCCGTCGATCTCGACCAGCAGCACGGCGGCGGCGTCGGTCGGGTACCCGGCGTGGACGAACTCCTCGGCCGCCCGGGTGATCCGCCTGTCCATCATCTCGAGGGCCGCAGGCAGCAGCCCTCCGGCGATGATGCCGCTCACCGTCTCGGCCGCGTCGTCGACCGACTCGAAGTCGAGGAGCAGGGTGGCCACCGCCCGCGGGTCGGGCGTGAGGCGCACCGCGATGCGCGTGGCGATGCCGAGCGTGCCCTCGCTCCCCACGAACACGCCCCGGAGGTCGAGCCCGGCGGGCTCGGGGTCGAGGCCGCCGAGCATGGCCACCGACCCGTCCGCCAGGACGACCTCCACCGCCAGGACGTGGGCGCTGGTCACGCCGTAGGCCAGGCAGTGCGGCCCGCCGGAGTTGTTGGCCACGTTGCCGCCGATGGTGCACGCCTGCTGGCTCGACGGGTCGGGCGCGAAGTGGAGCCCGTGCCGGGCCAGCGCCCGGGTGAGGTCCAGGTTGATGACCCCTGGCTGCACCCAGGCCACCCGGTCCACCGGGTCGACCTCCAGGATCCGGTCCATCTTGGTGGTCACGATCACCACCGGGTCGCCCACGGGCACCGCGCCGCCGGCGAGGCCCGTCCCCGAACCCCGGGCCACGAACGGGCGCCCGTGGCGGCGGGCGATCCGCACGGCAGCTGCCACCTCGTCGGTCGTCAGGGGGAAGCACACCACCGCGGCCGCCCCGGTCATCACCGAGGCGTCGCGCCCGTAGAGGCCCAGCTCGACGCCCTCGGTCCGCACCCGGTCGGGTGTCAGCGCGTCTCGCAGGTCGGCGGCGAGAGCCCCGATGACGTCCACCCCCCGAGTCTGCCGCGCGGGTCGGTCAGTTGGTTGCGGTGGTGATGAGCTGGTAGCTGGGGTTGAGGATGGCCAGGCGGTTCTGGTGGACGCCGGCCGTGCCGACCAGCTCGATGCGGCTGCCGACGTTGACCCCCGCCAGCTCCCGGCGGCCCAGGAACACCGCCAACAGGGTGCCGGTGCCGTCGTCGATGACGCACTCGAGGGTGGCGACATCGCGCTGCGGCGCCACCCGGATGGACCGGACCTGGCCCCGCACGCGCACGCGGTCCCGCCAGCGCACCGCCTCGATGGCGGTCACCGTGGACACGTCGTCGTGCGGTTGTCGTTGCGCCGCCGCTGCCGTCTCGTCGCTGCCTTCGGCGATGCGGCCCCGGTGGACCGGCGGCGCCATCGCCAGCGTCTCCTCCGACATCCAGACGTCGAAGTGGAAGGGCACGGTCGTGACGTTGGCGTGGGGGAGCTTCGACACCTCGGCCTGGATGGCCTCGGCGGTCCGGTCGTGGAGGATGCGGTGCCAGAGCCCGTTGTACTTGCGGTCGGGCAGCAGCACCGACACCTCGGTCTCGCCGTCCGACAGTTCGCGGGCGACGTGCTCGACTGCGGTGCGGGTCAGGCGCCGGTCCGGGGCCGCGACCAGTTCCAGCGGCACCCGTGACAGCCCCAGCCGCCGCCACTCGGCGGCCAGGCGGGCGGCGGCGTCGTCATCCACCACGAAGTGCACGGCCCGCAGCTCGTCGGGCGTGAGGGTGCGGGCGTACTGGATGGCGCGGGCCGCGGCCAGGTCGAGGCGGTCGACGAAGACCATCACGACGTGCCGGTGCAGGATCGGCGCGGTGGCGGCGGCAGGCACGTCGTGCTCGAGCGCGCTTCGCTCCCGCTCGTACTGGCGATTGAGCCGGAGCAGGATCATCACGAACACCGGCATGATCGGCAGGATCGGCCAGGCGTCGGGGAACCGGGTGATCACGACGATGAGCACGATCACGCCCGACAGGACGGCACCGACGCCGTTGGCGAGGAGGCCGGCTACCCACCCCTTCTCGCGCTTGCGCAGGTGGTGCTTGGTCATGCCCGACTGCGACAGCGTGAACCCGGTGAACACCGAGATGGCGTACAACGGGATCAGCCGTGTCACCTCGGCGCCAGTGAGCACCACAAGGACGGCGGCGGCACTGGCCAGGGCGATGATGCCGTTGGAGAACACCAGGCGATGGCCGCGCCTGGTGAGCTGGCGGGGAAGGAAGCTGTCGCCCGCCTGCAGGCTCGCCAGCCGCGGGAAGTCGGCGAAACCGGTGTTGGCCGCCAGCACCAGGATGAGCATGGTGGCGACGTTGAGCACACTCGACATCACCTCGCCCCCCGACCCCTGGCCGTAGACGGCCTCGCCGATCTGGGCGAGCACCGTCGGCGTGCCGTCCTCGAACGGGGCGACCTCGACCTTGGACGCCAGGAACGACAGGCCCAGGAACATCACCGCCAGGCCGCTGCCCATGACCACCAGCGTCTGGCGGGCGTTGCGCCACTCGGGCCTGCGGAAGGCGGGCACGCCGTTGGAGATCGCCTCCACGCCGGTGACGGCGGCGCCCCCGGATGCGAACGCCTTGGCGAGCACGAACGCGCTGCCGGCCGCCAGCAGGCCGGCGTCGTGGTTGCCGAACTCGACCATGCCCTCCAGGTGCTCACCGACGACTTCAAGGTCGCCGGTGAAGTGGCGAACCACGCCCAGGCCCAGCAGCACGGCCATGTTGGCCATGAAGAAGAACGTGGGGGCGGCGAAGATGCGCCCCGACTCCCGCACGCCCCGCAGGTTGCCGAAGGCGATCAGGGCGATGAACGCCAGCGAGATCGGCACCCGCCACGGCGCCAGCGCGCTGATCGACGAGCTGAGCGCGGCGCTGCCGGCCGCCACAGACACCGCCACCGTGAGGATGTAGCCGATCAGCAACGCGGCCCCTGCCACCTGGGCGGGGACGATGCCGAAGTTGTCGCGGGTGAC
>JBKPHE010000097.1:0-4844 GCA_046744485.1 Actinomycetota bacterium | reverse complement strand
GGGTTTCCCTCCCCCCTCGAAGCTACATGTGGATGCCGCACTCGGTTTTGCCGTGACCCGCCCAGCGGCCCGAGCGCGGGTCGTCGGGATCGACGGGCGGCTGCGTGCACGGCTGGCAGCCGATCGATGTGTAGCCCTGGTGCAACAACGGGTTTACCGGCACGTCATGGTCGGCGATGTAGCCCTGCACGTCGAGGTCGGTCCAGGTGGCCAGCGGATTGATCTTCACGAGGCCCCGCAGGTCGCGGGCGACGATCGGGGTTCCCGCCCGGCCGGCGGCCTCGTCGCGGCGCAGCCCGCTCATCCACGCCGCCTTGCCGGCCAGCGCCCGGTCGAGCTGGCCCACCTTTACCGCCGAGCAGCAGCTCTCCGGGTCGACCTTCCACAGCTCCTCGGCGTGGGGCGTCACGGTCATCATCCGGAGGTTGAGGCCGTAGCGCCTACGCACCACCTCCACGGTCTCCAGCGTCTCGGGGAAGTGGTAGCCGGTGTCGATGAACACGACCTCGATGCCGGGATCGACCCGGGTGGCGAGATCGATGAGGACTGCGTCCTGCATCGACGCCGCCAGGCAGAGGTGGGGCGAGTAGATGTCGACCGCCCACTGGATGATCTTCGGTGCCGGCAGCCGCTCGAACTCCGCGTTGAGCTCGGCCAGCTCTTCGTCGTGGAGCTGGGGGACTGGCAGGGCCGGCGGTTCGACCAGGAAGCTCATCTGCGTATCCCCAGCGCGTTCGACATGCTCAGCCGGTTCTGCCCGCTCGGTCCGCTCACACGCCCGCGCATTCGCCGACTCCGACCTCGGCCTCGTAGGGCCCCGTCTCGTCGTAGTCGACATAGAACTCGGGCCCGTCCTCGGGCGTGGGGAACTCGTCGAGCTCCTTGAGCTCGGCGGCGATGGCCTTGGCGCCACCCGCCCGGTCCATCCATTCCCGGAAGGACTCGCCGGCCCGCCGCTCGTCGGCGAACCGCCGCACGACCCGCACCGTGGCCTCAGGCGCCTCCATGGCCGGCAGCCGGAGCGCCTTGTCGCCGAAGTGGACCTTCTCCTGGCCCACGTAGCCACCCAGGAGCATCTGGTAGCCGGGAGCGGACCGGCCATGGGCTCGCCGCTCGACGCCGAAGAAGCCGATGTCCGCGGTGTGGTGCTGGCCGCAGCTGTTGGTGCAGCCGGAGATGTTGACGCGCAGGCCACCGAGCTCGGCCAGACCCTCCTCCTCGAGCCGGGCGCCGATGGCGGCGCCGAGGCCCCGACTCTGGGTCACTGCCAGGTTGCAGGTATCGGCACCCGGGCAGGCGACGACGTCGCGCGCCAGCTCGGCGCCAGGTTGGGCCATGCCGATCGCCTCGAGCCGCTCGTACAGGCCCGGGAGCTGGTCCTCGCTGAGCCCCCGGAGGGCGACGTTCTGGCGGTTGGTGAGCCGCACCTCGAGCCCGAGCTCTCGCTGGATCGCGGCCAGGGCCCGGAACTGCTCGCTGGTCACGTCGCCCAGTCGGGCATAGGCGATGGCGGACACGGTCCCCTTGGCCGCACCCCTGACGACGTTGCTGTCGTCCCAGCTCTCGAAGCTGCTGGTGCGTCGCGTGATCTGCACGGGCGTGCCGTGGCCGATGGGCGTGGGCACCACGCCGGCCGCCACGCCGGCGGCGGCGTCGCCCGCTTTCTCCACCTCGTCCGGGAGGCCGCCGGGCCACGAGGACGAGCCGAGCAGCAGCCGCCGCTCCTTGACGATGCGGCCCTGGAGCTCCTCCCAGCCCATGGTGTCGACCAGCCACTTCATCCGGGCGCGGAGCTTGTTGTCGCGGTTGCCGTGGTTGTTGAACACCCGCAGGATCGCCTCGAGGGTGGGCATCAGCTCCTCGCGGGGCGTGAAGTCCTCCAGGGCGAGCGCCGGGTGGGGGTTGGCGCCCAGGCCGCCGGCGACGAACACCCGGAAGCCCCGCTCAACGCCGCCGTCTTCGCGGGTGCGGGTGGTGCCGATCACGCCGATGTCGTTGAACATGGCCTGGCCGCAGTCGGTGGCGCACCCCGAGAAGTTGATCTTGAACTTGCGGGGCAGGCGCTGCGAGAGGGGGTTGCGCACGAAGTGCCGGTACGTCGCCTCGGCCCATGGCGTGATGTCGAGCACCTCGTAGGGGCAGGCGCCCGCCAGGTGGCAGCCCTGTACGTTCCGGACCGTGTCTCCGCACGCCTCCCGGGAGGTGAGTCCCACGGTGCCGAGCAGCCGCATGAGCTCGGGCACTCGCTCGAGCTGCACGAAGTGGAACTGCACGTTCTGGCGGGTGGTGATGTGGCCCCAGCCGCGGGAATACCGGTCGGCGATGTCGGCCATGAGGTCGAGCTGGTCGGGCAGCAGCCCACCCCAGGGAACCTTCACCCGCACCATCTGGTTGTGCCCGCCCTGGCGTTGACCGTAGATGCCGTTGTTGAGCCGGAAGATGCGGAAGGCATCCTCCTCGATGTCACCGGCGAGGTACTGGCCGAGGATGGCCTCGAACTTGTCGGCGTCGACGAGCTGGGCTGGATCGATCTCTCGCTGGCCCATGGGTGCTCCGATCTCGGCTGGCGGCGGTGCCCGGCCGGCCACCCAATTCCTGAGGAATATGAGTAGTTCAGTCAGGTACCGGGAACCCAGTCAATCGAAACCCGAGTGGCTCTGTCAACATTTCGCGGCGGGCGCCTGGCGAGTGGAGGCGCGTTCAGCGCTGGTCGAGCAGTTCGGCCACCCGGAAGGCGAGGTCGATCGACTGGCGGCCGTTGAGCCGGGGGTCGCACATGGTCTCGTAGCGGTCGTCAAGGTCGGCGTGACCCAAGGCGTCGCCACCCCCCAGACACTCGGTCACGTCCTCGCCCGTCAGCTCGATGTGGACCCCGCCGGGCCAGGTGCCCTCGGCCCAGTGGGCGGCAAAGAAGCCGGCGATCTCGGCCAAGACGGCGTCGAAGTCGCGGGTCTTGCGGCCGGTGGCGGAGGTGAACGTGTTGCCGTGCATGGGATCGCAGGCCCAGACCACGGGGTGCCCGGCGTCGCGCACAGCCGCCAGCAGCGGGGGCAGCCGGCGGGCCACCGCGTTCGCCCCCATCCGGGGGATGAGCGTGAGGCGACCGGAGACCCTCTCGGAGTTGAGCGCCTGGCAGAGCGCCAGGACCTCCTCGGCGCTGGTGGTGGGACCGAGCTTGCAGCCCAGGGGGTTGCCCACGCCCCGCAGGAACTCCACGTGGGCGCCGTCGATCTGCCGGGAACGCTCGCCGATCCAGAGCATGTGCGCCGAGCAGTCGTACCAGTCGCCGGTGAGGGAGTCACGCCTGGTCAACGCCTCCTCGTAGCCGAGGATGAGCGCCTCGTGGCTGGTGTAGAAGTCGACCTCGTGCAGGCTCGGCTGGCTCGTTGTGTCGATGCCACAGGCCGCCATGAACCGGAGTGCCCGGTCGATGTGGTCGGCCACCCGGTCGTAGCGCCGGCCCTCGGGGCTCGACGCCACGAACTCCTGGTTCCACTGGTGGACCCGTGACAGATCCGCGAACCCGCCCTTCGTGAACGCCCGCAGGAGGTTCAGCGTGGCGGCCGACTGGTGGTAGGCCTGCAGGAGGCGGTCGGGATCCGGGGTTCGGGCGGCCTCGTTGGGGGCGCTGTCGTTGACCATGTGGCCGCGGAACGCCGGCAGCTCGCGGTCGCCCACCTCCTCGAACGCGACCGAGCGGGGCTTGGCGAACTGACCCGCGATGCGCCCCACCTTGATGACCGGGACGCCGGTCGAATAGGTGAGCACCACCGCCATCTGCAGGATCACCTTGAGCTTGTCGCGGATGGCGTCGGCCGAGAACGCATCGAACGACTCGGCGCAGTCGCCCGCCTGCAGCAGGAAGGCCTTGCCCTCCGCTACTTCGGCGAGCTGGGACGTCAGTGCCCTGGCCTCGCCGGCGAACACCAGGGGCGGCACGGTGGCCAGGTGTTTCAGAGCGTGATCGAGCGCCGGCTCGTCAGGCCAGGTGGGCTGCTGGGCGGCCGGCCGCTCATGCCAGGAGTCCGGGCGCCACGTCGGCAGTGGTGTCGACGGGAGTGTGGATGCCCGGTCACTGGTCATGGTGCACCATCGTGCCGCCGGGCCGGCGCGACCGGCAAAGCGATTCGCGCAGCCCCACGAAATGACGCCAGCCGCCCCGGCATAGGGGCGGCTGGCGCACAGGGGGCCGGGCGGCGGGTACCCGGCACTCCCCGGTGAAGTGCATGACGATTCGGGTTGTGGGATCTGGTCGCGGGTTACGCCGCGCTCGAGCGCGCCATCGCTTCCTCGCGCACGGCGTCGACCGCACGCTTCACGAGGCGGCGGGCCGCCTCTGCGGTGACACCGAGCTCCTCACCGACCTCGCGGTAACTGCGCTTGCGACCGTCGGTGAGGCCGAAGCGCTGCTCGACCGCATACCGAGCCCGCGTATCGAGCACGTCGAGCAGATCGTTGAGCGCTTCCTCGTCCTCACGCTCGAGCAGCACCTGCTCAGGCGTCGGCACGTCCGCTGCCAGCAGGTCGACCAGCTCGCTGCCGTCGTCGTCGCCCACCGGGCGATCGAGTGACGTGGGGGTCGTCAGGCGGTAGAGCCGGGCGCTCTCGTCGTCGAGCTCCTCACCGTCGCCCGAGGCCTGGCGGAGCGCCGCCCGCAGGGAGGCGGAGCGGTCGCCGGGCAGGCGGACCAGGCTGGCCTTCTGGTCGAGCGCCCGACCGATGGCCTGGCGGATCCAGAAGGTGGCGTACGTCGAGAACTTGAAGCCCTTGCGCCAGTCGAACTTGTCGACGGCGTGCTCGAGGCCGAGGTTGCCCTCCTGGATCAGGTCGAGCAGCTCCATCGA
>JBKPHE010000173.1:0-14472 GCA_046744485.1 Actinomycetota bacterium | reverse complement strand
GTGCGGATCACGGTCTGCTTCCGGAACGGCGGGTCGGGCTCGTAGGCGTTGAGGTTGTTGCCCTCGGTGCTGAGAACGATGGCAGCGGATGCCTCGGCGGTCCCGGTGGCGGCGGAGTCGGCGGAGTCGGCGGCACTGCTGTCATCGTCACCGTTGTCACCGCTGCACCCGGCCACCAGGGCCATCGCCGCCATCGCCGCCACCGCACGCGTCAGCGGTTTCGTGTGCGTCGTCACATTCACCCTCCCGGCGTTACGGGGATGTCCAGGCCGTTCGTGGTCACGATGCGGTCGATGCCCTCGGTGATCGACGGCAGGGCCTCGGGATCGTCGACCGCCAGGACGCTGATCCGGTCGTAGGTGGCGCCGGGCGCCGGGTTCTCGGTGCCGGCGCAGTCGGCGGCGGCATCGAGGACGCACACCAGCCCGCCCACGGGGTTGTCGGTGCCCTGGGACAGGTACACCCCGAAGGCGGTGGCACCGTCCGACGCCGCCGGGCTGCCGGGCCGGAGCCAGCGGTCAGGGGAGCCGAGACCCTCGGCGCGGACCTCGACCCGGAACGGATCGAGCTGGATCCAGACCGTCCCGGTGCCGGTGTCGCCTCCCACCCGCTCGGTGCTGATGGTGAAGTCGAGCGGGCACGCCGCCGCCACGCATGGCTGGGCGAGCGCCTCTGGCGAGTTGGACGCAGGGGGTCCGGACGGCGTGTCCGGTGCCGTGCTCGTGGTCGTGCCGGACGACGCCGACGGTGCCGCACCGCCGTCGGATCCCAGGGAGAACCGGTACACGCCACTGTTGTCGCTGGTGGTGTCGACGCCGGGCGCGCGGATGCCGGCCACGGCGACGACGTCGTCGCCCACCACCACTGCGCCCCCGGAGACGGCCCCGCTCAGCTCGCGCTCCCACAGGACGTCGCCGTCGTGCAGGTCGAGGGCCCGGAGGGTGAAGTCGGTGCCGCCGATGAACACCACGCCGTTGGCCTCGGCGGTGGCGGCATACGTGGGGCCGGCCACGTCCTGCTGCCACTCCACATCGCCCGAGGTGACATCGATCGCGTGCAGGTAGGGGGCGCCCCCGACGGCGGTGCCGCCGACCACGACCCCGTCGGCGAGGGCGGTCGGGCCGATGAAGCCGCCGGTCGAGTAGTCGCTGCCCGGCTGGGCGATGCCGGGCTCCGCCACCCGGGTGGCCCACAGCGGCTCACCGGTCTCGCGGTCGACCGCGTAGTAGACACCGTCCTTGTTGCCGAGGCCGACGGCGACCCGCCCGTCGACCTCGAACAGGTTGGGTGCGCCGGCGAAGTCGAGGTCGTCGCGGTTGGCCTCGTGCGGCTGGTATGACCAGCGCTCCTCCCCGGAGTCGAGGTCGAGCGCCAGGATCGCCTCCGAGTGGCTGCCCCAGCCGTCGGCGGTGGTGCAGTTGCCCGTGCCGACGAACACGAGGCGTCGCTCGAGGTCGACGCTCGGCGACCCCCACACGTCGGCGCAGCCGGGACCGGTCGGCCGGTCGCCCGGCGGGCGGCCACCGACCGGGCCCGGGTCCGTCGGCGCGGTCGTGGTCGTCCACCGCTCCTCGCCCGTGGCCGCATCCAGCGCGAACACGGCCGCCGGCGTGCCGTCGTCGGTGTTGTGGACGTCGGATCCGAAGACGACCATCCCGTCGACGACGACCGGCGACGACTCGATCTCCCGGGGATCGTCGTCGTCACCCCCCGGTGCGAGACGGTGTTCCCAGCGAGGCTCGCCGTCGCCGGCGCCGAGCGCGTAGAGCGTGTTGCCGGCGCCGAAGTAGACGGTCCGCTCCCCTTCGACATCGGCCACGGCCGCCGAGGAGACGATCTGCCCGGCGTACACGCGCGGATGGACCCGGGCCCGGAACGTCCAGCGCCGCTCGCCGGTGTCGAGATCGAGCGCGTAGAAGTTCCCCGACCAGTCGCCCACGTACACCGTTCCGTCGACGACGGCGGGCGTGGCCGTGACGGCGTCCTCGGCATTGAAGAACCATGCCTCCTCGAGCTCGCCGACGGTGCCCGGCGACAGGCGGGTGTCACAGGGATACGAGAAAGCGCGGTCGGGCCCGTGGCCCCACATGGGCCAGTCGCACTCGTCGACTGCGCCCGGAGCGGCGGGATCGTCGCCCGCTCCGCACCCGGGCAGCCACGCCAACGACAGCGCCACGACGCCCAGCAGCGGCGAGACGATGCTCTGGTGCCGCGCCGGCCCCCTCCAGCACTGGCCTGACACGGGCGTCAGGCTAGTGGCGCAGTACGCACCGATCGTGGGCGGAAGAACCCGCGGTGCACCACCAGGGCCAGGTTGTCGAGCAGGACGTCGTCCGCGAACCCCAGGTCGCGGCTGGTGGTGACGTAAGCGAACCGCTCGATCATCGCCAGCAGCGCGACGGACCGCAGTTCGAGCCGACGCCGCGAGTCGCCCGCGGTGCCGCCGCCCGGGCCGCGGGCCATCGAGGCCTGCAGCGTGGTGGTGATGCGCTCGAACGAGGCGGACCCGAGCCGGCCGAGTGCCCGGTCCGTCACCTGGTTCTCGGCCCAGGCCCGGATCACCACGCCATAGCGGCGGTAGAAGTCGAGGAACTCGGCCAGCCATGCCCGCAGCGTGGCCACTCCGGTGGGGCCGGAATCGACCACACCGAGCGACTCGGCGAGGGCGTCGGCCTCGTCGGCGCAGCGCTCCGCCAGCGTGCGGAACAGGTCTTCCTTGTTGGAGAAGTAGAGGTAGAAGGTGCCGTGGGACACGCCCGCCATGCGCGCGATGTCGTCGACCCGGGTGGCGTGGTAGCCGTTCTCGGCCAGCGCCGGGACGGCGGCGTCGAGCAGCTTGGCGCGGGTCTCGACGCCCTGGCGCCGCAGAGGCCCCCTGGTCGGCACGCTCGTTTTCTAGTTCCCCACTAGCCGGGGCGTTGGGCCCAGCGGCGCAGCAGTCCCCGGGCGATGACCATCCGTTGGATCTCGTTGGTGCCCTCACCGATGATCATCAGGGGCGCGTCCCGGTAGTAGCGCTCCACGGGGAACTCGGTGGTGTAGCCGTAGCCACCATGAATGCGCATGGCCTCGGTCGCAACCTCCAGCGCCGTCTCCGACGCGAACAGCTTGGCCATACCCGCCCCGACGTCGGCGCGCTCGCCGGCGTCGACCTTCTCGGCGGCGCTGCGGGTGAGCAGCCGGGACGCCTCGACGCGTGTCGCCATGTCGGCGAGCTTGAACTGGATGGCCTGGTGGTTGTGGATGGGCACGCCGAAGGTCTCCCGCTCGTGGGCATAGCGCATGGCGGCGTCGAAGGCGGCCCGCGCCACGCCGACCGCCCGAGCGGCGATGTTGACGCGTCCGACCTCGAGTGCGCCGAGGATGTAGCGCAGTCCCTGCCCCCGACCCTCGGCGCCATCGAGCACCGCGGACGCCGGCACCCGGTGGCCGCTGTAGGTCATCTCCACGGTCTCGATGCCCTTGTAGCCGAGCTTGCCGATGGTCTTGCTGGTGGCGATGCCGCCGAATCCCGGACCGGGATCCTTCTCGACCACGAAACAGGTGATGCCCTCGGGCGTGCGGGCGGCGAGCGCGACGAGGCCGGCCCGCTCGCCGTTGGTGACCCACATCTTGGTGCCGTCGAGGATGTACTCGTCGCCGTCGGGCGTCGCCTTGCAGCGGATGGCGCCGGCGTCGCTGCCGGCGTCCGGCTCGGAGAGCGAGAACGCCCCCCGCACCTCGCCGCTGGCCAGCAAGGGGAGCAGGCGCCGCTTCTGCTCGGCCGTCCCGTGGCGCACCAGCAGCGTGACCAGGATCGTGTGGGTGTTGAGGACGCCGGCCAGCGACATCCAGCCGTACGACAGCTCCTCCATCAGCCGCGCGTACGTGACCGTGTCGAGACCCAGCCCCCCGTAGTCCTCGGGCACCTTCGACCCGAAGAGCCCGAACGCCCGCATCTGCGCGACCAGGGGCTCGGGAAAGCGGTCCTCGTGCTCGTAGTCGGACGCCACGGGCACGACGTCCTTGCGCACCCAGTCGCGCACGGTGGCGACCAGCTCGTCGGCCAGCTTCGGGTCCGTCCGGTAGGTGGCCGTCGCGTCGTTGTGGCTCGTGTCGCTCGACATGCTCTCCGCTCGGGCTGCTTCGCAGCGGGCCGCTCGGGGCCCCGCTCGCTCCAGGCTCGCTCAGCCCAACGCTGCCCTCAATCCCAGACGACGTCCAACCTGGGTGGCGCCCGGAACACGCGGCCCGAGATGTAGGGGTCGGGTGCCGCGGGGTCGAGGCGCAGGCCGGGCAGGCGATCGAAGAGCGCACCCAAGGCGACCTGGGTCTCCATGCGGGCCAGATGCATCCCGAGGCACATGTGGGGGCCGTGGGCGAAGCCGATGTGGGGCCGGCGTTCACGGAAGATGTCGAAGCGCTCGGCATCGGGCCAGCGGGTCTCGTCGTGGTTGGCGGATCCCAGGCTGCACACGACGCTGGCGCCCGCCGGGATCGGCACGCCGCAGACCTCCGTGTCGTGGGTTGCGGTGCGGGAGATGATCAGCAACGGCGGCTCCCAGCGGACGCCCTCCTCGATCGCCAGCGGCACCAGGCTGCGGTCGGCCACCACCGCGTCGAGCTGGTCGGGGTTGGTGAGCAGGCCGACCATCAGGTTCGACGACGAGCGGTACGTCGTCTCGGCACCGGCGGGGAGCAGCAGCCGGCAGAAGGCGAAGATCTCCTCGTCGGTGAGCCGTTGTCCGTCGTGTTCGGCCTGAACCAGCACCGAGATCATGTCGTCGGCGGGCCGGCGGCGGCGCTCGTGCACGATGCCGGCGAAGTACTCACGAAGGGCGGCGGACGCCTGCAGGGCGCGGTCCCAGTCCACGGTCGTGGCACCGATGAGCTGGACGGCCAGGCGGTGGAACTCCGGCAGGTCGGCTTCTGGCAGGCCAAGGAGCGCGGCGATGACCCGCACCGGGAACATGAACAGCAGCTGCCGCACGAGGTCGGCGCGATGGTCGTCGGCGAACTCGTCGATCATGCCGTTGACCAGCGGGCCGACCAGCTCGATCTCCCAGCGTTGCATCTCGGTGCGGGTGAAGGCCTGTTGCACGAGCGAGCGGTAGGCGTGGTGCTCGGGCTCGTCCATCTGCAGGATCGAGCGGCCCATGAGCACACCCATGACCTCGCCGTAGCCGGCCGAGCTGAAGGTCTCGCCGTCGCCGAGGATGGTGTTGACGGCGTCGTACGCGTAGGCGGTGAACGTCGAGCCCTCGTCGTAGGCCACCGCCCCGAGGTCGGGGACCCCGGGGTGAACGGGTGCCTCGGCTCGCAGGCGCGCGAACGTGGGGTACGGCGTGGCGTCCCCCTCGGCGCCCATGGCGCGGTTGAACTCCTCGAACGGATCGTCGTCGAACAGGCTCTCCGCTCTTGCAGCTTCGCTGCGGGCCGCTCGGGCAACGGGCTCCCGTCCGCTCGCCCTCAGCCCCACTGACTGGTGCGATTCGTCCACGGTCGCTCCCCTGACTGACGCCAGCGTCAGGTTTGACCTTAGCCCGCAGGACGCCGGCGCGCTCCTCTACTGTGACGCGCATGTCAGATTCTCGGGAGGGCGCGGCGGCGACGGGGAGGGCGACCGGGGCCAGCGGCGCCGCGGGAGGGGGCCGTCCGGTGGCGCTGGTGACGGCGGCCTGCCGGGGACCGGGGCTCGACGCCCTGAGCCGGATGTGCGACGTCACGTACGACCCGTGGATCGATCAGCGCCCGCTGCGGATCTGGGACGGTGCCGCACTGGCGGAACGAGTGGACGCGCTCGGGGCGACGGTGCTGGTGTGCGAGGCCGACTTCGTCAGCGGCCCGGTGCTCGACCGGCCCCTGCGGGTGATCGGCTCCACCCGGGGAGATCCCACCAACGTCGACATCGCCGGCGCCACCGCACGCGGGATTCCGGTGTTGCACACGCCGGGCCGCAACGCCGACGCCGTGGCCGAGCTGACGCTGGCGCTGCTGCTGGCTGTCACCCGCCGGGTGGTGCCCGCCGACCGTGACGTGCGCGCGGGCGAGGTGTTCCGGGACGACAGCATCCCCTACCAGCGCTTCCGAGCCTGGCAGATCGCCGGGAGGACCGCCGGGCTGGTCGGTCTGGGCGCCGTGGGGCGGGCGGTGCGCTGGCGGCTGGAGGCCCTGGGGATGCGGGTCATCGCCTTCGACCCGTACGCGGCCGAGGCCACGCACGACTCGTTGGACAAGCTGGTGGCCGATGCCGATGTGGTGTCGATGCACGCGATCGTCACGCCCGAGACCATGGGGATGATGGGCGCCGAGCAGTTCGCGGCCATGGCGCCCGGGTCCGTCTACCTGAACACGGCCCGGGCGGCTCTCCACGACCTCGATGCGCTCACCGACGCCCTCCGGTCAGGGCACCTCGCGGGGGCCGGGCTCGATCACTTCGAAGGCGAGCAGCTGCCGGTCGACGATCCCGTGGCCGGCCTCGACAACGTGGTGCTGACGCCGCACATAGGCGGCGCCACCTACGACACCGAGATCAACCACACGGCGATGATCGCCGACGACATCGGGCGGGTGTTGCGGGGTGAGCGTCCCAAGCACTGCGCCAACCCGGAGGTGCTCACATGAACGGCTCCCGATCATGAGCGACGGCAACGACAAGCCCAACGGCCGGCCGCTGGCCGAGGTGAAGGACGCAGTGCTGGCGGCGGCCAAGGCGATGTACCGCCGCGGCATCGTCGAGGGCACCGCCGGCAACGTCTCCGGGCGCGTCGACGACGGGACCGTCGTGGTCACGCCGTCGTCCCTCGACTACGAGGCGATGGCCCTGGAGGACCTGGTGCTGGTCGACCTGGACGGGGCCGTGGTCGCCGGCGAGCGATCACCGACCTCCGAGAAGGGGGTTCACCTGGCGGCGCTGGCGGCCCATCCCGAGGCGGGTGCCGTCGTGCACTGCCATGCCAAGCATGCGTCGATGTTCGCCGTAGCCCACCAGCCGATCCCGGCGGCCATCGACGAGTTCGTCGTCTACATCGGTGGCGACGTCCCGGTCTGCGAATACCACCCCTCGGGCAGCGACAGTCTCGGGGCGGTGGTGGCGGCGGCGCTCGGCGATCGGTCAGCGGCGCTGATGGCCAACCACGGGTTGGTCACGATCGGCAGGTCGGTCGAGGACGCGCTGCACTCGGCGCTGGTCGTCGAGCACAACGCCGAGATCGTGTGGGGTGCCCGGCTGTTGGGCGGTGTGTCGGAGCTACCGGAGAAGGCCCGGTCCGATTTCACCGGCGTCTACGACTTCATCCGCCACCAGACATGGCGAGGTTGACGTCCCGGCCACCACCACCGCCGACTCGACGCCCGACCGGCGCCGGCGGAACTGTAACGTGTTCTAGCAACGGCACTCAGAGTGGCGTCGGAGGGGAACGTTTGGAATTCAACCTGGCCGATCTGTTCGAGCACGCCGTCGACCACTTCGGCGACCGCGAGTACCTGGTGGCCGGCGACCAGCGCCGCACCTACGCCGACATGGACGCCCGGGCCAACCGGCTGGCGCACCACCTGGCCGCCGAGGGCATCGGGCCCGGCGACCACGTCGGGATCTACGGGGTCAACTCGGCGGAGTGGATCGAGACGCTGTGGGCCGTCTTCAAGCTGCGGGCTGTCTGGATCAACATCAACTACCGCTATGTCGAGGACGAGCTCGCCTACCTGTTCGGCAACGCGCACCTGAAGGTGCTGGTGCACGATGCCGCCTTCACGGATCGCGTCGACGGCGTGCTCGACAACCTGCCCGACGTGTCGCACCGTTTGGTCATCGGCGAGACCTTCGAGGACGCCATGGCAGGGCAGTCGGCTGAGCGTGACTTCGCGCCCCGTTCGGGTGACGACCGCTACATCCTCTACACGGGCGGGACGACCGGCATGCCCAAGGGCGTCGTCTGGCGTCACGCGGACGTGCTGTTCGCGCTGGGGGGCGGCATCGACCTGCTGACCGGCAACAAGGCCGAGGCCCCACAGGACCTCGTGGAGCGGGGCAAGGCGCTGGGCATCCAGCTCACGTTCCTGCCCATCGCTCCGCTGATGCACGGCGCCACCCAATGGGCCGTGATGGGCCAGAGCTTCCTGGGCCATAAGGTCGTGCTCGTGCCGCACTTCGACCCCCACCAGGTGTGGCGCCTGGTCGAGGAGGAGAGGGTGAACTCGATCATGATCACCGGCGACGCCATGGGCCGGCCGTTGATCGAGGCGCTCGACGACGAGCCCAGCAAGAACCGCGACCTGTCGTCGATCATCTCCCTGTCGTCGACTGCAGCCGTGTTCTCCCCGTCGGTGAAGGACCAGTTCCTCGAACGGTTCCCGAACCTGGTGATGACCGACGCCATCGGCTCGTCGGAGGGAGGGGCCAACGGCATCGTGGTGGTGGAGCCGGGCAAGACCGCCATGCAGGGCGGGCCCACCGTGACGCCGGTGACGGGCACGACCGTGCTCGACGATGACCTGCGGCCGGTCGGCCCGGGTTCGGGCACCATCGGCAGGGTGGCCCGCAGCGGCTACATCCCGCTCGAGTACCTGGACGATCCCGCCAAGACGGCCGAGACGTTCGTGGAGGTCGACGGCACCCGCTACGTCATCCCCGGCGACCTGGCCAGGGTCGAGGCCGACGGCTCGGTGACCCTGCTCGGTCGCGGTTCACAGTCGATCAACTCGGGCGGCGAGAAGGTCTTCCCCGAGGAGGTCGAGGCGGCCGTCAAGTCGCACCCTGCCGTGTACGACGCCCTGGTGGTGGGCGTGCCCGACGAGCGCTGGGGCCAGCGGGTGGCGGCGGTCGTGCAACCGCGGCCGGGCACGACACCGTCGCTGGACTCGGTGCAGGAACACTGCCGGGCGAAGATCGCCGGCTACAAGGTCCCCCGCGAGCTGCACCTGGTGGCGGAGGTGCAACGCTCACCCAGCGGCAAGCCCGACTATCCCTGGGCTCAGAAGGTAGCCGCCGGTCGGCTCTGACCACCGGGCCCGAACGTCGCGGCCGGCGGACAGCATTGCCACTGGACGATCGCACCCCCGGCCGAGCCGCCGGCAACCCCGGGTGTCGCGCCGGCCCGTTCACGCCGCCCCCAATGACGGCGTCGCGCTCCCCCGCTGCGCGTCGAGCACGCCGTCGGTCCCCAGGTCGGCGCGATCGGCCGCCTGCCGGCCGGCCGCCCAGCCTTCGGCGTCGCGGCCGGTGGTCGAGACCGTCTTCTGGTGGGGGACGGCGGCGGCCGCCGCCGCCTCGGCGGCACCGGCCCGGCGGGCCAGAGCCGGCAGGAGCCCGTCGCCTCCCGGGCGGGCGGCGGCTTCGGTCGCGGCCGCCTCTGCGACCTGTCGCAGCCGGTCACCGATGCAGTGGGCGTAGGCGACCAGGAACGACTGCCGGAACGATCGGGTAGCCGCGCCCGAGGGCGCACCCCGGCCGCCGGCGCCGGAACCGGGAGGGCGGGCGACCACCATCGCCCGCGTCGCCTGGACGAGCAGCGAGGTGTACAGGACCTCGACGGCGTCGAGGTCCGCGTCGTCGCCGAAGACGGTGGCGAAGCCCAGGCCGCGCGACCACACAGCTCGGCAGCGATTGGCGCGGGCCACCTCGCTCAGCAACGTGACCCTCGCCCGGGCGTATGGGTCGTCGATGCCGATGCGGCGGCCTGACACGCGCGCACCGCCGCCCCGCTCGGCCTCCACCGTCGCCACGTCGAGGGCGTGGCGCGTCATCAGCTCCTGCGCCTTGGCGGTCAGCGCCTCGGCCTCGTCGGGATAAGTGGTCGACTCGGCCTTGGACAACAACGCCCTCACCCGGTGGAGGATGCGGGGATCCACGCCGCCAGCCGAGCCGACCGCGCCAGCCGGACCGACCGGGCCAGCCGAGCCTGCCGAGCCGGGCGACCGGCCTCGCCCACGCCGCGCGGTGGCTTCGCCGGGACCGGGCCCGAGCTTCGGCAGCCGCGGCAGGCCTCGGATCAGCGCCAACGTCTCGACCGCCACCCGCACCGCCTGGGCTCGATCGTCGATGCTGGGGACGCCGCCACCCCAGAGGTCGCCGGCTTCGGCTGCCACCGGCACCGCCCAGCGCTCGTCGCCGTCGGGCGGCGCCTCCGCCCCGACGACATCGAGCTGCTGCCGCCAGCGGGCCGGCAGGGATTCGTCGGCATAGCCCCGCGCCTCGCACCCGAGGGCGACGGCGCTCAGCCGGCTGTGGGCCCGCCCGTACGTGCGTTGCACCATGCGGTGCAGGTCGGCCGGTTGCCAGCCCCGACTCCAGGCAGCCGTGATCGCGTCGACGAGCGCCCGGCCGAGGGCACGGTCGACCAAGGCTGGCCCCTCGGGGTGGGATGGGCCCCGGGCCAACGCTCCGACGAGCTCGCCGGCCGGCACGGCCCGTGCGTGGGGGAAGCACGCCGCCACCGCCCGATCGATCACCTCACCCACGGCACGGGCGTCGAAACGGGTGCCGACGCCCCGATTGCCCGGCCCCGGACGACGCCGTGCCTGCGCTTTGCCCCTGCGCTTCCCCATGGCCCGATCCTTTCTCGACACGGCCCGGAATGGGTGGACCCAACCCGCCCACTGATGCGAACAAGCGTACGGGTCGGGTGTGACAAAGTAGATCCTGTGGACGCTCGCAGAGAGATCACCGCCACCGAGCGGCGGGCACGGCTTGGTGTCCGGCACCGCTTGGCGGCCGCCACCCGCGCCCCCGACGTGCGTGACGTGGCCGACTCGCTCGTCGCCCTCCACTCCACCGATCCCGCCTCGGTGTTCCTGTCCGCCAACGCCCGCATGGAGGACGCCACCGTGGCGCGCATCGAGAAGGCCCTCTACGACGATCGCACCCTGGTCCGCATCCTCGGCATGCGCCGCACGCTGTTCGTTGTTCCCGTCGAGCTGGTGCCCATCGTCCACGCCGCGTGCACCCGGGCGATCGCCGTCACCCAGCGGCGGCGCTACGCGGCCCTCATCGAGGAGGGCGGCATCGCCGACGACGGCGGTGCGTGGCTCGATCGCGTGGGTGACGCCACCATGGCGGCGCTGGAGCGACGGGGCGAGGCGTTCGGCGCAGAGCTGTCCGCAGACGTGCCCGAGCTCCGCTCCCAGCTGAGCTACGGCGAGGGCAAGAAGTGGGCGGGAACCACGTCGATGACCACCTGGGTACTGACGCTGCTCGCGGCCGACGAACGCATCGTGCGCGGCCGCCCGCGGGGCTCGTGGCTCTCGAGCCAGTACAGCTGGTCGCCGGCACCCTCCTGGCGGCCCGACGACAACGGCCCGCTAGATACACCCGGGGCCCAGGCCGAGCTGGCCCGGCGCTGGCTGGTTGCCTTCGGCCCCGGAACGCTGGCGGACCTCGCGTGGTGGACGGGTTGGACGAAGACGGCCACGCGCGCCGCCCTCGCCGCCCTCAACACCGTCGAGGTCGGCCTGACCGGGGGCGCCGGCTACGTGCTGCCCGAGGACGTGGAGCCCCCGTCCACGCCGCCCGAACCGTGGGTGGCGCTGCTGCCGGCACTCGATCCGACCGCCATGGGCTGGACCGACCGGACGTTCTACGGCGGCGACGACAAGGTGCTCTATGACCGTTCCGGCAACATCGCGCCCACCGTCTGGGCCGATGGCCGCATCGTTGGATGCTGGGTGCAGCGTGAGGACGGCGACATCGCGGTTCGACTCCTCGTCGATGCGGGCCGCGAGACGGCTGCCGCCGTCGACGATGCCGCCGGGCGCCTCGGGAAGTGGCTGGGCCCGGCGCGGGTCAAGTCCCGCTTCCTCACGCCCATCGAGCGCGAGCTGCTCGGCTGACCACGGCTCGAACCGGCGTCAGCGCGGGTACCGGGCGGCCGGGCTCCCGATCGGCCCGCATAGAGTGGGCGGCTCGGTCAGGGGGACGGGGATGCAACCAGACTTCGACATCGAGATCAGCGCCGACCCGCCCGCCGCACTCACCGTCCGGCTGTCCGGGGAGCTCGACCTGTCTGCCCGCCCCGTCGTGAGCGAGCGGGTGACCGGAGCCCTGGTGGAGGAAGCGAAGATCGAACGGGTGGTCGTCGACCTCGGGGAAGTCAAGTTCTGCGACTCGAGCGGGCTGGGCGCGCTGCTCGACATCCGCCGCGCGGCCGAGAAGTTCGGCGCAGCGATCGTGTTGCGCGCGCCGTCGGCGGGCGTGGCACGGGTACTCGACATCGCCGGCATCGACGAGCTTCTGCCCCGGGAGTGACGGTCCGGCAGTCAAGGCTCGGCAGGTCGACCGTCAGTCGGCTGCCAGCCGGGTCGGATCGACGTCGGCGGCGGCCGCGGCCAGCCCGTCGGGATCGCTGGTCCCCACCCCGGCCGTGAACGGCAGTGCCGCCCGGAACGCCCGGCGCAACCACGACACAACCAGCGGTCCGTGCCTCGGCTCCTGCTCGGGGTCGACGGCGCGGCGGGAGGCGATCTGCACGGCCACCCGGCGCACTCGCTCGGGATCGGGCTCGATGCCCTTGGCCCGCGCCCGGAGGACCAGGTGCGACGCCACCAGTCCGAGCTCGTCCGCTCCCCGCGCCACGGACGCCACCAGGGCGGGCACGGCGGTCGCGAGCAACCAGAGAGGCGTCCGGCGGGCGAGGAACCCGAGCCGCCGGACCCGGCCGGCGAGGCGCAGGCCCAGGGCGGCAGCGGTGGCCCTCGCCAGCGCCGGCGACACCGGTCGTTCGGCCAGCGCGCGCGCCAGTGCCTCGCGATCGGCCATGCCGCGGGGGCTCGTGACGGCATCGGCGACCATCTTGCGGGTGAGTGCCCGGCCCGCGCCCTCCACGGCGTCGGCCACGGCGCCGGCGGGCGCGCGCCCGGCGCGTCCGACGGCGTCCACCCCCGACTGCACGACGTGTTGCACCACGTCGCTCGCAGGCCGCTCCTCGTTCGAATCAGTCGTCATCGCGTCAGCTTGGCAGCAGATCGAGGGTGCCGAGTTCCGTGATGGCCGCGGCGCAACGGCGCCACATGGCGAGGAACATGGCGTCGCCCCGCTCGGTGGTCGTGGCGGTGAGCCGTCCCAGGAGGATGATCAGCGGGCCGTGCAACATGCCAGCGCGGTAGTCGTCGACGCACCGGTCCAGCGGATAGCCGTCGACGCCGTGGGCGGTCAGGTGCCCGTGGTAGCGGGCGACGAGGTCGTGCTCGTGGCGGCGACGGTCGTCGATCGAGAGACAGGTGCCGAGGAAGTACGCGAGGTCCCGCCCCGGCTGGGCGATAGCCACCGTCTGCCAGTCCACGGCCGCAACCTTCCCCGGATCGTCGAGTGCGAACAGGAGATTGTCGAGTCGGTAGTCGCCGTGAACGACGGCGAAGGTGGGTGCCGGCGCGACCATCCAGGGCCCCAGGACCTGGCGCGACGCGTCGAGCACCGCGCGTTCTGCCGGCGTCAGCTCGGAGGCGAACCGGTCGCCGAACTGGTCGGCGGCCATCTCCAGCACGGGTGCCAGCGCCTCTGCCGTCAGCGACGGATCCCCCGACAGCCACGGCCGGCCCGCGATCTCCTCGTCACACCAGGTCGGTCCGTGCAGCGCCGCGAGGTTGGCCACGGCGGCCTCGGCGGCGGGGACCGGGCACCCCTCGATCTGATCTCCGGGGCGGCTGTCGGCCAGGTCGTCGAGGACGAGCGTGAAGGACGATGCATCGTCGCCGATGGCGGCGTGGTGGCACCGCGGCGTGCGGACCGGCAACCGGGGGGCCAACTCGGTGTAGAAGGCGATCTCCTTCGCGTAGGCCTCCCGGGCAAGCGGGCCGGTGGCGATCTCGGGGCGGGCCAGCTTGGCGATGACGGTGCGGCTGTGGCCGTGGGGAGCCTCGAGCCGCACCCGCAGCGTCACCGACATCTGGCCCGTGCCCACCTCCTCGGCCGACACCCGGTCGACGGCCGCCGGCGAGCCGGTTGTGCCGAGGACGTGGGCGAACCAGCCCGGGGTGAGCTGGTCGACTCGCTCGACGACGGCGGCTGCGGGGAGGGACTCGCTGGTTTCGGCCATCCAGGCGCCAAAGCTACGGGCCGGCACCGGTCGGCGCCGCGTCCACGCCCGGTGCCGCGAGCCCGGTGGAACGCGGTGACGGGAGGCCCTCGGGCCTCCCGTCACTCTCGTTCGTCGGAAAGTTCGACGCAGCCTGTTGTGGCCGGGAGGGACTAGTCCCCAGCGGCTGCCTCGACGGTGGACTGGTTGGTTTCCACCGAGTGGTCCGACGGCCGCTCAGCGGCCAGCCACCTCCAGGGTCCCGTGACTACCGTCATTCATGCGTTGGACCACCTCCTTTCTCTGGTGCCCGCAGGCTACCAACGCCGTCGGGCGCCACACCGGCGTTTTGGGGTCAACCCGCCGAGACGCCGGCCAGGGGCTCGGGCTCGGCGTTCGGGTCGAACGGCCGCAGCGACGCCAGGAGGGCGGCGACGTCGGCGGCGGGGAGGTCGGTCTCGAACTGGACACTCGTGGTGCCATCGAA
>JBKPHE010000083.1:0-12083 GCA_046744485.1 Actinomycetota bacterium | reverse complement strand
AGGTCGGGGGTCACGCGCCCGACGCTATATCGCGGCGGCACAAGCTGGGCTTGTCGCCGGGGGCGGGGATTGGTGTTGGACGTGGGCGCCGGGCGGGGTTACACCGAGGTCGGTGCGCATCGCCATTGTGGGAGCGGGCCGCATCGGCGGCAACGCCGCCCGGTTGTGGTCACGGGCCGGTCACGACGTGCTGATCTGCTTCTCGCGGCACCCCGACCAGCTCGCCGCCCGCGCCGCCGAGCTCGGCGACCACGTCAGCGCCGCGTCCCCCGCCCATGCGGTCGCCAACGCCGACGTGGTGATGCTGGCCGTGCCGTGGGGCGCCATCGATCAGGCCCTGGCAGCACTGGGATCGCTGGCCGGCACCGTCGTGGTCGACGCCACCAACCCCTACGGCCCCGCCCCCAAGCCGGCCCCGGGCCAGACGGTGGCCGAGTTCAACTCGGCGCGCCTGCCCGGCGCCCGCTACGTGCGGGGCTTCAACACGCTGACATCGAGCTTCCAGGCCCAAGCCTCGAGCCGCAGCGGCGACCAGCGTGCCGTCCTATTCATCTGCGGCGACTACCCGGCGGCCAAGGACCTCGTCGCCAAGCTGATCGAAGACGCCGGCTTCGCCGCCGTCGACCTGGGATCCAACGCCGACGCCGCCGTCATGGAGGCCCCCCGGCGAGCCGGGTCCGTCTACGGCGAGGAGTACCGGCTCCCCGACGCCCAAGCCGTCGCCCAAGCCGTACGCCAAGGCCACCAGATCCCACCCACCCCCCACTACTGACGCGACCAAGGGAGCCATCATGATCGCCGCGGATGCACTACGTGAGCTGCGCCAGGCGCCACACCCACCATTGCGACCGTGCCCGCCGGAGCGGCGGCGGCGCAGACCATCATCGTGACCCACAAGATCCAGAGGACCTGGCGGGGACACGGCAGTCGGCCCGGCGAGGAGGTCACTCCGTGAGTCACAAGAACCTCAACCCGAGCACACCCGCCCACCCCAGGCGGGTCGCGATCGTTCTGTCCAACCCGGCGGTGTCGTCGACCACCGGCTGGCCCGTCGGCTTCTGGTGGGCCGAACTGACCCACCCCTACTTCAGTTTCACCGAGGTGGGCTACGACGTCGAGCTGTTCAGTCCCCTCGGGGGCAGGTGTGAGGCCGACGCCATGAGCGACCCCGAGGACGCCAGCCAGTGGCAGGCCGAGGACGTCATCAGCCGCGGCTACATGCACGACCCGCAGTTCCTGAAGCTCGTCGAGACCACGCGGCCGGTCGACGAGGTCGACCGGGACCGCTTCGATGCCGTCGTCGTCGTCGGCGGCCAGGGTCCGATGTTCACGTTCGAGGCCGCCGCCAACCTGCACGCCAAGTTCGCAGAGTTCTACGAGGCCGGAAGGGTCTGCGCCGCCCTGTGCCATGGCGTGGCCCTGCTTCGCTACACGCGGCTGTCCAGCGGCGAGCTGCTCGTCGCCGGCAAGACCGTCACCGGCTTCGCCAACGTGGAGGAGGACTTCGCCGACCAGTCCGTCTGGGACACGGGCGCCCTGCCACCCGACCGGCACGTCATGCCGTGGCGCATCGAGGACGAGCTCAAGGCGCTGGGCGCCAATTTCATCCAAGCCGGGCTGTGGAAGGGCTTCGCCATCCGCGACGGCAACCTGATCACCGGACAGCAGAACTTCAGCGGTGGCGACACGGCCAATCTGATCATCGAGACCCTCGGTCGATGAGCGTGCGCCGAGCCCGACTCGCGGAGAGCCTCAATGTCGACGACGCTGCCGCTGTCGCGCTCGCTCCGGTCGTGCCGTGTCAGGACGGCACTCAAGACCTGCTGCCGCTGGCGCGCGGAGTGACGCCCCGCTACGGAGTGGTTCGATCCCGGTCCGCTCGCCCGATGTGGGGCCGGGGCGACGATCGGCCCGGAAGGAGATGACATGCTCGCAGAACACTCGATCGACGTGATGCTCACGGCGCCCGACCTGGGCGCGGCGAGGCGGTTCTACAGCGACAGGGTCGGGCTCGAGGTGCTGATCCAGAGCGACGACGTCGTGACGTTCCTGTGCGGCGGCGACAGCGGACTGGTCGTCACCCGCACCGCCACTCCGAGCACGGAGCAGACCACGAAGGCGAGCTGGCGGGTCGACGACGTCGCCGCCGAGGTGGCCGAGTTGCGCGCTCGTGGCGTCGAGGTCGCCGACTACGACGGGCCGGGCCTGCAGACGGTGGACGGCGTCGCCGACGTCGGCTTCGCCCTGTCGGCGTGGTTCGGCGATCCCGGCGGCAACATCATCGGGCTGCTCCAGTTCAAAGACCGGGCGCTGGCTTGAGCGACGATCCACACCGGTCGTTCGACTCGCCGCCGCAGGGCACCGACGGTCCCGTCACGACGACCGTGACCCGCCGGGTCAAGCCCGGCCACGAACCCTTCTACGACCAGTTCCTCGAGGGCATCGTCGCCGCCGCCAGCCAGTTCCCTGGCCACCTCGGCGTCGAGGTGTTCCGCCCCGAGTCCGCCTCGGCGGGCGAGTACCGCGTCGTCTACCGGTTCGACACTGGCGAGCACCTGCGCGCCTGGCTCGACTCCGACGAGCGCGCCGCCTGGGTCGAGCGCGCCGAGCCGCACGTCATCGGCCCGATGCTGACCCGCTTTGTGACCGGGCTGGAGTCCTGGTTCACCCTGCCGGGCCGGCCGGCCACTCCGCCACCGCCGCCCTACAAGATGGCCCTGCTCACCTGGATCGCCATCTTTCCCCTGATCACCCTCGTGGTCGTCGCCCTCGAACCGCTGCTCGAGACGCTCGCCCTCGTTCCCCGGTTGGCCGTCACCACCGCCGTCACCGTCCCGATCATGACCTGGCTCGTGATGCCGCGCCTCACCCGGCTGCTACGCAGCTGGCTGTACTCGACCGCCTCGCCCAATCGTCGAACGGGTCAAGGGTGACGCAGACAGACGAACGATCAGGCAAACGCGCCAACGCCAAGGGTCCAGGTGTCGCGCCGGCGAGCAACCATCCCAGAACGCGCAGCGATTCAAGTATTGCCCCATACCGATATGTGTCCTTGTGGCACCCATGACGCACGTGCCAAACGTCGGGACGACGACAACTACCAGGGAGAAGCGAAATGGGAAGGATCGTGGTAACCGAGTTCGTCTAGCTGGACGGGGTCGTCGAGGACCCGGGCGGAGTCGAGGGCTTCAAGCACGGAGGGTGGAGCTTCGAGATCAGCCGGGGAGACGAGGGCGACAAGTTCAAGCTCGACGAGACAATCAAGTCCGACGCTCTGCTTCTCGGGCGGGTGACCTATGAGGTCTTCGCTGCGGCGTGGCCGTCGCGACAGGGCGAGTTCGCCGACAAGCTCAACTCGATGCCGAAGTACGTGGTCTCGGCGACCCTCAAGGACCCGGAGTGGAACAACTCCACTGTGCTCAGCGGCGACCTTGCCGGCGTGGTCTCGGAGCTGAAGCCGACCTACGGCGGGGACATCGTGGTCCACGGCAGCACTCAGCTCGTGCAAGGGCTGCTTGAGCACGATCTCGTGGACGAACTGCGGCTGATGGTGTACCCGGTTGTCCTCGGTGGCGGCAAGCGGCTGTTCGGCGAGACGACCGACAAGAAGCCCATGCGGCTGGTCGACTACAAGGTCGTCGGCGACGGCGTGGCGATCCTCACCTACCAACGAGCCGCATGAACACCGGCCAGTGAGGCGCGCCGGCGGCGGTTGACCGGAGGCGATCACCCGGTACGCCACTCCTCGACGCCCGAGGGGCGCCCCGCGCCGTCGGGGCACGCGGCGTCGTGACCCCGCGTGGCTGAAGCTCGAGATGCCGTGTTCGCCTACGACCACGGGATCGTCGAGCCCCACCCGGAGGCGGATCGCCGCTAGCGACCCGGGACCGATGCGTGCTCGGCGGTTGGTAACGCAGGATCGCTCCGTTCGCATTGGCCGTCATTGGGCCGGCTGAACGGTAGCGAAAGGACCAATGAGACATGCAGACTTCAGGCTCGAATGAGCGCACCGCAATGGCGGATGGTTCGTGGATGCTGTGGAGCGTGAGCGGGCTCGCCGCGATCTGGACTGCTGTGGTGCTGATCAGTCTCCTTGCCCCGGACATGGTTTCGGGCAGCGAACAAGAGCACCTTCCCGTCGCGGCTTTCGCGACGTGGTTGTGGGGCTTGGTCGCCACGGGTGGGTTCCTGTGGGCGATGGGCAAACTGCGCGGCAGCGCGTCGCGACGACCGATCTGGATCGGTCTCGCGGTGGCCACGATCACGGTTTGGCTGCTGGCGACGATCCTGAGCATCACGTTGCCGGTCGTCGAGACCGGTTCAGATCCCACGCGGCTTCCGATCGCCGCCATGGTCACGCCCATCGCCGCTGCCGTGCTCACCAGCTTGGCCGGCATCATCGCAGGGGTCTTCTCCAGACCGCCTCCAACCGGCTGAATGCCGGGACAAGCGTCGGCCAGCAAGGTGAGCGCGCAGCGTCGGCCGGATCGGAGATGGCCGCCCCGCGGGGTCGAGGCGCCGCTGGACGGGTCCCATACCCACCCGCCCGCGAGGGCACGGGCCTGGGTCGCTACGCGGGCTCCGCTCCCGGGTGGGGCTCGACGATCCCGTGGTCGTACGCGAACACGATGGCGGCCGCGCGATCCCGCACCCCGAGCTTGGAGAACACCGCGCCCACGTGGGTCTTGATCGTGGCCTCGCTCACGATCAACGCGGCGGCAATCTCGGCGTTGGTGGCGCCGCGTGCCATGTGGCGCAGGACGTCGTGCTCGCGGTCGGTGAGCTCGGCGACCCGGGCTGCCTCGGCCAGATGGGGCCGCACGTTGGTGCGGAACGCCCGCAACACCCGCGGCGCCACCTTCGAGTCGAGCCAGGCCGCTCCGCCGGCGACCGCACGTGCCGCGGCGATGAGCTCCTCGGCGGAGCTGTCCTTGAGGACGAACCCGGCGGCGCCGGCGTCGAGGGCACCCCACAGGGCATCGTCTTCATCGAAGGTGGTGAACATCAGGATCGGGGGGGCCTCGCCCGTGCTCACGAGCACTCGCGTCGCCGTCACGCCGTCGAGACGGCGCATGCGGACGTCCATCAGCACGAGGTCGGGCCGGTGGGCGGCCACGGCTGCCCCGACCTGGTCGCCGTCGTCGCACTCCGCCACGACCTCGAAGCCGTCGTCCGGTCCCAGGATGCGGGCGACTCCGGCGCGCACGACCGGTTGGTCGTCGACGATGACGACCCGGATCATGGCAGGCGCTGCTCCCGGCCGGCGGCCGCCAGCGGCAGCCGCGCCTCGACCCGCCATCCGTCGGCGGTCGGGCCGGCGTCCAGGTCTCCGCCGACCGCGCGGGCCCGCTCGCGCATGCCCACCAACCCGAAGTGCCCGTTGGCGTGGTCCTGGGCGGCGGGGGCACGACCATGGTCGGCGACGACGAGCCGGACCTCGTCGGTGTCGGCGTCGACGTCCACGGTGAGCTCCACCCGGTTGCCGGGGGCGTGGCGGGCCACGTTCGCTAGCGCCTCCCGGCCGATCCGGTGCAGCGCCGTACCCACCGGCCCTTCGATGCCCGCCGCGGGCACCGTGACCAAGGCGGTGACGTCGAGGCCCGCGGATCGATACTCATCGACCAGCTCGACGAGCTCGGCCGAGCCCGGCAGGGCCGGATCCGTCCCGCGCTCGCTGGTCCGCAACGACGCCACCGTGAACCGGATCTGGTCGAGGCTCCCACGCCCCACTGTCTCCGCCTGGAGCAGCGCCCGCTCGGCCTCGTCCAGATCACGGCGTAGCACGTGCCGGGCGCCGGTCACGTGGAGGAGGACGGTCGCCAGTGTGTGGCCCGCGAGGTCGTGGAGGTCGCGAGCGATGCGTTGACGTTCGTCGGCCACCGCCTGCTCGGCCAACGCCACTCTGGCCGCGTCCAGCTGCTCGATCAGCACCCGCTGGCGGCGCAGGTTGCGGCCCAGCACGAACATCAGCACGTTGGCCGCGGCCCACGGCGTCCACGCGATCTCTTCCTCGGGAATCACGTGCGACACGACGATGGGGGCGATCGCGGCTGCCCCCATGACAACGAGCGCCTTGGTCAGCGAGCCCAGATGCCACGCCGAGTACAGCGTCACGAGCACAGCGAGGAACAGCGCCACCTCCAGGTTCCCTTCCCGCCACATCGCCATGGTCAGCAGCACCGTCACCAGCACGGCGATCGTCGCTCTCGGGAGCCGATCGACCGCGGCAGACAGCACGAGCCCGATCGCGGCGGCGACGGCCAGCAACAGCTCGCCGGTCGTGCCCGGATCGGTCGTCTGGGCGACCACGACGATCGCCGCCGCACCGCCCACGAGCAACGCCAATTCCCCACGGTCGATCGTCGTCTCAGGACGGGCGAGATCGGCACGCCACCTGGTCCACCAGGTCACGGATCGAGGCTACGACGGTCGACACGACCCCGCTCGGCGTGCGGCCCCGAGGCGCCGCCGCAGCGGTGGAGGGTCCCCCTCGAGGAGGAGCCGGCTCCCGCCAGGGGAGGAGAACGAAGAACCGACCGGGGGCGGTCGACCGGATCGCCGGTCATCCGTACGTTCCTCTCACGGCTCACGATCGGGAGGAGCCCGATGACGATGGTGGTCGAGGTGCAGGGGCTCACGAAGCGCTACGGCGCGCACGTGGCGGTCGACGACGTCGGGTTCACGGTGGCCGAGGGTGAGATCTTCGGGATCCTCGGCGTCAATGGCGCCGGCAAGACCACGACGGTCGAGTGCCTTCAGGGCCTGCGCCGACCGGACCGTGGCCGCATGCGGGTGCTGGGCCTGGATCCGCGGACCGCCGGTTCGCAGCTGCGAGCGCGGGTGGGCAGCCAGCTGCAGGCTTCGGCGCTGCCCGACCGGCTCCGGGTCGAGGAGGCCGTGCTGCTGTTCGGTGACGGGGACCGACACTCGGCCGACCAGCTTCTGGAGACGTGGAACCTGGCCGGGTTGCGACGTTCGAGCTTCGCGTCGCTGTCGGGGGGCCAGCGCCAGCGTCTGTTCATCGCGCTGGCGCTCCTCAACGAGCCCAGGGTGGTGTTCTTCGATGAGCTCACGCAGGGTCTGGACCCGCTGGCCCGCAGCGACGTGTGGCGGGCGATCCGCGAGGTCCGTGACCGGGGCACCACCGTGGTTCTGGTCACCCATTTCATGGACGAGGCCGAGGCCCTGTGTGACCGGGTTGCGGTCATGCGAGCGGGCAGAGTCGTGGACGCCGGCACCCCGGCCGCGCTCATATCCCGCCACGCCCGCGCCACCACGGTCACGTTCACGCCACCGGTGTCGTTCGACCCGGCTGCCGTGCGGCGGCTGCCGGGTGTCGACCGGGTGGAACGCCACGGCGAGCGGATCCGGGTCATCGGCACGAACCAGCTGATCGCACCGGTGTGCGCTTCCGTCCTGGGCGACGACCAGCTGGGGCCCCCCGACCTCCGCGTCCACCACCCCGACCTGGAGGACGCGCTCATCGCCCTGGTCAGCGATCTCGACGCCGACCGCTCCGACCCGGCCAATGGCCGCACCCTCGAGGGAGTGTCGTGATGCGTTCGCTGCTGCGCCTGGCTGCCACCGAGTTGAAGCTGTTCGTACGGGAGCCGATGGTGCTCACGTTCGTGTTCGCCTTCCCGGTCCTCACCGTGCTCATCCTCGGCGGGGTCTTCGACGACGACGATCCCAACTTCGAGGGCGCCCTGCCCTCGGACTACTACGTCGCCGCCTACATCGGCGTGGTCATCGCCGCCATCGGCCTGGTGATGCTGCCCGTGCACCTGGCGTCCTACCGCGAGCGGGGGGTTTTGCGCCGCTTCGACGTCAGCCGCTACCCCCGCTGGGCTCTGCCCGCGGCCTGGGTCATGGTGGCGCTGGTCATCACGGTCGTGGCCGTTGCCGTGCTGCTGGTGACCGGCCACCTGGTGTACGGCCTGCCGGAGCCCGACGACCTTCTCGGCGTCGTGGTCGGCACCTTGCTCGGTGCGGTCGCCTTCATCAGCATCGGCATTGCCCTCGGCATGGCCCTGCCCAGTGCCCGCTCCGCGCAGGGCCTCGGAATGCTGCTCTTCTTTCCGTTCTTCCTGCTCGGTGGCGCCGGTCCGCCCCCCGACGCCATGGGCGACCCCATGAGCTCGATCGCCAACGTGGTGCCCCTCACCCACGTGGTGCGGTCCATACAGGAGCCCTGGCTCGACCTGGGCAACCCGACCGGCCACCTCGTCGTGCTCGCCGCCCTGGTGGTGCTGGCCACCACCGCGTGGGTCACCCTGAGCGCCCGGACCGCAGACTGACCCACCACGGGTCAGGGGTGGCGGGCCACGGCATCGAGCTGTCTCAGCCATTGCGCGTCGAGTGTGTGGAGGAAACCATGAACGAAAGGGGCGACCGACGTCTACAGCCGAACAGGGTCTCGAGTTGGGTCCGAAGGCACGCGAGCCGAGCGCCGCGTAGGCGTTGGTCGTCCCGGACGCACAATCCGGGCTGCCCTGTGCGCAGGCTTGCAAGGCCCTTGACCGACGCGGCCTCGATAGGGCGCTCACTACCGGCCACCCTTGCCAGGCGCGCGTCGGCGGTGCGCCGACGCGGCCGAGATCGCGGCCTCCAGCCTGGCGACGGCTGGTCCCACGATGAGGGCGACGCGGGGGTCCCAGAGACCATTGGGCCCGACGAGCGCCGCCCGCAGGGCACGGTAACCAGCGGCAGCGATGAAGTCGACGTCGCTCGTGTCGATCACAATGGTCGTCGCTGGGCAACTGCTGAAGCGGAGCCACGCCATCGCTTCCCCGAGGCGCGGGGCGGTGGCCATGTCGAGGTCGCCGGAGAGACCCAGTTCGATGACGGAGCCCTGTCGCTGGATAGACAGGGCGAGCATGCCGGGTGGCGGCCGCCCTGCGGCAGCGGCGGCCCGGGCCGGGCGGGTTTCGTCTTGGCGCTGGACGCCGCTGACGGTCCGCGACGTCACCACCAACGGCGACATCGTTGCCGTCCGTGGACTGGCCGGCACCAGGCCGGATGGCTCGTCGACCGGCTGCCGTGCGGTGTCTGTCGCCCCGTCGGAGGCAACGAGCGCGGTCATCCGGCGGCTTTCGTCCGCCGACGCGGTCGCGGGTGGCGGTGCGGGGATGTACTGCTTTTCCATGACCACATCCAACGACGGCAGCCACAAAGCAGCCTGAGGAGAACCGGGGAACAACCTGAACTGAGTCCCGGTTCGCACGGAACGGCTCGAGCAGTTCATTCGCCGACTCGTGAGCCAGCTTTCCACTCAACGCGTGCTGGGTCGGTGTAGGGCCGCGAACCCAGACCCACGGCGAGTCCGGTCCCGGTGACGATCGTGCCGATCAAGGTGCCCGCCCGCAGCGAGGCGGCCGTGACCACGGCGCCGACCAGTGCGGCGCTGATAGGCATGAGCCCCGCGAACAGGCCGGTCCGTTCGGGTCCGAGTCGGGCCAGTGCCCAGTACCAGAGCACAAAGGCAATCGCGGTGGAGGCCACCGCCAGATAGCCAATGGCCAACCCTTCGGCGGCATCGGGTCGGACGAGCGCGTCGCTCCCGTCGAGGAGCGTCGCCGCCGCCAGCAGCGCCAGCGATGCCAGCCCACACGCGCGAATCGCAAGGCCAAGGGGGCTGAGTGTGCGCAGCAGGGGAGCGGCCAGCACCGTGAACGCCACCTCGCACCAGAGTGCAACGCCGGACCAGCACAGGGCCGCCCGATCGGCGTCGCCGAAGCCTTGCACGAGGGCGGCGCCGCTGGAGGCCAGGATGGCGCCGGCCACGATGGCGGCACGCGGTCGACGTCGCTCCAGGGCCGGCACGAGCAGCCCGACGCCCACGGGAGCCAGGCCGACGACCGTGCCCACGACGGCGGGCTCGCCCGTGTCCACGGCTCGCACGACCGCAACGTTGAACAGCACCATGCCGGTCAGTGCCAGGGCTACCAAGCGCACCCAGTCCACGGTGCTGAGGCGCGACTCTCGTCTCCCGGTGGCCACAGAGACCAAGTAGAGGAGCCCGGCCCCGACCGCATAGCGGATCGCCTGGGCGCTCAACACCGGGTATTCGGTGAGGCGATCGGACACGGCCACCCCGGCGCCCACAATGCTGATCCCCAGTGCCGCGGAGGTCATCGCCGATCGGTGGCCTTGCATACGGCGCAACCTACGGGGAATCTGGACTGGTGCAGAAGACCAGTCGCCCGGGAGTTGACCAGACCAGTTCCCGCCAACTACTCGTCGACCTGACGGGCATTGCTCGCGGTCGCTGGGGCTCTGAGCTGGAGGCCGGCTTGCGGACCGCCATTCGATCCGGCCGCCTCCGTTCGGGAGCGCGTCTTCCGTCCACCCGTGCCCTCGCCGCCGACCTCGGCGTGTCGCGCAGTGTCGTCGTGCAAGCGTTCGAACAGCTGGCGGCCGAGGGATACCTCACAACTCGAGCCGGTGCCGCCGCCCGCGTCAGTGATGTCCCTGCTGTGCGCGCCGTCCGCAGGCCACCACCCGGCCCTCCCCACTCTGCGGCGGAGACTCCGGGGGTGACTACCGAGGTCGACCTCCGGCCCGGAAACCCCAACCTCGCTGGCCTGCCGCGTACCGAGTGGGGGCGAGCGGTTCGCAAGGCCCTCACCACGTTGACAGACGCCGAGCTCGGCTACGGGGACAGCCGCGGACTGCCCGCACTCCGCGAGGCGATCGCCGACTACCTGGGGCGCGTGCGTGGTGCCGTCGTCGACCCCGACAACCTGATCGTCGTCAATGGCTTCGCACAGGGCCTGGCCGTCGCGGCGCGGATGCTGTGCGAGCGCGGCATCGCCGCAGTCGGCGTGGAGGATCCGGGCAGCGTGCACACGTCCACCCACCTCGCCCAGCAGGGCATCGCCACGGTCCCCGTGCCCGTCGACGACCAAGGCATGGACATCGCCCAACTGGGATCCAACCCGTCGGTGCGGGCAGTGCTGGTCACGCCTGCCCACCAGTTCCCGACCGGTGCGGTGCTCAGCCCATCCCGACGGCTCGCCTTGGTCGAATGGGCTGCGCGTCACGATGGCCTGGTGATGGAGGATGACTACGACGCCGAGTATCGCTACGACCACCAACCAGTAGGCACGGTCCAGGGCACGGCCCCAGACCGCGTCGTCCTCGGCGGGTCTGTCTCGAAGACCCTGGCACCGGGTCTACGCATGGGCTGGCTGGCCGTGCCGCCGGCGTTGGCCGCTGAGGCCGCACGCCACAAGCGCGCCATCGACCTGATGGCGCCCGTGCTCGAACAAGCCGCCCTCGCCGAGCTGATCACCTCGGGCAACTACGAGCGCCACATTCGCAGAACCCGCGCCGGCTACAAACGACGTCGCGACCTGGTCGTCGAGCTGATCACCCATGAGTTGCCCGACGCGGACGTCCTGGGAACGTCGGCCGGCCTCCACCTGGTGGTCTCGACGCCGTCGGTCGCGGATGAGGCGGCAGTGGAGCTGGAGGCGGCCCACCGCGGAGTGCGAGTGATCGGGCTGGGACGGCATGGCCGCTCGCCAGGCCCGCCCGGTTTCGTCCTCGGCTACGGACACCTGAGCGACGACCAGCTACGCCGCGGCGTCAGAGCCTTCGCCGCTGCCGTCCGCGCCTGCCGGAAACGAGGACTGGCTTGAAGGTTGGCCGACGTTGGCCGCGCGCTCGGCGGTGAGCGCCAACCCGGTGGAGTGCGCCGCCCTTTCCCCCGCACCGAACCGTGGGCATGGCTTCGGCCCGTGAGCCCGGCAACCCGACGAGGTCAGCGTCCTGGCCGCCCAGACACCCCGCCGGCTCGGCGCGGGGCTGGGGGCGCGGAGGCGCCCTCCTGGGCTGCCCAGCTCCACAGGATGTTGCAGATGGCAGACTGGTGACGTGCCGGTCGCGCTCAACCACACGATCGTCGCGGCGCGCGACGCCGAAACCTCGGCGACTTGGTTCGGCGAACTCTTCGGCCTCGGGCCTCCCGAGCGACTCGGACACTTCTGGCAGATCTCCACCGCCAACGGTGTCGGGCTCGACTTTGCCAGTTCCGGTGATCAAAAGATCACGCCGCAGCATTACGCGTTTCTCGTCAGCGA
>JBKPHE010000066.1:0-11843 GCA_046744485.1 Actinomycetota bacterium | reverse complement strand
GTCCGGCTCACCGAGCTGACCTCGTGCGGGGGTTGTGCGGCCAAGTGGGGCGCATCGCTGCTCGGTGAGCTCGTCGCCGCCGCCTCCATCGCCGGCGACGCCGACCTGTTGGTCGGCTTGGCGCCCTCCGACGACGCCGCGATAGTTCAGGTCGCCGACGGCGTCGCCCTGGTGTCGACGACCGACTTCTTCCCGCCGTTGGTCGACGACCCTGCGGACTTCGGTGCCATCGCCGCCGCCAACGCGTGCAGCGACGTGTTCGCCATGGGCGGTGACGTCGTGCTCGCCCTCAACATCGCCGCGTTCCCAGATTCCCTCCCGGCCGCGGTGATCCAGGCGATCT
Organism: Actinomycetota bacterium; assembly: GCA_046744485.1. Taxonomy (GTDB): domain Bacteria; phylum Actinomycetota; class Acidimicrobiia; order Acidimicrobiales; family VFJN01; genus DASQUK01. The sequence continues at coordinate 11,500 of JBKPHE010000066.1, read as the reverse complement.
TCCCGGGCCGCGGCCGAAGTCGTGGTGGAGGCCGGAGGCGTCGCGGCCGGTGGCCACACGATCCGCTCACCGGAGCCGATCTTCGGCCTGCTATAGCGAGGAGGCATCGCGGTAGCGGCGAACCGGTTGCCCGGTTTCTCTCCTCAGCGGTACGTGGTGACGGTCGGGTTATGAGCCCTCTGATGGCCGTCCCGGCCTGTCCCTCCTGGTACCAGATTGTGCCCCTGAGCTGGGGTTTCTCGCCCTCCTCGTGCCACTTCGTCCCGACACGTGCTGGGTCATCCCGCCCCGCACGGTAGAAGATCCGGTAGAAGACCCGCCGTTTGGATGGACCGAGCTCGAGACGGTGCACGCCACCGTCCGGCCCAGCCCCGCAGCAATTGCCGGCGAGGCATCGCGCCCCGGGGGCGTACATGGGACGGATCACGGGCCGCCAGGGTCGACCAGCCCAGACCGTCGCCGTCCTGCGTGGTGAGGTCTGCCGTGACGTCGATGTCGTGTTTCATCGCGTCGCTCCCCGCCGGGGCTCACTTGTCATGGGTACGGGTTCCTCAAGGCGCGGTGCTCGCATCGACCGAACCGATCCGGTAGGTACGCCCGGCGTGGCGGCCGACAGCCGGCAGAATCCTTCGCCAGGAGGGCGCCTAGAGGACCCGCCTCAGCCAGGGACGTGGGTCCCGGGGATGCCGGGTCACGTCAATGACATGTGATTTGTCGGGCGTCAGAACAACTCGAAGTACTCGCTCTGCTCCCACGGCGTGACGTCAGGTGGCATTCCGCCCTGCGCGTCGAGCTCGGCCGCCTTGCGGAACCGGTTCACCTCGTTCTGTTTCATCTTGACGATGTAATCGACGAAGGGTTCGCCGAACTGGTCCCGGTAGAACCGGTCGCTCTCCAGCACGGTCAGCGCTTCCCACAGGCTGGTGGGGAGGAGCGGCCGGTCAGTCTGGGCGTACGGCTCGTCGCTGATCGGCGGCGGTTCCATCTTGTGGTTCACGCCGTCGCGTCCGGCGACAATCTGGGAGGCGAGGTAGAGGTAGGGGTTGGCGGCGGGCTCGCCGACCCGGTTCTCCACGTGGGCGGCGGCGTCGCCCGGCCCGGTGCTCAGCACTCGAACCATGGCCGCCCGGTTGTCGAACCCCCACGTGGCCCGGTCGGGAGCGAGCGAGAAGGGCCGGCGGCGGCGGTAGCCGTTCACGGTGGGCGTGGTGAACACCGAGGCGGCCACTGCCCGCTCGAGGAGGCCGGCGACGAATTGCCTCCCGACGGGTGAAAGCGCTTCCCCTTCGTCGGTGGGCGTGAAGACGTTCTCGCCCGACTTGCGATCGGCGAGCGACATGTGCAGGTGCCACCCGCTGGAGAAGAATCCGGGGATGGCTGGCTGGCACATGAACGTGGCCAGGTAGCCGAGCCGCCGGTAGATCTGCTTGGTGGCGGTCCGGAACAGGGTCATGGCGTCGGCAGCGGCCAGGCCGGGGAGCACATCGAAAGTCGTCTCGACCTGGCTGGGTGCCCACTCGTCGTCGATCGTGCGCACGGGCAGGCCGAGCTCGAGGAGGTTGCGGCGCAACGGCTCGATCAGCGGCTCGATGGCGTCGAGGTGTGACTCGAGCAGGTACGAGTAGCCGTGGGCGACGGGCATCGCGTGCGGCGCTTCCGCCCTGGTCCCGGGCCCGCCGAGCTGCTCGGGGTCGAGCCTCTCGTCGAGGAGGCGGGTGAGGTACCACTCGACCTCGAGCCCGGCGACGAACTCGTAGCCGTCGTCGTGCAGCTCGCCCAGCACCCGCCTGAGGATCGCCCTGGGGGCGAAGGGAAACGGCCTCCCGTCGCGCATGTACAAGTCGGCGAGCACCCAGCCGGTGCGGTCGGCCCACGGCAGCCGCTTGAACGTCTTGGGATCGGGGACCATGAACACGTTGGGGCTGCCGGACAGCTCGGGGATCCCGAACCCGCCGCCGGCGGTAAAGGGGTTGAAGACGATGTCGTTAGCGATGTCGAAGAAGAACGGCGCCATGGTGATCTCGAAGCCGTTCTCCAGGGCCGCCAGGAAGGCGGTCTTCGTCAGGAACTTGCCCCGTAGCAGCCCGTGCTGGTCGGGCCACGAGACCCGCACGATCTCGAGGTCGTTGATTTCGGACCGCAGCTTGTCGGCGGCCGTCTGCTGTTCGTCGCTCCACAGACCGTGGTGTTCGATGAACTTCTTCGTCTTGCTCACTGAGGTCCCCCTCGCGTCCGGCCGCGCGACCTCTGGTCGCCGGCGCTCTGCTCACTCTGCTTCCGTACCGCTCCCCGGCCGACCGTGCCCGCCCCGACGTGGTCGAGCCATGCTCCGAACAGCTGCCAGGCCCGGCGCCGGGCCTCGTCCTCGCGGGCTTGGGTCTCGGCCACGACCGCCTCTGGGGCGACGCCCGCCTTCCGGATGTCCGCCTCGGCGTGCTCGATCCACCGCTCGACGACCTCGGCCGGCGCCTCGGCGTGGAACTGGAGTCCGAGGGCGGGTCCCAGGCGGAACGCCTGCCGGTACTCGGTTGACTCGGCGAGCACCCGGGCGCCGGGCGGGGGCTCCCACGTATCGCGGTGGAACGACAGGACCGGATCGCCGAGGATCCGCACGACGGGGTCCTCCCGCCCGGCGCCGTTCAGCCGGACGGGCACGAACCCGACGTCCATGCGAGGACCGAGACGCACCCGCCCGCCGAGCGCGTCGGCGAGGAGCTGGGAGCCCAGGCAGATCCCGAGGACGGAAACCCCCTCGCTGACCGCCGCCAGCAGGAAGCGCTTCTCGTCGCGGAGGAAGGGGTGGGCGTCCTCCTCGTAGGCGGCCATCGCGCCCCCGAGGGACACGACGGCTGCCCAGTCGAGATGGCCGGGCAGCGACCCGCCGGCATAGAGGTGGATCACCTCGTGGTCGACGCCCCGCTCCGCCATGAGGTTCCCCAGCCACCCAGGCGGCGTGAGCTCCCCATGCTGGAGCACTGCCACGGGACCGGTCACGTGCCGCCGCCCGTCCCCGGCTCAGACGTCGCCCAGGCGCCGCTCGAGCACGGTGCCCCAGGGCCGCCACGAGTCGACCTCCGCCATGACTCCGAAGAGACGGGCGACGTGTCCGCGGTCGATGGCGAGCCAGTCATCGTCGGGCATCTCGCCGTAGACGTTGTGGTCGCGAATGGTGGCGTTCCGGACGGCGGCGGCGACGGCCTCGAGCTTCGCCACCCGGGACTGCAGCCGCTCGAGCTGGGACCGGAGCGTCTCAATCCGATCGTTGGCGTGGTGGGTCGGGACGAGCGGAAGGGCGGTGTCGACGGCGATACGGGCGGCGAGGTCGAAGCGGGCCCCGGCACCGTCCCGGGGCGGTGGGAGCCACTCGCCGGCCCGGTCAGCCAGCGCCTGCTCCACCACCGTGTACACGCTCTCCCGCATCGCAGCCCCTCTCCCGTCAGAAGCAAGCTCCTCAGAACACGACCGTCAGGTTCTCGTGGCGGTACTCGGAATCGATGAGGTTCACCTGCTTGAGGGCGATCCTCCATCCCCGATCGTCCCGGCGCAGGAGGTGGGCGTACCAGCCGGCCAGCGGCCGCTGGACGCCGACGCGGAACTCCCACACCACGAAGTTGGCGCGGACCCGCAACTCGTCCTCGCTGGCTCCCCAGGAGGCTTCCACGTTCGAGATCATCCTCCGGGTGCGCGACGGCGGGATCTGGGAGTGCGCGAGACCGGTGCGCAACCAGTAGATCCGGTCGAGCAGGCGCCGACGATCGTCGAAGGCAAGCGTCACCTCCAGGCGGGGATCGCCGCCTCCCGGGGTGATCGGGATCCAGTAGAGGCAGTCAGTGGTGAGGAGGTCGCCCCACTCCTCGAACCCGCCGTCGTCGAGGAGGCGCGCCTCAGCGAAGAGCAGCGCTTCGCACTCCCGCAGCGTGCCCGCGTCCACCGGCGCCCACTCCAGGTCCCACCGCCGCAGCTCCTCGAGGACGCCCCCGTAGTAGGCGTCGTCCACGTAGTACGAGTATCGGGACGTGTCGGGGTGGACGTTCGTGGCGCCTTCCATCTTCGCTCCCTCCTCCGAGCCGGTCACGCCTGCGGCCGGCGGCGGCCCCGGCCGTTGCTGGCTTTTTCGGCGGCCGGTGCCGGCGCCGCCTCTGGGCGCACCGCCGGCTCGGCGCTCATCAACTGCTTCCATTCCTGGTAGAAGCCCCGGATGACCAGCTCGTCGGTCACCGGGCCTGTCACCACCCCCCGCTCGTCGACGTGCTGTCGGCCGGGGATCCCGAGGCCGCGGTTGCACAGCACCCACTCCACCTCGGGGATGGTGAGGCCCCGCTGGCACTCCTCGAAGTTGGTCTGGTCGTCGGGTTCGCCGAAGCTGGGAAAGTCCTCCTGGGTCCGCATCCGCAGCGTGTTGATCTCGGGGGGGACTCCGCCGATGGTGGTCGAGTACCAGGTGAGCTGCGTGTAGTCGACGGCGACCGGTTCCACCACCTGGATCTGGTTGCCGATGACGAGCAGGTTGGGGAACACGTTGATGTTCATCTGGGCGCCGACGGCGAGGTCGAGCCATCGGTCGGCCTCTTCCCCGTAGCGCCGCCGGGTCTCTTCCTCGTAGGCCTCCCGGCCCGGCTGGGGGCGCTGCTGGGCCCAGTAGCTGCCGACGCCCTCATAGCTTGGACGCTGGTCCAGTAACGTGTGGCCGTTGCCCAGGTACTGCACGTACATCGGCCCCGAATCGGGGCTCTGGCCGAAATAGTTCATGTCCTTCGCCTCGCCGAGACGCCCTGCCATCTTCAGCAGCGACCGGTGGGAGAAGGCGGGGTGGTAACCGTCGGCCGAGTTGTCCAGGGCGAGCTTCCAGTTGCCCCGGTATGCCATCCGGTTTGCGTTGGTGACGAACACCTCCCCGGTAGGCGACCGGTCGATCCAGTCGTCGAGGGGGCCCCGGACGGCTCCCAGGTAGTCGGCGAGCGGAGGGACGTCGGGGTTGAGCGTCCCGAAGATGAACCCGCGGTACGACTCGACCCGGGAGACGATGCCGAGGCCGAGCTCCGAGCGTTTGAACTCGGGTGCGTACCCCGTAGGCCAGGGGACGCCGGTGAGCTGGCCCGTGTTCCGGTACGTCCAGCCGTGGTACGGGCAGGTGAAGATCTTGGCCGAGCCTCGCTCGGTCCGGCACACGGTGGCCCCCCGGTGGGCGCAGCGGTTGAAGAGGGCGTGCAGCCTTCCCCGGGCATCGCGCGTGACGATGATCGGGCGGCGTCCGAGGTAGGCCGTCTTGAAGTCATTGGGGCTGGGCAGCTCGCTCTCGTGCGCGACGTAGACCCACACGGCGCCGAAGACCTTGACCATCTCTTCGTCGAAGACGACGGGATCGGTGTAGACCAACCGGTGCACGCGGTCGCCGCGTACGAGATCGTCCCATCTGGACCGGGCGGAACCCACAGCGGTCTTGGTCTGACGCTGGGTGACGGCCATACCGCGCTCCTTCGACGAGCTCGCCGCCAGCCCAGGGCCCGGCGGTCGCGTCGCATTCATAACCCCGCCGCCCCGGAAGGGGAAGCACATAGTCCGCGGCCGTCGGCCAGTCCGACAGCGCTCGGGCCGAGGACGGCGTTGGCCTCGGCCATGAGCTGCTCGGCGAGGGCACGGACCGCAACGTGGCGGTCCGTGCCGTGCGCCACGCTCCGGGGCATGGTGGCGACGAGAGCGGGGCCTGTGGGAGCGGCTCCCTCGGCCATCGCCTGCACTCGGAGCATGAACGGGGTCATGTCAGCGCCTCGTCGTTTAGGCTCAGTACTTGGCCGAGATCGCCTGCCGCTTGGCCTCGCCCGGCTCGAGCGTGAAGTCGTAGGTGACCTCGAGGCTGCCGTCGGCCGCCCGGGAGGGCTGGAGCGTCAGGTCGGGCTTGTCCGCGCTGGCCACGTCGGTGCCGAGCCAGCGGTCGCCGGTGAAGAACAACTGGGTGGTCAGGCGCTGGTGGCCGTCGGCGTCGACGAAGTAGTGCAGGTGCGCGGGGCGCCAGGGGTGCCAGCCGCCGGCCTCGAGTAACCGCCCGGTCGGGCCGTCGTGCGGGATCATGTACGGCGCGGGGAGCACCGTGTGGATCTCGAACCGCCCCTCGTCGTTGGTGACGAAACGGGCCCGCAGGTTGCCGTCGGGCGCCGATGGGTGGAAGTGCGAGTAGTAGCCGTTGGCATCGGCCTGCCAGTGGTCGATGATGGCACCGGCGAGTCGGGTTCCGTCGGTGGAGAGCACCCGGCCGCGGACGACGAGGCGCTCACCGTGCTCGTCGTCGCGCATCGGCACGGTGGCGTTCCAGTCGACGAGCGGCGAGCCGGGCACGTAGTAGGGGCCCTGGATCGACGACTGGCTGGCGCCGGACTTCTCGGCCGCCTTCTTCTCGACGACGTGCTCGAAGAACACGTCCAGGAACAATGGCCACTCGCCCGCCTCGCCGACTGAGATGAGCCAGTCCTTGGCGGCGTCGAACTCGTCGTAGGTGACATCGAGCTCCGCCATGGTGTCCCACATGCGGTGCAGCAGGGTGCCCACGACCTCGGCGGTGCGCTTGGTCCGCGGGTCGGCGGTGGCGGGCATCTTGCCGAGGCTGACGGGGTTGATCGGGTTCTCGTAGGACATGGTGTTCCCCTTGGCGGTGGCTGTTGTTCTGGTCGGGTGTGGTGCGGTCGTGATCGGCCTAGGGAGTCAGCGGTCGACCCGGTAGCGGTCGACCTTGTCGTCGTCGATGGCGATGCCGAGGCCGGGTCGCTGGGGCGGGGCCATCCGGCCGTCGACGATCTCGGGCGGCTCGATGAGCAGGTTGTCGACCATGTCGACGAACGCCGACAGCTCGGCCGGGCGCTCTGCGGTGGCCCGGTGGGCGGCAGCGAAGGTGACGCCGGCGAGCGTGGCGACGGCGCCGTCGATCTGGTTGCCGAGCACGACACCAGCGCCGAGGCCCTCACAGAGCCCCACGATCTTGGCGCTGTCGGTGAAGCCGGTGCGGCTGGTCTTGATGCTGATCATGTCGCAGCTGCCATCGAGCAGCAGGCGGGCGACCTCGGCGGCCCGGGTACAGCTCTCGTCACCGACGATCGGCACCGGGCTGCGCTCGACGGTGCGGCGCCGTGTGAGGATGTCGTCGGCATTGCCTGGCTCCTCGAGCATGGTGATGCCGGCGTCGGCGAGCAAGACGAGGGCACGCAGCGCGTCGTCGCCTTGCCAACCGCGGTTGGCGTCGAGGTAGAACTCGACGTCGTCGCCGAGCGCAGCGCGCAGCGCGCGCACGGCTTCGACGTCGACGGCGAACGGCGTCCGGCCGACCTTGACCTTGAAGACGCTGATCCCGTAGGTGTCGCGGATGCGGGAGGCCTCGTCGACCATCTCGGACGGCGAGCCCAGGCCGAGCATGTGGGTGACCCGCACCGATTCGGCGTAGCCGCCGAGCAGGCTGTGGACGGGCTGGCCGACGGCCTGGCCGATGACGTCCCACAGCGCGATGTCGACGGCCGCCTTGGCGGTGGGGTTGCCGACGATGCGGGCGAGCGTCGCCGAGATGCGCTCGCGGCCGAACGGGTCGGCGCCAGCGAGGGCGGGCGAGAACCAGTCGTGCACCGCGGCGGCGATCGACGTCTGCGACTCGCCGTAGGTGTACGGACGGGGTGGGGCCTCGGCGTGACCGACGATGCCCTCGTCCGTGCGGACCTTCACGAGAACGTGGTCGGCGACCGTGGCAACGCCACTCGCGAAGGCGAAGGGCCGCCGGAAGGGGATCTCGAACGGGATGGCCTCGATCGCTGTGACCTTCACCGCACCATCATCCGACGGTGATTCTGCTATGTGAAGTACACAGTTGTTCTCTATTGAGACGTGCGGAGTCTTAGTTTAGCCAGGCGGCTGGGCCTCGAGCGCCGAGGGATGCACAGCGAGCGGGATGATGTCGACGTCCATGAACGGAAACAGGGGCAGGCTGGTCAGCAGCTCGTGGAGCTGGTCGTGGGACTCGACGTCGAACACGCTGTAGTTGGCGTACTTGCCGGCGACGCGCCAGAGATGACGCCACAACCCGGCGCGTTGCAAGTCGAGGGCGCGCTCCTTCTCCCGCTCCTTGAGGTCGGAGGCGACCTCCGGGTCCATGTCGTGCGGAAGGCGCACGACCATGTGCACGAGGTAGCGCACGTCAACTCCCCTCGACGAGGTGGTCCACCAACAGCTTGGTCACAAGGACCGGCTGTTCGACGCTGGCGAGGTGGGCCGCATCGGGCACGACCTCGAGCCGGGCCCCGGGGATGCCGTCGGCGATCTCCTCGGCGAACGAGGGTGGTGTTGCAGGGTCGTCCGCACCGGCGATCACCAGCGTGGGCACGGTCGCCGCCGGCAGGTCGGGGCGCAGGTCCATGCCGGCGATGGCCTCGCAGCAGGACGCGTAGCCCTCGGGCGATGTGGCCAGCAGCATGGCGCGGTGCGCGTCGACCACCGCAGGCTCGCGCGCGATGAAGCCCGGCGTGAACCAGCGGCCGACCACGGCATCGGCGATCGCAGCCGTGCCGTCGCGACGCACGGTCGCCGCCCGCTCGAGCCACGCCTCCGCCGGAGGCAGGTGCGCGGCGGTGCACACGAGCGCCAGGCGTTCGACCCACCCGGGCCGGCGCGTCGCCAACCACATCCCGACCATCCCGCCCAGCGACAGCCCAACCCACGAGAACCGGTCGATGCTCAGCTGCTCGAGCAGGACGAGCACGTCGCCCCCGAGGTCGTCGATCGTGGCCGGACCATCGACGACCCCGGAGCCCCCGTGGCCACGATGGTCGAGCACGACGACACGGCACCGCTCGGCGAGGGCACGGACCTGCGGGTCCCACATCGCGGTGCTCGTCCCGAGCGAGGTGCCAAGCACCACGACGGGTCCGTCGACACGCCCGACCTCGACGTGATGCAGCGACGCCACCATGGTGCGAGACGGTACGGAGGTGGATCGCCGCGGTCCAATACCGGTGGAGCACCGGGCTGGGACGTCAGGCGTCCTGATTCGGCACCGGACGCAGGCCCACCATGGCGCGCACACGGCCGAGGAAGTGCTGGAGCACCGGGTTCGGGTCGCCAGCGCGGCTGGCCACGGCCAGCGCCACCTCCTGGGTGCTGCCCGCGAGGGGGCGGTAGACCGCGCCGGTGATCCGCAGGTGCTGGACCGAGGCGGGCACAAGTGCCACCCCGATCCCGGCCGCCACCAGGCTCACCAACGTCGCCGTCTCACCCACCTCCTGGGCGACCCGTGGAGTGAACCCCGCCTTACGGCAAGCGGCCTCCGCCGCGTCGTGCATCACCGAGCGAAAGTGCGACGGGTAGGTCACGAACGGGTCCCCCGCCAACTCGGTTAGCTTGACCGGACGATCTCCCACCAGCGGATGGTCGGCGGGCAGAGCGACGACCAGGGGCTCGCGCCGGATGTCGTGCACCGCCAGGTCGGGCGAGTGGACCGGCGGCCGCAACAGGCCCACGTCCAGCGTGCCGCTGAGCAACGCGTTCACCTGAGCGGGCGTGAGCATCTCGCCGTGGAGCTCGAGCTCGACGTCGGGCAGCTCGGCCCGCAGGGCCGTGGCGATCGACGGCAGCAGCTCGTAGGTGGCCGATCCGGTGAACCCGACGGAGAGCCGTCCGACCTCGCCCCGCTCGGCGCGCTCCACGTCGACGGACGCGGCATCGACGTCCGCGAGGATGCGGCGGGCCCGGTCGAGCAGCAGTTCGCCCGCCGGCGTCAGCTCGACCTTGCGGGTCGTGCGCGCGAACACGCGGGTGCCGAGCTCGGCCTCGAGCTGGCGGATCTGCTGGGACAGCGGCGGCTGCGCCATGTGCAGTCGTTCTGCAGCGCGACCAAAATGGCGCTCCTCGGCGACAGCGACGAAGTAACGCAGGTGCCGCAGCTCCATCGGGGAAGGAGGCTATGAGACTCTCAGCGTCATGCGGTTGCGCGCGCTCGCATCCGGGCAGCACTGGCCATCGCTGTTGGTGATACTGACTTCCGTATGCCTCCGCGCACGTGAACGTTCCCTTCCGAGTCGATCCGAAGGCGACGCCACGCAGCATCGAGGCCGATCCCTAGACGTCCGACGGGGTCCGGCGCTGCTGGCCGCCCAACCGCACCGAGCGAAAACCCGAACGTCGACGCCCGCACCTCTAGGTCCTGCAACGAGGAGGCCTTCGCGCCCCTGGCACGGTCGGACGCAGACGGCTGACCGTCCCGCCGCATGGCGTCCCGGACCGTTCCGCCCCGGCGCGTCCCAACCCGCGGTGTAGAACCACCACCGCGGTGTAGAAGTGTCAAGCCCCGGTATGTCAAGCCCCGGTATGTGCGATCCCGGTACCCGTGCGACGAAGTGGCTCCGGTTGGTCCACGACAGTGGGTGTCGGGTTCTAGGCCGCATTGATCCTCCTCGGTCTACCGCCGGGGTTGGCGAAGGCGCCGTGCTCTTTGGTTGGGTCGTGGCGGATGGCGTGGGTGCGAACGAGTTGGCCCTCGAAGCTGATCTGCACGCTGTCACCGACGATCGAGACCTCGACTTGGTGGCGGCGATAGGCGTTGCCGGCGCGCTACGACGCGCCAGCGAAGCTGATCGAACCACTGCTGTCGACCTTGCGTGTCACCGGTGACGACCGGCTCGGCAACCGCGGTCGTCGACCCCGGCGACGTAGCACGGCGGGCTCCTTGTCGGGCGGGTGCCTCCTGACGTGGGTGGCGATGAGCACGCCGTCATGGAACAGCTCGATGAGCCCGTCGCGGCTCAGGACCTCCGATGGGCCGTCATCTCGACTATCAGCTCTGCATGCGAGTCTGTCTGGGTGCTGGCGGCCGGGTGGGGTTCGATCATGACCGACAGGCTGGAAGTGTCCTCGTGGCTGGTGGCGGTGACCGGAGGTTGCGCCCTCGTCGCCGTGATGGTGGACCGCGTCTGGCGGTGGACGAGGAACGTCATCACCGTCGTGCACGAGTGCGGCCATGCGATCGTCGCGCTGCTCACTGGCCGACGGTTGGCCGGGATCCGACTGCACTCTGACACCTCGGGGCTGACCCTGTCCGTCGGCAAGCCATCGGGGCCGGGCATGGTCGCGACGGTTGCGGCCGGGTATCTGACGCCGTCCCTGGTCGGGCTGGCCGGTGTCGGGCTGTTGGCCGTCGACCAGGTCACGGTCATGCTCTGGGTAGGCACGGCTGTCCTGCTGGGGATGCTCGTGATGGTCCGCAATGCGTACGGCGCACTGTTGCTGGTGCTATTGGGTGCGGTCGTGGTCGCCGTCTCCCTGGTGGCCCCAACGGACATCCAGACTGCGTTCGGCTACACGATGACCTGGTTCCTCCTGCTGGGCGGGGTCCGGCCGATCGGTGAGCTGTGGAGCAACCGCCGCCTCAACCCGGGATCGAGCTCCGACGCGAACCAACTGGCGCGACTCACACACCTCCCCGCCATGGTCTGGGTGGCACTATTCGGCCTCGCCACGCTCGGCGCCCTGGCCG
>JBKPHE010000113.1:0-13834 GCA_046744485.1 Actinomycetota bacterium | reverse complement strand
TGGGCCACATCGGACGCAACGCAGCCGGACCGCGTCGGCGATCACCTCGGGCTGGAACACTGCCTGTTCGTCGGCGACTTGGACCAGGGCGGGTGGTCGTCCGGCATCGGCATCGTCTCTCGCTGGCCGATCGCCGAGCGCGGGCGTGAGGCCCTTCGGGGGACTGACGGCGCGGGAACGGGGGAGGCATTGTTCGCCGCCGTCGATGGTCCTCGCGGGCCTGTCCAGCTGTTCGTCGTGATGCTCGACTACCCGCTCCACGCCAGCGGCCTGCGTCAGGCCCAGGTACGGCAGCTTGCCGCCTTTGTGGCCCGAACGACCCATCGCCGCCATGCCGTCGTCGTGTGTGGTGACTTCAACGCCGCGCCGGACTCCGACGAGGTCCGCATGCTGACGGGCCGCAGCGAGGCACCCGTGCCGGGCGTCGTCTTCTACGACGCCTGGGAGATGGCCGGCGACGGGACATCCGGCTGCACGTGGTCCAACGGCAACCCGCTCGCCGCGCCCGGCCTGTACCCCGACCGCCGATTCGATTACATCCTCTCCGCCTGGCCCAGGGCCGGCGGAGTGGGCCACCCAGTCAACTGCGAGCTATTGGGCGCTACCGCAACGCCCGAACAACCCCAGCTGTCGGACCACTACGGCGTCCTCGCCGACCTGCGTTATTGACGGCTCCCGGGCTGCGTCGCCGACCCGTCGAGCCGGCGGCCGCCAGGCTCACGCGGGCCGCTCCCCCGCGGCCGGCCGCACGATCCGGCGCTCGGTGACGATCGCGGTCACGAGATCGGCGGGCGTCACGTCGAACGCCGGGTTGACCGCCCGGGCGCCGGCCGGGGCCACCGACCGGCCACGCCAGGCCACCACCTCGTCGCCGCCGCGATCCTCGATCTCGACGTAGGAGCCGTCCGGTGTCGCGGCGTCGACGGTCGATTCCGGGGCCGCCACCACGAAAGGGATCCGGGCACGGTGCGCCGCCAGCGCCAGGGGGTAGGTGCCGATCTTGTTGGCGACATCGCCGTTGGCGGCGATGCGGTCGGCCCCCACGACGACCGCGTCCACCAGCCCCCGGGCGATGAGCGATGGTGCGGCACCGTCGATCACCAGCCGGTAGTCGACCCCCAGGCGGTCGAGCTCCCAGGCCGTGAGCCGGCTCCCCTGCAACAGCGGACGGGTCTCGTCGGCGTAGACACGGGCGACGGCGCCGCGCTCGTGGAGCGCCCGTACCACCCCCAGCGCCGTTCCCCACTCGACGCACGCCAGGGCCCCGGCGTTGCAGTGGGTGTGGAGCCGCAGGCCCTGGGCCGCGGCGGCATCGCCGCCGCCCGGCGCCCGCCCGCACAGCTCGACCAGGAGGTCCGCACCCCGGCAGGCGATGGCGAGGTTGGCGGCGGGGTCCTCCTCGAGGACAACCCGAGCCTACCGCTCGACCGCCTCGTCTCCCTCGTCGAGTCGGGACGCAACCCGGTCCACGCCCCAGGCCAGGTTGACTGCCGTGGGTCGGGCGGAACGGACGCGATCGATCGCCTTGATCACCTCGTCGTCGGTCCAGCCCTGGCGGCGGCCCTGGCGTACCGCCAGCAGCACCCCCAACGCGCCCGCGGCACCCAGGGCGGGCGCACCGCGCACCGCCAGGCGACGGATGCCGTCCACGAGCTCGTCGACGTCGGTCAGCCGGAGGGTGCGCAGCTCGTGTGGCAGCGCCGTCTGGTCCACGATCACCACGGCGCCGTCCAGCCACTCGATGGTCCGCACGCCGTCACCCTATGTCGGGGCGAGCCTCAGACCCGCGGCGGGTCGACGGCCACCCGCAGGCGACCCGGCGGGCGCGGCGTCGCCGCCAGGGCATCGCAGAGCGTGCGGTGGTCGGGAGCGCGGACCAGCCAGCGGCCGTCGGACGGCCCCAGGATCTCGACGCCGAGACAGGCGCCGACGGCGCCGACGAACGCGTCCGCCACCGCGCCCGAGACCTCGGCCATGGCCGTGACCGGCGGGAAGCGCAGCCGCGTGCGCCGATCTTGCTCGGCCGACGCCACGCGAGACGGGTCGGCGTTCAGCGCTGCCTGGACGACCTCGTGGCGGGGCACGTGGGTCTGGACGACGAGCCGACCACCGCCGGTCTTGCCGCCGACCACCCGGGCGGCCCGCGCCAGCAGGCCCAGCGCCTGCTCCGCGGCCCGGTAGCGGGGAGCGAGCAACTCCTGGTCGAAGTCGAGGAAGGCGACTGCGTCGGCGCGGCCGATCTGGTGCAGCGTCGCCTCGGTGCCGACTACCACCCGGGAGCCGGGCACGTCGGGAGTGCCGGAGGCGGCCGTCACCTCGTCGACCGGCTCGCCGATCAGCGCCGCGATCTCGTCTCGCACCCGGGTCACGCCCTGGCGCAGCGCACGCAGCCGTGACGCCCCACACGACGCGCACACTGCGGGCCGGACCGTGCCGCAGCGGGCGCACACCAGCTCGTCGCCCGGCTGGGCCACGGCGGCGTCGCAGCGCTCGCAGCGGGCCAGCTCGCCGCACACCTTGCAGGCCAGCAGCCTCGCCCGGCCCGTCCGGTTGAGCACGCACAGGACTCGCCGGTCGCTGCGCAACAGCCGCACCAGTGCCGGGGGCAGCAGGCCCGTCCGGGGGTCCTGGCGGCGCATGTCGACCACATCGACCACCGGCCAGCCGGCGCGCTCGTCGGCGCGCGAGGGCGGGAGCAGCCGGGCTGCGTCCAGCGCCTCCAGCGACGGGCAGGGCGAGGTCATCACGCACGGCACCCCCGCCCGGCGGGCCCGCTCGAGGGCGACGTCGCGGGCGTGCCACGTGGGCGCCTGCTCCTGGCGGTGGGCCTCGTCGTGCTCTTCGATCACCACGACGGCGGCGAGGTCTCCCACCGGCGCCCAGGCCGCGGCGCGCGTGCCGACCACGGTGGCGCCGGCCGCCCCTAGCGCCCAGTCCCGCGGATGTAGCGCGACGGGCACGCCCGCCCGCCGCACGGCGGCAGCGGCCGACCGTGCCGAGGCCGCCGTGGGGCACAGGACCAGCGCGTTGCCCCGGCTCGCGGCCGCCAGCACCACCGGGTCGACGGGGGAGGCTGGCGGCAACCGCACCACCAGCGACGGACCCGGGCCGGATAGCGCCGCCGTGAGCTCCACATCCGCCGCAGGTAGCGAGGCCGAGGTTCTGCGGGGCGCCGCCGGTAGGCCCGTCACCACTCGCTCGGGCGACGCGGTCCGCAGCAACGACGCCGGCCGGCCGGCCCAGCGCCACGCGGCCCATTCCGCCAGCTCGATCAGCTCGGGCGTCGGGCCCCGGCCGGACCACTTGGCCAGGGGGCGCAGCACAACCCCGGGCGGCGGGTCGACGCCGACCGCGACCACCCAGCCCCCGACCCGGCGACCGTGCAGCACGACCCGGACCCGGTCGCCGACGCGCACCTGGCCCCCGAGGTCGTCGGGGACCAGGTAGTCGAACGTCTTGTCGATCGCGGGCTCGTCCGGCAGGACGCGGACGACCCGCGCCCCGCTCAGAGTCCCAGCGCTGACTTGAGGTCGTCGACCCGGCTCGTCTGCTCCCAGGTGAGCTCCTTGTCGCTACGACCGAAGTGCCCGTACGCCGCCGTCTTCTTGTAGATCGGCCGGCGCAGGTCGAGGTCGCGGATGATCGCCGCCGGACGCAGGTCGAAGATCTGCTGCACGGCACCGGCGATCTTGCCCGGATCGACCGTGGAGGTGCCGAAGGTCTCGACGAGGACCGACACCGGGTGGGCAACGCCGATGGCGTAGGCCACCTGCACCTCGCAGCGCTGCGCGGCGCCGGCCGCCACCACGTTCTTGGCCACCCAGCGGGCGGCGTAGGCGGCCGAACGGTCGACCTTGGACGGGTCCTTGCCCGAAAAGGCCCCGCCACCGTGGCGGGCGGCGCCGCCGTAGGTGTCGACGATGATCTTGCGGCCCGTCAGCCCGCAGTCGGCGTGGGGACCGCCCAGCTCGAAGCTGCCGGTGGGGTTGACCAGCACCCGGTAGTCGTCGTCCTGGAACCGCGGCGGCACCAGCGGCCGGATGACATGCTCGATCAGGTCGGGCTTGATGAGCGTCTCGGCGTCGAGACCGGGCTGGTGCTGCGTCGAGATGAGCACCGTCTTCAGGCCGACGGGCACCCCGTCCTCGTACTCGAGCGTGACCTGTGTCTTCCCGTCCGGGCGGAGGTAGGGCAGGATCCCGGCCCGGCGCACCTCGGCCAACCGGTGCGCCAGCCGGTGCGCCAGCCAGATCGGCATGGGCATGAGGTCGTCGGTCTCGTCGACGGCGTAGCCGAACATCATGCCCTGGTCGCCCGCGCCCTGGCTGTCGAGGTCCTCGTCCGTGCCGGCGGTGCGCTTCTCGTAGGCGGTGTCGACGCCCTGGGCGATGTCGGGTGACTGCGGGTCGATCGAGGTCATGACGCCGCATGTATGACCGTCGAAGCCCACGGCCTCGCGGTCGTAGCCGATGCCCTTGATCGTCTCGCGGACGATGTTGGGGATCTCGACGTAGGCCTCGGTGGTGATCTCGCCGGCGACGATGGCCAGGCCGGTCGTCACCATGGTCTCGCAGGCCACGCGGGCGATGGGGTCCTGGGTCAGGATGGCGTCCAGGATCGAGTCGCTGATCTGGTCGGCCATCTTGTCGGGATGACCCTCGGTGACCGACTCGGACGTGAAGGTCCAACGGCTCACGGTTTCGTTCTCCTCTGTGTGACGGCATCGAACACGGCACGGGCGATCGCCCGCTTGTCGGCCAATGGCACCTCGCGCTCAGTGCCGTCGGCATCCATGATCACGACGTGGTTGGTGTCGTGCTCGAACCCAGCGCCCGGATCGGTCACATCGTTGGCCACGATGAGGTCGATGCCCTTGGCGGCGAGCTTGGCTGCGGCATTCTGTCGCACTTCGTCGGTCTCCGCAGCAAAACCGACGATGGTCTGTCCGGGCCGCTTGCGCGTCCCCAGCCCGGCCAGGATGTCGGGCGTCGGCTCGAGGGTGATCTCGGGCACGCCCGCCTGCTTCTTGAGCTTCCGCTCGGCCACCCGCGCCGGCCGGAAGTCGGCCACGGCCGCAGCCATGACCACCACGTCGGCCGAGGCCTCGGCCGCGTGCACGGCCTCCTCCATCTCGGCCGCGGTCTCGACCCGGACGACGTCGGCCTGGGGCGGCACGGGCAGGCCGACGGTGCTGACCAGCGTGACCTTGGCACCCCGGGCGGCGGCCTCGGCCGCCCGGGCGTGACCCTGCTTGCCCGACGAGCGGTTGCCCACGAAGCGGACGGGATCGATCGGCTCGCGGGTCCCGCCCGCGGTCACGAGCACGTGCAGGCCGGACAGGTCCCGACCGGCGCCGAGCGCCGTCTCGACCGCCTCGACGATCGTCCCGGGCGCCGCCAGGCGTCCCTTGCCGATGTCGCCGCCGGCCAGCCGACCCTCCTCCGGAGGGACGATGGTGACGCCACGGCGGGCCAGCGTGGCGAGGTTGTCCTGCACCGCCGGGTGTTCCCACATCTCGGTGTGCATGGCGGGCGCGACGACCACGGGCGCTCCCTCACGCACGGCCAGCAGCGTGGCCGTCAACAGGTCGCTGGAGATGCCGGCGGCGTAGCTGCCGATGACGCGGGCCGTGGCCGGAGCCACCACGACGGCGTCGGCCGACTGGCCCAGGCGGGTGTGCGGGATGGGGTCGTCATCGTGGAACAGCGACGTGTGGGCCCGCTCGGAGGCCAGCGCCGAGAAGGTGGCCTCTCCGACGAACCGGGTGGCGCCCCGGGTCATCACCGGGACCACGTACGCCCCGCGGTCGACGAGGCGGCGGCAGACGTCTATTGCCTTGTAGGCCGCGATGCCACCCGACACCCCCAGGACGATCCGGCGTCCCTCCAGCATGGAGCTGAGGGCCTACTCGGCCCCGTCGCTCTCGCTGCCGTCGCCGGGCTGCTGGTCGCCGGCGACGGGCTCGTTCCCGGCACTCCCCGACTCGTCGGGCGCCGCCTCGCTGGGATGCGCGAGGACGATCTTGTCGCCGGCGATCTCCTCGAACGCGATCGACAGCGGCTTGCGGGCCACGGAGGTGACCTGAGGCGGCACGATGGCGCCCAGGCCCTCGCCCAGCTGGTTGAAGTAGGCGTTGATCTGCCGGGCGCGCATGGCGCTCAGCGTGACCAGCGAGAACTTCGACCCGGCGCGGTCGAGCAGCTCCTCGATGGAGGGGTTCATCATGGTGTCTTGGCGTGAAGCCATGCGGGCGCGTACCTCGGTCCGGCCGGTTGATCGGCCGACCACGTTACCGCCCGGGCGCGTCGAACGGTGAATCCCCGCGCACCGCGCGCGGCGACAGGCGGCAGGACGGCGGCGCCGGTCAGGCCGCGAAGCGCTTCTCGGCCGCGTCCACGATGCGATCCGCCAGCTCCGGGGGCCGCAGCTCACCGGAATCGAGCATCAGCTCGTAGATCGACAGGTCCGCGAGATCGACGCCGTAGAGCGCCAGGTAGCGGCCACGCTCGACGCGCTGGCGCTCCTCGTTGTCGGCCAGTGCCCGCTCGACGGACACTCCCTCGCGTGCCGCCACCCGCTCCGCCCGGATCCGCGGGTCGCAGTCGATCCAGACGACGACCGCAGCCAACCTCTCGTGGTGCGCGATCCAGCCCGCCAGCCGCGACTCGATCACCGCCCCCCCGTCGCGAGCCCGCCGGGCGAGACGGCTGTCGAGCTCGACGTCGACCTCGGGATTGTCGGCGACGTAGAGCCCGAACTCCGGCAAGCTCATGTTCCGCTCCGCGGCCAGGGCCCGGAACACCTCGCCGCCCGGCACCAGCTCCAGTCGGAGCCGGTCGGCCACGCGTTGCGCGGCGGTGGTGGTGCCCGAGCCCGGCGGGCCCGAGACCGTGATCAACAAGCTTGGCCGGGTGGGGAGTCGGCCCTAGAAGGCTTCGAGCAGGGACCGGCGCTGCTGCTCACCCAGGCCCCGCACGCGCCGGGTGTCGGCGATGCCGATCTCTTCCATGGTCGGGCGGGCGCGTACCTTGCCCACGCCGGGGAGCGACTCGAGCACCGCGAGAACCTTAATCTTGCCGACGATGTCGTTGTCGTCGGCCTGGTCGAGGAGCTCCTTCAGGGTCAGCGACCCCATCTTGAGCTTCGCCTTGAGTTCGGCTCGGGCGCGGCGGGCCTCGGCTGCCTTGGCAAGTGCTGCTTCCCGCTGCTCGGGAGTCAAAGTCGGTGGCTGCGGCATGCCGCGCACCCTAGCGCGACCCCACAGCGCAGCGGTGACAATCGCTGGGTGGGCGCCCGTCAGCCCAACGACTCCACCAGTGCCTGGGCCGCCGCCACCGGGTCGTCGGCCCGCGTGACGGGCCGCCCGACCAACAGCAGGTCGGCGCCGGCGTCGAGCGCCTGGCGGGGTGTGGCCACCCGCCCTTGGTCGTCGATGGCGGCCCCCTCGGGGCGGATGCCGGGAGTCGCCAGCACGGCCGCAGGAGCGATCTGGCGGACCGTCTCGACGTCGGGCACGGCACAGACGAAGCCACCGCAGCCACCGCCGAGGCCCGCCGTCACCCGCTGCTGCAACAGGTGGGCCGACGCCTCGGGCTCGCTGGTCAGAACCGTCACCCCCATGGCCACCGGCTCGGGCAGATCGGCTCCGGCCGCACCCTCGCGCAGCCCCTCGACGCCGGCGCGCAGCATGGGCGCACCCCCGGCCGTGTGCAGTGTCAGGTACCGCGCGCCGAGCGCTCCGAACACCCGGGCGGCCCGGCCGACGGTGTTGGGGATGTCGAGCAGCTTGACGTCGCAGAACACGTCAACCCCCATGCCCGCGAGCAACGAGATGGCCTCCGGGCCGGCCGCGCTGTAGAGCTCGAACCCCACCTTCATGGTGCCGAAGAAGGGCTGCAGCTGCCGCGCCAGGCGCCTCGCCACCACCAGGTCGTCGACGTCGAGCGCCAGCACCATCCGGCTCCGCAGCCACTCGGGCACCTCGCCGGTCGTGGCCGTCGAGGGTCCGTGTTCGTCAGCCATCAACCTCTCCGATCAACTCGTCTATGCGAACCACGCCCTGGCGCGCCGCCCACCCTTGCAGCTCGCGGAGCACCCGGTGGGGCGCCCGGGGATCGGCGAACGTGGCGGTGCCGACCTGGACGGCGCTGGCGCCCGCCAGCAACAGCTCGGCCGCGTCGGCGCCGCCGGCAACGCCCCCGACGCCGACGATCGGCAGGCCCGGGAGCGCCCGGTGCACCTCGAACACCGCCCGCACCGCGATGGGGTGGATGGCGGGACCCGACAGGCCTCCGCCACGGGCCCCCGATCCGAGGCGGAAGCGCCGCGTCTCCGGGTCGATCGCCATCCCCATGACGGTGTTGACCAGCGTCACCGCCTCGGCACCGGCCCCGTGTGCAGCGGCGGCGATGTCCTCGAGGTGCCCCACGTTGGGACTGAGCTTGGCCCACCGGGGACGGCCGCAGCCGGCGGTCGCCTCGATGGCGGCCCGGGTGTCGTCGGCCGAGTGCGCGAACAGGTCGCGCCCCGCCTCGGTGTTGGGGCACGACAGGTTGACCTCGAGGGCGACGACGCTGTCGGGCGCAGCCGCCACCAGCTCGGCGGCGCGGCGGTACTCGTCGACGGTCCGTCCCCAGATCGACGCCACCACCCGGGCACCCGTCGCCGCCAGCGCCGGGAGATCGTGGTCGAGCCACGCCCGCACACCGGGGCCCTGGAGCCCCACCGAGTTGATCATCCCCGCCGCGGTCTCGTGGACCCGCAGCGCCGGGTTGCCGGGCCACGGATCGGCGTGCAGCGACTTCACGACCACCGCACCCAGCGCAGCCAGGTCGACGTACGCGGCGAGCTCGGCGCCATGGCCGGCGGTCCCCGAGGCCGTCATGATCGGGTTGGCCAGGCGCACCGAACCCACCGTCACGGCCATGTCGACGGCCGCTGCCGCCGGTGCCCGGTCACCGCGGGCGGCCAGCCGCCCGATCATGCCATCCCTCCGCGGTGGATCTCCTGGAGCGTGCGAACCCGGACGTCGTGCTGCGACCGGTCGACCGTGCTCTCGGCGGCCGCCATCGCCGCCGCCGCGGTGGTCAGGCACGGTATGCGGTGGACGTTGGCGGCGCGCCGGATGTAGGCGCCGTCGGCCCGGGCGCCGCGCCCCCGGGGGCTGTTGACGACGAGCTGGACCTTGCCGGCCGCTATGAGGTCGAGCGCGGTCGGCAGCCCCGCCTCCTCGTCCGCGTGGGCGACGATCTCGTCGGCGGCAGCGACCTTGGCCACCCGCTGTGCGACCGGGACGCCGTTGCGCTCGAGGTGGTTGGCCGTGCCCACCGTGGCGGCGATGTCGAACCCCTGCTCCACCAGCCGGGCCGCCGCCTTGAGGCCGGCGGCCTTGTCGCGGTCGGCCAGGGACAGGAACACCGTCCCACCCTCGGGCAGCGGTTCCCCCGCCGCCACCTGTGCCTTGCCGAACGCCAGGCCGAACGTGCGGTCGAGGCCCATCACCTCGCCGGTCGAACGCATCTCCGGTCCCAACACCGTGTCGGCGTCGGGGAAGCGGTTGAAGGGCAGCACCGCCTCCTTGACGGCGACGTGGCTGACGCCCGACATGGCGCCCGCTCCCCCGGCCCGAGCGGCCGTCGGAGCGGAGGTCATGTCTCGGGCCGGGTCCCGCAGCAGGCCCTCCGCCCGCAGCTCGGCCAGCGTGGCGCCGACCATCACCCGCGCCGCCACCTTGACCAAGGGAACGCCCGTGGCCTTGGCGACGAACGGCACCGTGCGACTGGCCCGGGGGTTGGCCTCGATCACGAAGACCTGCCCGTTCCTCACCGCGTACTGCACGTTGACGAGACCCCGCACGTCGAGGGCGTCGGCGAGCCGCCGGGTGTAGTCCTCGATGACCACCACCGTGTCGTGTGACAACGAGTGGGACGGAATCGAGCAGGCCGAGTCCCCCGAGTGCACCCCCGCCTCCTCGACGTGCTCCATGACCGCGCCGATCACCACGTCGCCGGCGCCGTCGCGTACGGCGTCGACATCGACCTCGGTCGCGTCCTCGAGGAAGCGGTCGATGAGCACCGGCCGCGACGCCGACAGCCCGCCCTCCCGGCCCAGGCTTCCGAAGCTGGCGAGCTCGGCCATGGCCCGGCGCAGGCCGCCGTCGTCGTAGACGATCTCCATCGCCCGGCCGCCCAGCACGTAGGAAGGCCGCAGCAGCGCCGGGTAGCCGATGCGCGCGACCACGGCCAGCGCCTCGTCGACGTTCGTGGCCGTGCCGCCAGCAGGCTGGGGGATCTCGAGGCGGGCGCACAGGGCGTTCCAGCGCTCGCGGTCCTCGGCGGCGTCGATCGACGCCGGCGGCGTCCCGAGGACGAGGCCCTCGGGCAGCGCCGATGCCAGCTTGAGGGGCGTCTGCCCGCCCAGCGCGACCACCACGCCCACCAGGTCACCAGCGGCCCGCTCGGCGTCGATGACGTTGAGCGTGTCCTCCAGCGTGAGCGGCTCGAAGTACAGGCGGTCGGACGTGTCGTAGTCGGTGGAGACCGTCTCGGGGTTGCAGTTGAGCATCACGGTCTCGTAGCCGTCCTCGGCCAGGGCGAAGCTGGCGTGGACGCAGCAGTAGTCGAACTCGATCCCCTGGCCGATGCGGTTGGGGCCCGAGCCCAGGATCAGCACCTTGCGCCGACCGCTGGCCACGCTCTCGTCCTCGTCCTCGTAGGTCGAGTAGTGGTATGGGGTGGCCGCCTCGAACTCGGCGCCGCAGGTGTCGACGGTCTTGTACGTGGGCCGAACCCCTGCCGCCAGCCGGCGCCGGCGCACGTCGGCGACGTCGACGCCCCACAGCCACGCCAGCTGGGCGTCGGCGAAGCCGAGCCGCTTGGCGCGCTTCCAGTCGCGCCGGCTCAGCCCGTCGGGGCCAGCGGCGGCCAAGTGGGCCCGCTCCTCGACGATGCGCAGTATCTGGTCGAGGAACCAGGGGTCGACCCGGGTCCGCTCGGCCAGCGCCTCGATCGTGATCCCCCGGCGCAGCGCCGCCTCGAGCTGGAAGGGGCGGTCCGGGGTGCCGATCGCCGCCCGGGCGACCAGCTCGTCGTCGGCCAGGCCGTCGAGGACGACCTCGGCGGGATCGCAGTTCAAGCCCGCGCGCCCGACCTCCAGGCTGCGCAGCGCCTTCTGCAGCGACTCCGGGAAGGTCCGGCCGATGGCCATGGCCTCGCCCACCGACTGCATGGAGGTTCCAAGGACCCCCGGGCTGGTGGGGAACTTCTCGAACGCCCACCGGGGCACCTTGGTGACGACGTAGTCGATGGTGGGCTCGAAGCTGGCGGGCGTCCTGCCGGTGATGTCGTTGGGTATCTCGTCGAGCGTGTAGCCGACGGCCAGCTTGGCGGCGATCTTGGCGATCGGGAAGCCGGTGGCCTTCGACGCCAGGGCGGACGAGCGGCTCACCCGAGGATTCATCTCGATGATGACCATGTCGCCGTTGGTGGGATCGAGCGCGAACTGCACGTTCGAGCCGCCGGTCTCCACGCCCACCCGGCGGATGCAGGCGAACGCCGCGTCCCGCATGGCCTGGTACTCGACGTCGCTGAGCGTCTGGGCGGGCGCCACCGTGATCGAGTCGCCCGTGTGGACACCCATGGGGTCGAGGTTCTCGATCGAGCAGATGACGACGCAGTTGTCGGCACGGTCGCGCATGACCTCGAGCTCGTACTCCTTCCACCCGGCGATCGAGCGCTCGATGAGGATCTCGCTGATGGGACTGGCCGCCAGTCCCGCGGCGGCGATCCGGCGGAAGTCCTCGGGGGTGGCAGCGATGCCGGTTCCCTTGCCGCCCAGGATGAACGCCGGGCGGACCACGACCGGCAGGCCGATGTGCTCGATGACGGCAAGCGCCTCGTCCAAGCCGTGGGCCGTCGCGGAGGCGGGCACGCTGAGGCCGATCTCCTGCATTGCGGCCTTGAACTGCTCGCGGTCCTCGGCGGTGGCGATGGCTCCGGCGGTGGCGCCGATCAGCTCGGGGGTCCCGGGGCGGCCGACCGCCTTGCGGTCGACCAGCTCCATCGCGAGGTTGAGGGCGGTCTGGCCGCCGAGCGTGGGCAGCACGGCGTCGGGCCGCTCCCGCTCGATGATGCGCTCCAGGTGGTCGGCATCGAGCGGCTCGACGTAGGTCGCGTCCGCGAACTCGGGGTCGGTCATGATCGTGGCCGGGTTGGAGTTGGCCAGGATCACTCGATAGCCCTCGGCCCCCAGGACCTTGCACGCCTGGGTGCCCGAGTAGTCGAACTCGCACGCCTGGCCGACGACGATCGGCCCCGCGCCGATGAGCAGGATCGACTCGAGGTCGTCGCGCCGGGGCACTCAGTCGCCCCCCGCCCGACACACGTGCCCACCTGAGGCGACGGGTTCCGGTATGCCGAGCCCGAGGCTATGGGTTCCGCTCTCGGAACTCATGACGTCGCCCGCCAGCCGGTGGAGCCCATTGCCTCGCGTGGCGTCCATCACCGTTGCGAACTCGCCGAAAAGGTAGGCGGCGTCGTGGGGACCGGGGCCCGCCTCCGGGTGGTACTGCACCCCGAAGGCCCGCAGCCGCGCGCTGCGCAGCCCCTCGATCACGCCGTCGTTGAGGTTGACGTGGGTGACCTCGACGTCCGCGCCCATCGACCCCTCGACCACGGCGTAGTTGTGGTTCTGGCTGGTGATCTCCACCCGCCCAGTGGCCAACCGGCGGACGGGATGGTTCCCACCGTGGTGGCCGAACGGCAGCTTGTGGGTGGCCCCGCCCAGCGCGGTGGCCAGCAACTGGTGGCCCAGGCAGATGCCGAAGATCGGCACCCCGCCCAGGAGCTCGCGGATGGCGCGGACCGCGTAGCCGACCGCCGCGGGGTCGCCGGGGCCGTTGGAGAGGAGCACGCCGTCGGGCTCCAGGGCCAGGACCTCAGCGGGCGACGTGTCCGCCGGGACGACGGTGACTCGCCCCAGGCCCGCGAGGTGCCGCAGGATCGTGCGCTTGATGCCGAAGTCGTAGGCGACGATGCGGCGGGGTGGCGCGTCGGACCGACCGGAGGCCGCCCCGACGGGCACCGTGTACGGCTCGGTGCAGGTGACGGTGGCCACCAGGTCGCGTCCGTCGGTGCCCGGCTCGGCCTCGGCAGCCGCCCTCAGGGTCGCCTCGTCGGCGCTCCCGAAGGCCCCCGGCAGCGCACCGAACTCCCGGATGTGGCGGGTCAGTCGGCGAGTGTCGACCCCCGCGATGGCGGGCACGCCATGGCGCCGGAGGTAGTCGCCCAGGTCACCGCTGGCCCGCCAGTTGGAGCGGCGCCGGGCCAGGTCCCGCACCACCACGCCCCGGCAGAACGGCCGGCGGCTCTCGTCGTCGTCGGCGTTGACCCCGTAGTTGCCGATGTGGGAGCCGGTGAAGGTGATGATCTGCCCGGCGTAGGACGGGTCGGAGATCACCTCCTGGTAGCCCGACAGCACGGTGTTGAAGACAACCTCGCCGTTGGCGACGCCGCTAACCGGTTCCGCCCCGACCAGCTCGCCCTCGAACGTCGTCCCGTCGGCGAGCACGAGCAGACCGTCCCGCACGGTTCTGGTCACCGGCGCCGAACCTGCATAGCCATGCACCCTAGCGCATGACATCCCATCAGCGCTGGGCCTCGCCGTCGACCACCACCGGTTCCCCCGCCAGCAGTGTGTGGCGGACCCTCCCCGTGAGCATCATCCCCGCGTAGGGGACATTGCGGCTGCGGCTCGCCAGCGCCGTCGGGTCGACCGCCCAGGCCGCCGCCGGGTCGACCACGCACAGGTTGGCGGGCCGACCCGCCTCGATCGGGCC
>JBKPHE010000045.1:0-46062 GCA_046744485.1 Actinomycetota bacterium | reverse complement strand
ACAAACCACGCCAGGTGATCCTCAGGCAGCCACTCGGCCATGCTCGGCGGCATCAAGAACTGCTGATCGCGATCCACCGCCCGGAAGTTGAACGCCACGCAACGATCATGACGACACCCAGGTCCCAACGCGAGCACCCCCAACAGCAGGTCTATGCAACAGCCTCTGGCAACATCGACCGGTCACATCAATACGACCCCGCCAACCACGCATCAGCGCGTAGAGCCGTTGATGCAGGTCGATAAATGTCGAATGAGTGGCTGCACGATCATGCGTTGAGTGATATAGTCGAACGCATGTTCGGATCAACCGGAAAGGAGATCGTCGAGGAAATCACGGCCCCGTTGAACACCACCTTCTACAGCTTGCTGGAGCTCGACCCTGACGCACTGGGCGACACCGAATTGGCGGAGGTAGTGGTCAGGCTGCATCGCCAGCAGGCCCGGCTGGCGGCGGTTGTGACCCGGATGACCGCGGCGGCGGACGCTCGCCGGGTGTGGGCCGACGACGGTTCCCGTCCTGTGGGGCGTGGGTGGCGCACCGCTGCCGCCTCCCGGTCGGTCAGGCCCGGGGCGAGGTGTGGTTGGGCCGCCGGTTGCGCACCATGCCCGCCACGGCCGAGGCCTTCTCCGCCGGAGACATCTCGCTGCGCCATGCCATGGTGTTGGCCTCGCTGGCGGGCGGCCGCACCGCCGCGTACTTCGAGCGCGACGAGGCCCTCCTGGTCGATCATGCCCGAACCATGTCGTGGGCCGATTTCGTTCGGGCTACCGAGTACTGGCGCCAGCACGCCGACCCCGACGGTGTCGAGCGCGACGCCGAACACGACCAGGCTCTGCGCCGGGTTCACCTGTCACCAGGGCTGCGGGGCACCGGGATCTTGGATGGAACGTTGACCCCGCTGGGCTATGCGACCGTCGATGCAGCGTTGCGGCGGATCGAACAAGAGTTGTTCGAGGCCGACTGGGCCGCGGCCCGCGCCGAACACGGCGACGCCGCCACCGCGCGCCATCTGACCCGCACCCCGGCCCAGCGGCGTCACGACGCCCTGGTGGAACTGGCCAGGCGAGCCGCGACCGCACCGGCCGATGGCAAGCGCCCCCAGCCGCTGCTCAGCGTGTTCGTGGGCTACGAGACGTTCAAGGGCCGCATCTGCCAGCTCGCCGGCGGAACCGTCGTCAGCCCCGGCACGGTTGCTTCCCTGCTGGACGAGGCGTTGATCGAACGGGTCGTGTTCGACGGGCCCTCCCGCGTCATCGACCTGGGTCGCGCCCGCCGGTTCACCGGCGCCGTCCGCCGCGTGCTCGAGGTTCGCGATCAGCGCTGCACCCACCACAGCTGCGAGCAGCCCGCGGAAAGCTGCCAGGGCGACCACATCCACGCCTGGACCGCCGGCGGCACGACGACCGTCGACAACGGCCAGCTGCGCTGTGGATACCACAACCGCTGGCGCTGGCAACATCCCGGCGCAGACCCACCCTCCGCGTCTGGCCCGAGCGTCGACCCGGACCTGCGTCGACGACTGGCCTACCTGGAAGATTGGCGGGCTCGACTCCGTGCCACCATCGTCGCCGAACGGGCCGTGGAAGGAGGATGAACGAGGGTGGTTGTCACCGGTCATGCAGTCACTCGCTCGTAGACGCTCACGAGGCCGTCGGTACCGAGCTGTCGGATGGACCCAAACGCTCCGGCGTGATCAGAACAACATTCGCAATGGTCTTAGCGAGCCGCATGGCGCGAAGAACCCGTAGACCCGGGCACACATAACACCGTGCTCGCGGATCGCAACTCTAGGTCGACTTCCGCCACACGGAGATGTGGCTGCGGCTCTCGCTCGTGAAGGGCGCTCGGTGCCAGTCGCTCCAGCGCTCGCGCAGGGTCATTCCGGCGAGTCGTGCCATGAGGTCCAGCTCGGACGGCCAGACATAGCGGTGCGGCGACGAGAACGTCTTAAGTTCCCCGTCGGGGGCAGGTGATGTCGGCCTTCGTCCGTCATCGGCTGCTCGTGCTCACGGCGAAGCCGAGCCGCCAGAACCTGGCGGCGCTGAGGGAGCTCGCCGAGTCCGGGACGGTGGCCCCGGTGGTGGACCGGACCTACCCGTTGAACCTGCCCGAGGGGATCAGATACCTCGAGGTCGAACACGCGCGAGCGAAGGTCGTCATCACCGTCTGACGGCGTCTCAGCCCCACAGCTCCTTGGTGGCCAGGGCGGCCCCCTCGGCCAAGGCCCGGAACTTCGGCCACACCACGGTGGGGTGCACCTCGGGGGAGTAGGTGGCGCGGGAGGAGAAGCCGCAGTCGGAACCCGCGATCACGTTCTCGCGACCGACCAGCCCGGCGTACTTGACGATGTAGTCGGCGACGAGCTCGGGGTGCTCGACGTAGTTGGTCGCGTGCCCGATCAGGCCGGGGATCAGGATCTTGCCCTCGGGGAGCTTCACGTCCTCCCAGATGCGCCACTCGTGGTAGTGGCGGGGATTCGCCACCTCGAAGCTGTGCGCCCCCGCGTTGATGGCGAGCATGTAGGGCACGACCTCGACGAGCGGGATGTCGTTCATCCGGGGGCCGTGGTTCAGGCCGTAGCAGGTGTGATGGCGGATCCGGTCCGTGGGGATGTCCCGCAAGGCGTGGTTCAGCGCCTCGACGTGCACCCACGCCATGCGCTCCCGTTCGCCCTGCTCCATCGTCGGATCGCCCAGCATGTCGATCAGGAACGGATCGTCGATCTGGAGGACGAACCCGGCGTCGACGATCGCCAGGTACTCCTCCCGCATGGCCTCGGCCACGGCCGCGAGGTACTCCTCGTGGCTGGGGTAGTACTCGTTGGCCCCGAAGCCACTCGGGCCGGTCGACGGGATGAACGCCTCCGTCACGTCGTACGGCTCGATGGCCGCCCGCAGGTTGTCGATGTCGGTCTGCACCAGCTCTTGGCCGACGTAGCGGATCGGGCCCCGGCAGATGATGCGGCGAAGGGGGGTGACGGTCGACGAGTACTTCTTGAAGTACTCCGCGTAGTACTCCGGGAAGTCGTCGACCTCCTTCTGCCACGACGGCGCCATCCGCGTCGTCTCCATGTCGGGCTCGAAGCCGGCGAGGCGGTCCTTCACGTAGCCGAGGAAGCTGACCTTGCTCATCTCCCCATCGGTCACGACGTCGATGCCGTTCTCGACCTGCTGGCGCACCCGGTCGGCCACGGCGTCGCGCACCTGACGATCGAGGAGCTCGGCGTCGTACGGACGCCCGTTCTCCCGCTCCTTCATCGTGTCGAGCAGCTCGGTCGGCCGGGCCAGGCTGCCGGCGTGCGTGGTCAGGATGCGTTCGGTGCTGCGCTTCATCGGGTTCCCCCTGGTAGAGGTGTCGTCACCTCTAGTTGACGCAGGTGATGTACGTCCAGCAGGCCTGGAACTTCGCCCGTCCGTGGAACAGGACGTCCATGGCATGGCGGATCAACGCGAGCCGGTCGGCGACCGCCTCGGGCGACGGCGGCGCACCGGCGATCTTCTCGGTGCCACCGACCCAGCCGAGCACTGCGTCGTGGTAGGTGCGGAGCAGCTCGTACCAGTCGTCGACGCGCGCCTCGATGCTCGCCTCCCGTACCGACTCGACCTTGAGGCCCGAGAGCTCCAGGGTCTCGAGGTAGAAGTCCAGGGGGCGGGGCTGGAGGAACACGCGGTCGCGGTAGGCGGCGTGGGCGGCCATGCGTTCCTGGTTGTCGACGTCGGCGCGGTACCTGGCGTACGCGGGATCGTTGCGGACGAGGCCCTCGGCGAGGTCGCCGACCACCCACACGGTCTCGTCGAGGATCCACTCGTTGCGGCGGGCACGCGGGTTGCGGATGTTGCCGGAGTTGATGAGGACGTGGCCCCCGGGGCGCAGGGCGCGCAGCCACGACGCCACGGTGTCGGCCAGGTCGGGATAGAGGTGAATCGCGTTGGTGGAGACGATCGCGTCGACCCGGCGCTCGAGGAGCTCCGGACCGAGCACCTCGTCGAGTCGTTGCAGCCGCTTCTCGGGCTTCAGGAACCGAAGCAGCCGCAGCCCGACGTCGGGGTCGTCGCGGAACTTCTCCAGGGCCACCCGGAGGAACTTCGGCGAGCTGTCGACGATCACCGCGCCGGCGCGGGCATCGAACATCCGCAGCTTCAGGCGATCGAGCAGGATGCCGGTGCCGCCCGAGTAGTCGACGAGGATGTCGCCGTCGTTCAGTAGGTGGGACAGCTCCTCGACCGTGGCGTCGAGGTTCCGGTACCAGGTGTGGTGGTCGACGTTGTCGTAGGCCTCGCCGAACGCGTCGACCGGCTGGTGCGTCCAGTCGTCGTCGGGCACGCGTTCCCAGCCGGCCGGCCACGCGAAGGCGCGGGGGCGATGCGTCGCCGGCTGGATCGGAGCCGACACCGATCGGTGCAGCTCGATCAGCGACGCCACGTCCTGGGGACGGTGGCGGGCCCAGCCGCAATCGGTGGCCACGCCGAAGTCGTGCACGAAGCGCTGCGCGGCGACGATCCGGGCCCGGGCGCCCAGCTCACCGTCGGACGGATGGAGCAACCCGAGGTACAGCCGCGTCTCGGGCCGGAGCGCGAGCTGGGCCAGGGTCTCGAAGAACCGGAGGTCGACACGGTCGCCCGCGACCGGGAGGTGGAGCCAGTCGAGCGAGCGGCTGAGGCTGAGGGACAGCGCGTTGGCCACGTCGACGAGCGGCTGGGCGTGATAGGGCCGATCCCGGTGGTGCGCCTCGTGGCCGTGACAGAAGTGGTACCCGAGGTGCACGCCCGGTGGGATGCTGCGACCAAGGCGGACCAGCCGCTCGACGATGCCCGACCGCGGGTCACCGAACCACACGGGCATGACCTCGTCGAGCATCGCGAACTCGAAGTTCGTGTCCCATTGGATCGCAAGCTGGTCGTGAGGGATGGCGTCGAAGATCCCGTCCAGCTCGTGGAGCATCCGCTCCTCGTAGAGCGGCTCGATGCGGGCCTG
Organism: Actinomycetota bacterium; assembly: GCA_046744485.1. Lineage (GTDB taxonomy): Bacteria > Actinomycetota > Acidimicrobiia > Acidimicrobiales > VFJN01 > DASQUK01. The sequence goes on along the minus strand of JBKPHE010000045.1, from coordinate 41,085 downwards.
GTCCTCGGGCGCGACGAACGCCGCGATCGGCGCCAGCGGCGTGGGCAGCGAGACCTGGAACCGGCAGTGTGGGGGGATCTGCCCGTCGCGCTTGCGGCGAGCGAAGATGCCGTACGACGAGATCGCAGCCTCGGCGTAGCCCAGGTCGTCGAAGCGCAACGTGTCGAGCGACTCGCCGTCGCGCACCCTCAGGCGCGGCAGCGCCCGATGGGGTTGGTCGCCCGGCGGGCAGACCTCGAACTCGGGGCGGGAGCTCAGAACGGGGTACTGCCAGACGATCCAGTCCGAACGGGGACCGGTCTCGCCGTCGGGGAGCTGCGTGACCCGGTCACCGAGCTCCGCCGCCATCACCTGGAACACCTCTTCGGCACTGCGCAGCGGGACGCTGCCCACCAGCAGCACCCCTCCCGTGGCCGGACCGCGGCTTGGCTCGAGCATGAGAGGCCCCCTGGCTTCGGTTTCGACCTCAGTATCCGGGCATGCGGCCCGGCAACGAAGCGCCGCGTTCGCCGGAAGCGAACGCTTCGGAGGAAGCGGCTCACAATCTCAGGCAAGCTGATACCGTTACCCCGCCACGCCTGCGGACGGGGCAGCGAACAGGTAGTGCAGGGGTGCGAGCGGCCTGGCCGGGCACCGTGGCAATGACCGGTGGAGGGGGAGCCATGAAACGGTCACTGTTGGCCATCGTCGCAATCAGCGGCCTGCTGCTCGCGGCGTGCGGAGACGACGACGACGACTCGGCGGACACTGCGTCTGGCGACACCGATACGACGGAGGAGACGGTCGCGCCGGCAACCGGGAGCGGCAGCAACATCCAGGAATCGGGCCAGTGCGGGGCCGGGACGGGTGAGGCAGCAACCGGCGAGCCGATCAAGATCGGCGCGATGGCCACGAACTCGCCGGTCGCCGACTTCACCTGGATCACCGGGATGACGGCCGCCTACTTCGAGTGCGTCAACGACAACGGCGGGATCAACGGTCGTCCGATCGAGTACATCGCCGAGGAGGAGCAGGTCGACCCGACACAGATCGCGTCACTGGCCCGCAAGCTCGTCGAGCAGGACCAGGTGCTCGGCATCGTGGGCAGCACGAGCCTCATCGAGTGCAGCGTCAACCGCGACTACTACGCCGAGCAGAACTACTACCTGATCATCGCCGGCGTGTCGCAGGACTGCTTCACCAGCCCGAACTTCTCCGCGGTGAACATGGGCCCCTACTACTCCAGCCTTGGCGGCGCGCAGGCGGCCCTGCGGGCCGGCGCGGAGGGCCGGATGGTCGTCGCCTCACCCAACCAGCCCGGCTTCGATCAGATCAACCAGGGCGTGGTCGACTTCGCCGAGGAGAACGGCCTCGAGGGCGTCAGCATCCTCGAAGATCCCCCGTTCGCCGACCCGGCCGGGTTCGCCCAGCGCCTCGTCCAAGAGGCGGGCGACGGGGGTGGCGTCGTGCTCGACTACACGGGCCCCAACGCCGTCCCGTTGCTCCAGGCGATCGAGCAGCAGGGCCTGGTCGACTCGGTGATCTGGGCCAGCTCGACCCCGCCCAACGACCCGTCGGTGGCCGAGGCGCTCGGGCCCGACTGGAACGACAAGTTCCTCATCAACGCCGAGTTCAACGTGCTCGACTCGGGCGCGCCCGACCAGGAGCACATGAACGAGATCCGCGAGCAGTACGCGCCCGACATCAACCTGTCGAGCTTCGCCCAGATGGGCTACCTCGCCGGGCGGGTCGCGACCGACGCCCTGATGGGGATCGAGGGCGAGATCACGAAGGAGAGCGTCAACGAGGCGTTCCGGGGCATCAAGAACTTCGTGAGCGACATCTGGTGCCAGCCGTGGTACTTCGAGAGCGGGACCGGCGCCAACGTGTCCAACAACGTCGACCTGACCGTCGCGCCCCGGGACGGCGAGATGGTCCAGCTCGAGGAGTGCTTCAAGATCGCGGAGCTGCCCGACAACAACCTCGCAGAGATTCGCCAAGCCGAGGAGGAGGGCAGCCTGAACACCGGCGAAGGGTAGGTGGGCGGCTGAGCTAGCCGCCCCCACAGCGTTCAAATCCAGGAGATCAGGGTGCTCGGTGAGGAGCCATGCCAGGCCTAGATGACCTCAAGCCGTTCCTCGTGCTGGGGTTGGCGCTCGGCGGGGTGTTCGCCATGAACGGGGTGGGCCTTGTCGTCCTGTACCGGGCGACGGGTGTGCTCAACCTCGCCTACGGCGCCATCGCCACCACGGGCGCGCTCATCTCCTGGTCGCTGCTCGGTGGCGTGAACCAGTGGATCGCGTACACCGCGTGCGTGGCGTTCGGTGGCGTCGTCACGCTGGCCTACGGGCTGGTGTTCGGGCCGCCGTTCGCCGCCCGCGACCCGCTGGTCAAGGCGACGGCCACGATCGGGCTGCTGCTCATCCTGTTGGGGGTGATGCTGTGGGTCTGGCCCCCGTCGACCACCCGCACCTACATCCTGCCGACGCGGCTCCACTACTTCGAGATTGCCGACGTGCGGGTGAACTGGACGCAGATCCTGGGGATGATCTTCCCCATCGTGGTCACCGCCGGCACCGCGGTGTTCCTGCGCGTCACCAAGGTGGGCACGGCGATGCGGGCGCTGGCCGACGACCGCGAGATCACGGCCATGCTCGGCGTGCCGGTCCGCCGGGTCGAGGCCGCGGCCTGGCTCGGGTCGGGCATCGTCTGTGGCATCTCGGGCGTGCTGCTCGGCGATCTCGTCGGGCTCGACATCGTCGGGGTGACGTTCCTCGTCATCCCGGCGCTGGCGGCGGCGCTGATCGGCCGGCTCCACTCGCTGTGGGTCACCCTCGCCGCCGGGTTCGTCATCGGCATCGTGCAGTCGTGCCTCACGGCCTTCACCAGGGTCCACATCGGCACGCGGCCGCTCGCCGACTACCGGACCATCACGCCGTTCGTGCTGGCGATCGTGGCCTTGTTGTTCTTCGCCCGCCGCCGGCCACTGGTACGGACCTGATCGCGGTGAGCACGGACGTCCACGCGGTGGCGGCCGACGAGGTCGTCCCCGCGGCACCGGTCGCCCCGCCCGGCACAGCCAGGCGCAGACCACTCAGGCTGGCCATCGTCGCCGGGCTCATCGCCTTCCTCCTCTTCGGGCTCCCCCCGCTGCTCGACAGCTATTGGATGCTGGTCGTCACCGGGGCGGCGATCTACAGCATGGTGGCGCTCGGCCTCGGCCTGCTGATCGGCCGGGTCGGGATGGTGTCGCTGTGCCAGGTCGTCCTGGCCGCGGTCGGGGCGTGGGTGGCGCTGCGCCTCAGCTACGCCACGTCGCTGCCGTTCCCGGTGCTGATCTTGTCCGCCGGGTTCTTCACCGCCGCCGTTGGCACGCTGATCGGGCTGCCCGCGCTGCGCCTCTCCGGCCTCTACCTCGCGCTGATCACGCTGATGGCGGCGGGGGCCATCACGATCGTGCTCCGCGCCGTGCTGTTCCCCAATGGCGGCGGCGGGTTCTTCGGCAACTCTGCGGCGGGCGGCGCCTCGTCACGGATGCCCCGCCCGTCGCTGGCGCAGACCGACGCCGCCTACTTCCGCTACTGCGTCGTGGTGGCCCTACTCATGTTCCTGCTCGCCGCGTGGCATGTGCGGCGCAAGCCCGGGCGGGCGTGGGCCGCGATTCGCCACAGCCAGGCAACCGCCATCTCGGCGGGAGTGAACACGGTCCTGTACAAGCTGTGGGCGTTCGCCCTCGCCTCGTTCATGGCGGGCGTGGCCGGAGGCCTGCTCGCGGCATCCGCCGGCGGGGTGAGCGTCCAGCAGTTCCCGGTCGAGACGTCGGTCACCCTGCTGGCGGTCGTCCTCATGGGGGGCGTGTACAGCCTGTGGGGCGCGATCGTGGCCGCGTTCCTGTTGCGGATCCTGCCGGCGCTGCTCGACGACTGGGGGATCTCGACCGAGCTGCTCACGATCCTGTTCGGCATCGGGGTGCTGCAGGTGCTGCTGACCGCCCCAGGCGGCCTCGCCGACCAGGTGCCGAAGGACCTGGCGAACCTCGGCCGGCGCATCGGCCGGGTGTTCTCCCGACGGAAGACGGCACCGTGATCGAGGTGGAGGACCTCACCGTCCGCTTCGGCGGCGTCGTGCCGATCGACGCGATGACGCTCGACTGCGCCGCCGGCACGTGCGGCCTGATCGGGCCCAACGGTGCCGGCAAGACGACGTTCTTCAACGTGCTCAGCGGGTTCGTCCGACCGTCCGCGGGCCGGGTCAATGCCTTCGGCGAGGACCTGCTGGCGATCCCCGACTTCAAGCGGCCCCGGTGGGGGCTCCGGCGCACGTTCCAGACCGAGCAGGCGATCGCCGAGCTCTCGGTGTTCGACAACGTCCTCCTGGTCCACGAGCACACCGGCGGCGATCGCACCACGCGCCGCGACGAAGTCTCGGACGCGATCGGCTTCACCGGGCTCTCCGACGTCGCCCACCGGCTCGTCGGGGGCCTCGGCGCCGCCCAGCGCCGCCTGGTCGAGGTGGCGCGGGCGGTGGTCGGGCGCCCGCGGGTGATCCTGTTCGACGAGCCGGGGGCCGGGCTGCCCGACGAGGAGACCGCGCGGCTGGCCGAGCTGATCCGGCGGATCCCCGAGGAGACGGGCGCCCTGGTCGTCCTCGTCGATCACGACATGAGCCTGGTGTCAGCCTGCTGTGCGACGACCGCCGTGCTGGACTTCGGCAAGCTGATCGCCTCGGGCCCGACGGCCGAGGTTCTCCGCAACCCCCACGTCGTCCGCGCCTATCTGGGCACGGAGGAGGAGGTATGACGCGCTGATGGCCAGCGTCGACCCGGAGGTGGAGCCGCCCGCGACGCCCGCCGCCACCCTGCGGCTCGACGCGTTGTCGGTGGAGCGCGGCGGCCGTCCGGTGCTGCGCGACGTCTCGCTGGAGGTGCCACCCGGCGAGGTGACTGCGCTGCTCGGCCCCAACGGCGCCGGCAAGTCGACGCTCGTCCTCGCGGTCGCGGGCGTGCTCCGTCCCAGCTCGGGCCGGGTGCTCCTCGGCGAGCGCGACCTGACCCGGCGCCCACCCGAGCGGATCCGCCGGGCCGGGGTGGCGGTGGTGCCGGAGGGACGACGGGTCCTGAGGGAGCTCAGCATCGCCGACAACCTGCGAGTCGCCACCTATGGCCTCGATGGCGAGCAGGCCGAACAGGGGATCAACTACGCCCTCGAACTGTTCCCCGAGCTGACCCGCCGCTGGAACACCAGCGCCCTGTTGCTGTCCGGCGGTGAGCAGCAGATGGTCGTGCTCGCACAGGCGCTCGTGTCCCGACCCTCCGTGCTCATCGTGGACGAGCTGTCGCTGGGACTCGCCCCCTTGGTCGTCAAGCGCCTGGTGCCGACGCTCGCCTCGGTGGCCGCGGCGGGGGTCGGGGTGCTGCTCATCGAGCAGTTCGCCCATGTCGCGCTCGGGCTCGCCAAGAGCGCCTACGTGCTTCAGGGCGGACGGATCCGCCACCACGGGTCGGCCGCTGAGCTGAAGGCAAATCCCGACCTCCTCCACTCCGCCTACCTCCTGCGCGTCTAGGGGTGCGCGGGCCGTGACCATGGAGGACCTCGAAAGCAGGGTTGCGGTCATCACCGGCGGTGCGTCGGGCATCGGCCTGGCCATGGCGCAGCGCTTCGCCGCCGAGGGGATGAGGCTGGTGCTGGCGGACATCGAGCGGCCGGTCCTGCAGCGGGCGGGCGAGGCGCTGCGCCGCAGCGGCGCCGACGTGCTCACCGTGCCCACCGACGTGAGCGTCGAGGCCGACGTGGCGGCGCTGGCCGCTACGGCGTTCGAGCACTTCGGCGACGTCCACCTGGTCTGCAACAACGCCGGTGTGGGTAGCCGGGGCCTGCCCATCGCCGAGCTGCCGTTGGAGGACTTCGAATGGGTCCTCGCCGTGAACCTCTTCGGCGTCATCCACGGGCTTCGGGCGTTCCTGCCGCACCTGCGGGCCAACGACGTCGGCCACATCGTCAACACGGCGTCGACGTCAGGGCTCTACCACCTGCCACGCATGGGCCCGTACAACGCGTCCAAGGCGGCGGTGGTGGCGTTGAGCGAGACACTGCGCTTCGAGCTCGCGGCCGAGGGCAGCAAGGTCGGGGTGTCGGTGCTCTGCCCGAGCTGGGTTCGGACGAACATCTCCACCGCCGACCGCAACCGGCCAGAGCGCTTCGCCTACAGCCTCGACACCGATCAGATGGCGCAGGTCACGGCGTACAAGGCCAGGCGCCGGCAGCTCGCACAGCTGGCCGACAACCCCGCGGACATCGCCGACCAGGTGTGCAAGGCAGTCAAGGACAACCGCTTCTACATCCTCACCCACCCCGCCAGCCTGGACGTCTTCGACGCCCGGGCACGGCGCATCCTCGCCGGGGACGACCCGGTGGAACCGCCAGAATGATCGGACAGTGATGGTCCCCCAAAGGGACCGGTCGAAGGAGAGCGCACCATGACCGAAAAAGCGCGCGCCGAGCTCTTGGCCGACGTGCTGTCGCGCTACGAGGACTCGCCGAACCCACGCCTGCGCGAGATCACGGAGGCCGCCATCCGCCACCTGCACGCGTTCGCCGAGGAGGTCAACCTGCAGCGCGACGAATGGTTCGCCGGCATCCAGTTCCTGACGGCCACGGGCCAGAAGTGCGACGAAAGCCGCCAGGAGTTCATCCTCCTGTCCGACACGCTGGGCGTGTCCAGCCTGGTCGAGATGCTGACGCACGACGGCGTCGAGGGGACGACCGAGAACACCGTGCTCGGACCCTTCTACGTGTCAGGGTCCCCCCAACGCGCCAAGGGCGAGTCGATGCTCGTCGATGCCGACGACGGCGACCGCGTCGTGATCCGGGGCACCGTCACGAACATCGATCACGACCCGATCGCCGGCGCCACCCTGGACTGCTGGCAGAACAGCACCGCCGGGTTCTATGCGGTCCAGCAACCCGACGCGCAGTCGCCCGAGAACCTGCGGGGCATCTACACCACCGACGCCGACGGCAGCTACGAGATCCGCACCGTCCGGCCGGTGCCCTACCCCATCCCCTCGGACGGGCCGGCCGGCGACCTCCTCAAGGCCCACGGCCGGAATTGGATGCGCGCCGGTCACACCCACATGTGGATCCGGGCCGACGGCTACAAGGAGCTGATCACGCACGTGTTCGACGAGGAGACCGAGCACCTCCGCGACGACGCGGTGTTCGGCGTGCGGGACAGCCTCATCCGGCGCTTCGAGCCGGACGCCGCCGGTGAGCTGGCGACGACGTTCGACATTGTGCTCGACCGCGCCTGAGGCGCGGCGCAGGGGCTGAGAGCACCATGGCGAAGCGATCCCCGGGCACGGTGGCGGCCGAGCAAGCGGAGCGCGCGATGGAGATCGCCGACGACGGCAACGAGCCGACGTTGCTGTACCTCGTGGGGCGCATGGATCGCGTCGTCCGACGGGCGATCGGCGCAGTGCTGAAGGCGCAGGGGCTGTCGGTCAACCAGTACACGACGCTGAGCGTGCTCGACCGTCGGAGCGGCCTCTCCAATGCCCAGCTCGCCCGTCGCGCCCTGGTGTCCCCGCAGTCGATGAACGAAGTGCTGCTCACACTCGAGGAACGGGGCCTCGTTCGCCGTCGCGCCCACCCGGACCACGGTCGAATCCTCCAGGCCCGGCTCACCGCCAAGGGTCGGTCGCTGCTGGCGCGCTGCGATGCCGACGTGCACGAGGTCGAAGCACGCATGGTGAGCGGCCTGGGCGACGAGGACCGAACGGCGCTGCGCAGGGCATTGCTCTGCGGCATCCGTTCCCTGCAGGGCGGGCTCCGGGAATAGCTTCGATCCTGCAACCGCCAGGGCACGGAACACCTCGGGAGGACGAGTAGTGGATCACCTTCTACAGGTGCTTTGCCTGAAGGGGCGGGCGACGCACGAGGCGCTCGGCGCGGCGGTTGACGCCGACGCGACCGCCGCGATCGCAGACCTCGAGGCGGCCGGGCTCGTGGAGCACACGAAGCTCGGCTACCGGGTGACCGAACTCGGCCGCAGCCGCGCCGATGAGCTCTACGCACGCGAACGAGAACGGGCGGGCCCGGTCATCGACGCCGTATACGAGTCCTTCGTGCCGATCAACGACGAGGTCAAGCAGATCGTCACCGACTGGCAGATGCGGCCGGTCGGCGGCGAGCTCACGATCAACGACCACAGCGACCGCCGCCACGACGAACGGGTGATCGCCCGGCTCCACCGCACCGACGCGCAGGTGTCGATCGCCCTCGCTCCCCTCTCGGTCGCGCTCAACCGCTTCGACCTGTACCCGCGACGACTCCGGAGGGCGCTGACGCTCGTCGGCGAGGGGGACCACTCGATGTTGGCGGCACCGCTCAAGGACAGCTACCACACCGTGTGGTTCGAGCTGCACGAGGAGCTGATCATCCTGTCGGGTCGCAGCCGCACCGACGTGGAGGAGTGAACGCCCGCGCCGGGCAACCTCAGAACGGGTAGAGCCGCCCGCCCCGTTCGAGCGTGAGCCAGCGCGTCCTGGTGAACACCTCGATGGCGGCCTTGCCGCCGTGGCGACCGAGCCCACTGCTCTTCACACCGCCGAACGGTGCATTGGGTTCGTCGTACACCGAGGTGTCGTTGACGTGAGCCATGCCCGTCTCCAGTCGACGGGCGACCGACAGGCCTCGCTCCTCGTCGGCGGTGATGATGCCGGCCGACAACCCGTACTCGGAGTCGTTGGCCAGCTTGATGGCCTCTTCCTCCCCCGAGACGGTGACCACCGGTGCGACCGGGCCGAACGTCTCCTCGGTCCAGACCGACATGTCCGTGGCGACGCCGTCCAGCACCGTCGGTTCGAAGAACAGGCCGTCGTTCCCGCCCCCGGTGCGCAGCGTCGCACCCTGAGCTATCGCGTCGTCGATGTGCCGCCGGATCTTGACCGCTTGCTTGGCGTTGATGACCGGCCCGATGACGTTGCTGTGAGGGTCGCCGACGCCGAGCTCGGCGGCCCTGGCAACGAACTGCTCGGTGAACTCCTCGGCCACGGCGGCGTCGACGAGGATTCGCTCGGTCGCCATGCAGATCTGGCCGGCGTGCATGAACGCGCCGAAGGTGGCGGCGCCGACGGCGCGGTCGAGGTCGGCGTCGTCGAGAACGATGAGGGCGTCCTTGCCCCCGAGCTCGAGCGCCACCCTCTTGAGCTGACGGCCGCCCAGTGCGGCGATCTCCCGGCCCACCACCGTCGAGCCGGTGAAGCTGACCGCTCCCACGGCGGGGTGACCGACGATCACCTCCCCGACCTCGGCCACCCGGTCGCGGGAGCAGGTGACGACGTTGAGAACGCCGGGCGGTAGGCCCGCGGCCTCGAAGATCTTCGCGACGAGCACGCCGCCCGAGAGCGGGGTCTCCTCCGACGGCTTCAGGACCACGGCGTTGCCGACGGCGAGGGCGAACGCGACGGCCCGCATCGACAGCAGCAGCGGGAAGTTCCAGGGCGTGATGACCGAGACGACGCCGACGGGCTCGCGGACGACCATGCTCACCTTGCCGTGATCCGATGGGATCAGTTCGCCGGCGACCATGTGTGCCGCCGCCGCGGCGGCCTGAGCGGTGCCGACGACGAAGCCGGTCTCGAACATGGCCTTGCCGATCCAGGCCCCACCCTCGTCGACGAGGGCCTCGACCAGCGTGTCCTGCAGGTCGCCGATCGCCCCCATGGCGTCGATGAGGACCTTCGCCCGCTGGTCGTGTGGCAGCGCCGCCCATTCGGGCTGGGCCGCCCGGGCGGCCTCGACGGCGTCGGTCGCCACATCCGCCCCGCCATCGGCCACCTTGCGCCACACGTCGCCGGTCGCTGGGTTGAAGTCATCGAAGGTGCCGGCGGCATCGCGCCATGCACCGCCGACGAACAGCCGCTCGGTCTCGACTGCCATCGGGCCACCCCCTCCGCGGATTGCTCCAACGGCGGACGCTATGAGTTGTCCGCATGATTGTCAACAATCCTGCGGTTATGCCGTTCCGAATGTGGCACGCAGCTCGGCCTTGATCACCTTGCCGGCGCCGCTGCGGGGCAGCCGGTCGGCGAACACGACCGACCGCGGCAGCTTGAAGCGGGCCAGCCGCCCGTCGAGGTGCTCGAGTAGGGCCCGTTCGTCGAGGGCCGTGCCGGCACGCCGGACCACGATGGCGCGGCCCACCTCGCCCCAGCGCTCGTCGGGGACACCGATCACCGCGCACTCGGCCACATCGGGGTGGCTGTAGATCACGTCCTCCACTTCGGCCGGGTAGATGTTCTCGCCGCCGGAGATGATCACATCCTTCATCCGGTCGACGATCGTGACGTAGCCGTCGTCGTCCACGACGGCCACGTCGCCGGATCGGAACCATTCGCCGTCCATCACCTCGGCGGTGGCATCGGGACGGTCCCAGTAGCCACGCATGACGTTGGGGCCGGCGACGACCACCTCGCCCTTCTCGCCCGGCTCCACCTCGCTTCCGTCGGGGCGCACCACGCGGACATCGGTGAAGAACGACGCCACCCCTGCGCTGCCCGCCTTGTCGGAGGCGCGCTCGGCGCCGAGGAACAGGGCGCCGGGCGACGTCTCGGTCATCCCGTAGCCCTGGAGGAACGGGATGCCTCGATCGAGGTAGGTCCGGATGGTGGACAGGGGCACCGGTGCCCCGCCGCACAGCAGGCGCCGCAGGCTCGACAGGTCGGCGGTGGTGAAGGCCGGAAGCTGGGACAAGGCGTTGAACATGGCCGGCACCCCGAACATGACCGTCACCCGATGCTGCTCGATGAGATCCAGCACGCGCGACGGCTCGAATGCGCCCATGAGGACGATCGTGCCGCCCTTCAGGATCATCGGCAGGGACACCATGTCGAGCGCCGCCACGTGGAAGAGCGGCGCGCACACCAGCGCCACCTCGTCCGAGGCCAGGTCGGTGTCGATGAGCACGTTGAAGCAGTTCCACGTGATGTTGCCGTGGCTGAGGGTCGCCCCCTTGGGCCGGCCGGTCGTGCCGGACGTGTAGATGATCACGGCGGGGTCGCCGAGCTCCACCAGCGCGTCGATCGGGGCCGCCGCAGCGGTGGTTCCCGCCGCGTCGCCGGTTGCCAGCCTCTCGTACGCGGGCCCCAGCTCGACCAGGCGTTCCACCGCCGTCGACCCGGCGGCCGCTACGGCGGTGGCTGTGTCGGCCATCGCCGCGGCGTGCACGAGCACCGCCGCGCCGCAGTCGGCAGCGATGTAGGTCAGCTCCGGCGCGGTGAGCCGCCAGTTGAGCGGCACGAACACGCCGCCCAGCGCCGTGGTAGCGAACAGGGTCTCGAGGAGGGTCGGGTCGTTCGGTCCGAGGTAGGCCACCCGGTCGCCGCACTCGAGGCCGAGGTCCCGCAGCGCGGCCGCCAGGTGGCGGGTGCGGTTGTCGAGGTCCGCGTAGGTGCGGCGGGTATCGCCGTGCACGAACGCAAGGTGGTCCGGTGACAGGCGGCGCCGGCGAACCGGCCACGACCCGAGCCCCTGGTCGCGCATCTCCCGCTCAGCCTTGGGACAGCCCGAGTAGCCGGGCCGCGTTGTGCTTGAGGATCTTCTGCCGGACCTCGGGCTTGATGTCCAGCGTCTCGAAGTCGGCCAGCCAGCGGTCGGGGGTGATCATCGGGAAGGCCGACCCGAACAGGACCTTGTCCGCCAACAGTGTGTTGGCGTAGTGGACGAGCTGGGGCGGGAAGTACCGGGGTGACCATCCCGACAGGTCGATGTGAACCTGCGGCTTGTGGGTGGCCACCGCGAGCGCTTCGTCCTGCCACGGGAACGACGGGTGCGCCAGCACGATGCGCAGGTCGGGGAAGTCGGCGGCCACGTCGTCGACGTCCAACGGGTTGGAGTACTTCAGGCGCAGGCCGGCACCCCCGGGCACACCGGCACCGATGCCGGTCTGCCCCGTGTGGAACAGTGCGATCACGCCGTACTCGTCGGCCGCCCGCTCCAGCTCGGGCGCCAATGAACCGCGGCCGGTCACGGCCGACACCTCCGCGTGGGTGTGGACATCGATGGCGACGACGGCGTCGAGATCGATGTCCCCCACCGGGCCGGACATGGCGGTCAGTCGCTCTCGCCGGCGATGACGGACGCCCCACCGGGCCGGATGACCGCCAGCCGCTCGCGCAGGGCGAACCGCCTGACCTTGCCGGTGGCCGTCTTGGGGAGCTGGTCGACCACCTCGATGCGGCGGGGGCGCTTGAAGGCCGCCATCCGGCCGCGGCAGTGGGCGTCGACGCCGGCGGGGTCGATGTGGTGCCCGGCGCGGGGGACCAGGAAGGCGACGGTGACCTCGAGCCCGTCCGCGTCCCGGCCGCCCACCACCGCGGCTTCGAGCACGTCGGGATGCTCGACGAGGACGCCCTCGACCTCGGCGGGCGACACCCAGATGCCGCCGGCCTTGATCATGTCGTTGTTGCGGCCGAGGAACGTCCAGTAGCCGTCGGCCGACCGGCCGTAGACGTCGCCCGTTACCAGCCACTCCCCCAGGAACGCGGCCCGCGTGGCGGCGTCGCGGCACCAGTACCCGGTGGCGAGCGACGGCCCCCGCACCTGGAGGTGCCCCGGCGTGTCGGGTGCGGTGACCTCGCCGCCGGTGTCATCGACGAGCCGGGCCTCGTAGCCGGGAACCGGTGTGCCACTGGTGCCGGCTCGCTCGGCGCCCTTGGTGTTGGACAGGAAGATGTGCAGCGCCTCCGTCGTGCCGATCCCGTCGAGAACGGGATGGCCGAAGCGGGCGTGGAACCGCCGGTGCAGGTCCGCCGGCAGCGCCTCGCCGGCGGTGACCGTGGACCGCACCGAGGCGAAGGCGTCGTCGGCCGGCGCGGCGTCGAGCAGCGCGGCGACGAAGCCGGGGGTGGCGAAGAACAGGGTGGGCCGTTCGTCCCGGACCAGGTCGAGCACGTCGGCCGGCGTCGGACGTCGGGGGTTGAGCACGGCGCTCGCCCCCACGGAGAGCGGGAAGGTCAGGGAGTTACCGAGCCCGTACGCGAAGAACAGCTTCGCCACCGACAGGCAGCGGTCGTCGGGCCCGATCTCGAGGACCGACCGGGCGTAGGTCTCGGCCGTGGCCTGCAGGCTGGCGTGGCGGTGCATCGCCCCCTTGGGCGAACCCGTGGTCCCCGAGCTGTAGAGCCAGAACGCCGGCGAGTCGGGCCCGGTCCGGGCCACGGGCGCCTCGGAGCGGTCGGTGAAGGCCGACCAGCCGTGCACCGGAAGCGCACCCGCGTCCGCCGGGTCACCGATCACGACCGCGTTGCGGAGCTCCGACGGCCCCGCCGCCATGGCGGCGAGGTGCTCCCGGTAGCCGGCCGACACCACGACGGCACCCGCGCCGGCGTCGGCGACGATCGCCGCGAGCTCGTCGGTGGTGAGCATGGTCGACAGGGGCACCGGGACCACGCCGGCGCGCAGCGCACCCAGGAACCAGGCCGGGAAGGCCAGCTCGTCGTCGACGACCAGCGCCACCCGCTCCCCCCGGCGGACGTCCAGCTCGTGCAGGGCGTTCTGGGCCCGCCACACCTCGTCGCACAGGTCGTCGTAGCTGACCGAGCGCCCGTCGATCCGGTACGCGGTCCGGTCGCCGTGACCACCGTCGAGCTGGCGATCGAGCAGCCATGCGGCGGCGTTGTAGTGGCCCATGTGTCCCCCTCCGGACGCGTCACATCCGCACGTAGTCGTAGTCCACCGGCTTCTGGTGGATGCCCGCCGACGGCGCCGCGATCCAGCTCGCCATCTTCCCCGCCTCGTGGACGCCGACCATGAGCGACTCGACGTGGGCGCGGTCGTCGTCGGTCGGCAACCAGCCCGGAGCACAGGCGGACCACTCGTCCTCGGTGAGCATCCGGCCGTCGGGGCTCACGCGATGCGAGGCGAACTCGCCGACCGCCCGGTGGAAGCCGACGTGGGGCAGCACGAGCTCGCACCCGACCTCGGCCAAGACCCGGTTCCACCGCTCGACACCCTTCCGGCAGTCGGCGACGTAGTCGTCGCGAAGGGTCTCGTTGAGGGCGGCGAGCGCCGGCGCCTCCCGTTCGCCGAGGCGCCCGCCGACCACGCACGGCACGGCGCGGGTGGCGTCGAGCAACCGATGGTCGTCGTCGCGCGCGGCCTCCCGGAAGCGGCCCTTGAGCCCGGCGGCGTAGTAGTTGGCCGCGTTGGTCGACGTCTCCGCGCCGAACAGGTCCAGCGAGACGCTGTAGTGCAGGTTGAGGTAGCGCTGCAGCGTGGCGACGTCGATCCCGCCGTGGGGCCGGACGTCGTCGGTGTCGTGCTGGCGCATCAGCTCGACCGTGCGCTCCACCACGCGCCCCACGCCGGTGGCGCCCACGAACATGTGATGCGCCTCCTCCTTGAGCATGAAGTCGCAGGTCCGCGCCAGCGGTTCGAAACCGCTCTCGCGCAGCGAGGCGAGCTGGAACTTCCCGTCGCGGTCCGTGAAGTAGGTGAAGAAGAAGTACGACAGCCAATCGGGCGTCGGCTCGTTGAACGCCCCCAGGATGCGCGGGTTGTCCTCGTCGCCGGCGTGGCGCTCCAGCATCTCGTCGGCCTCATCCCGGCCGTCGCGCCCGAAGTGGCGGTGCAGCAGGTACACCATGGCCCAGAGGTGACGGCCCTCCTCGACGTTGACCTGGAAGAGGTTGCGCAGGTCGTAGAGGCTCGGCGCCGTCAGGCACAACGCACGCTGCTGCTCCACCGAGGCCGGCTCCGTGTCGCCCTGGACGACGACCAGCCGGCGTAGGTCGGCCCGGTGCTCACCGGGCACCTCCTGCCACACCGGCCCGCCGCGGTGGTCACCGAAGCCGATGCGGCGATCGGCCTCCGGGTCGGCGAGGAAGATGCCCCAGCGATAGTCCGGCATCTTGACGTAGTCGAAGTTGGCCCAACCCTCCTGGCCGACGGCGATGGCGGTGCGGAGGTACACGTCGTGGTCCTGGAAGGCAACCGGCCCGAGCTCCTTCCACCACTCGATGAAGCGCGGCTGCCACGACTCGAGAGCCCGTCGGAGACGGCGGTCACCGGCGAGATCAACGTTGTTCGGGATCGCGGCGTCGATGTCGACGACGGTCATGAGGGCACCTCATGTTCTTGTCCGATCGTAGGACGGCCGCGAGCCCGTGCCGAAGCGCCGCAGGGCACCTTCACTGCCGACGGCGTTGGGGCGTTGGAAGATCCAGTTCTGCCAGGCGGACAACCGGCCGAAGATCTTGGTCTCCATGGTTTCGGGCCCGGCGAAGCGAAGGTTGGCCTCCATGCCGGTGAGGGCGTCGGGCGAGAAGGCCGCGCGCTCCTCGAGCGTGAGCCGCACCTCCTCGTCCCAGTCGATCTCGTCGGGCGTGAACGTCACCAGGCCGGCATCGGCGGCCTCGGCTGCGACCAAGTCCTTGCCGATCCGTGCCCGAGCTGCCTCGAGGGCCTCGTCGTCCCCCCAGAACCTGGTGGCGAGGCGGCTGAGCCCGTTGGAGGTGGGGAACCAGCCATCGTTCGCCGGCGTCAGCCGGAGGTGCGGAGCCGGCAGGTCGCTGTCCGGCTGCGTGCCATCGAGCATGAACGACCGGTCGGCGGCGAGGACGAGCTCAGCGAGCAACCCGGCGAAGCAGCTACCGGGCTCGACCAGCGCCACCAGCGTCCGGGCGGACAGGTCGAGGCGCTTGAGGGTGCGGCACCAGAACAGGCGAATCTCCCGGGCCAGCCAATGCTCGGAGGGCTCGGTGGCCAACGGCTCCTCGGCGGCGACGACGTGGGCCGGGGAGCCCTCGGTGCGCAGCACCCACGTGCCGACCTCAGGCTCGTCGAACCGGAGCCGCAGGATGGCGTCGTCGAGCTCTCGGACGACCGACAGCACCCAGGCCGAGGATCCGGCGGCGAGCAGGCCGGCGGGATCGGACGGCTCGGATCCGGTCGGCGCGTGGACCGTGACGAACGCTGCGCCCAGCCCCCGGTCGATGCGCACGGACACCGTGCTGTAGCGCAGCCGGTCACCGTCGAGCTCGCTCCCGAGGGGCACCAGCGGCACCCCGGGCCCGCCATCCGGGCGGTCGGATGTGGCGGCGCGCGCCCGCGCCCGTTCCTGCACCGCCTCGTCGAAACGGCTCCGTGGCACGACGGCGTCGACCAGTCCCCACGTCTCCACCTGCCGACCCTTCATGCCCTCGGCCCGGGTGGCGAACACGTCGGCCCGGTCGCGCCGCACGCCGCGCTTGTCGACCAACCGCGTCAGCCCGCCCGTGCCGGGCAGCACCGCCAGGAGCGGCACCTCGGGCAGCGACACGGCCGAGGACCGGTCGTCGACGAGCAGGATCTCGTCGCACGCCAGGGCCAGCTCGTAGCCACCGCCCGCAGCGGTGCCGTTGACCGCCGCGATCCATGTCTGGCCCGAGTGGGCGGTGGCGTCCTCGATGGCGTTGCGCGTCTCGTTGGTGAACTTGCAGAAGTTCACCTTGTCGGCGTGTGTCGACCCCGCCAGCATCTGGATGTTCGCACCCGAGCAGAAGACCTTGTCGAGCCCGCCGGTGAGCACCACCGCCTTGACCTCGGGATGCTCGAAGCGCAGCCGCTGGACGGCGTCGTGCAGCTCGATGTCGACGCCGAGGTCGTAGCTGTTGAGCTTGAGCTGGTAGTCGTCGCGCAGGCCGGCATCGGGCGTGACCCGCATGGTGAGCGTCGCCACCGGCCCGTCGACCGACAGCTCCCAGTGCCGGTACGAGGACGGATCGGTCCGGAGCTCGATCGTCATCTGGGGGTGAGGGTATCGACGGGGGGACGGGCTGCGGGGGCCGGGACGCGCCGGGCCCACCGCCGGCGCATGCGCTCGACCAGCCCCTGCACGGTTGGAACGACGCCGCGCGGCAGCACGAGGAACAGGACCAGGATCACCGACCCGTAGATGATCAGCCGGTACTCGTTGAACGAGTCCATCCACTCCTCGAGGACGGTGAATGCGGCGGCGCCGACCACCGGGCCGAGCAGGCTGCCGATGCCGCCGAACGCGAGCATGACGATGACGAGCACGTCGACCTCGCCGAAGCTGAACGTCGACGGGCTGATGAAGCCCTCGCTGTGGGCGTAGAGCGCCCCGGCGAGCCCGATCATCCCCGAGCCCAGCGTGCCCGCCAGGACCCGATACTTCTTGACGTCGACCCCGGCCAGCTCGGCTGCGATCTCGTCGTCACGCAGGGCGCGGAACGCCCATCCGACGTGCGACCGCTGCAGCGACCGGAACAGGGCCAGGTAAGCGGTGAGGAGCGCGACGAACACGTAGAACGGCGCCACCTGTTCACCGAGCAAGGTGTCCGATCCGGCCTCTACCACCAGCCCGGTCTCGCCGCCGGTGAGGTCGCGCTGACCGAGCAGCAGGTTCTGGAACGACAGGGCGAACGCCAGGGTCACGATGCCGGTGAAGATCACGCCCAGCGATCGGCTCACCGCAATCCAGCTCAACAGCCCACCGGCGACGGCCGCCACGAGACTGGCGAGCAGCATCGTCAGCACCATGGGGAGGCCGTGCCGGTCGCTCAGGATCGCCGACGAATACCCACCGAGGCCCGCAAGGGCACCCGTGCACAGGAAGAGCTGGCCGGTACTCCCGAAGATGAGGTTGAACCCGACGGCGTAGCAGGCGAACAGCACACCGCCGATGACGACGCCCATCATCGGCCGCGAGTCGCCGTAGCGCAGCGGCAGGAGCGCCGTCACGGCGCCGGCCAACACGACGGGTGCGTAGGCGCGCACCGCCGAGGTGCCCACCCTGCCCACGGTCGCCGCCCGGCGGGTCACTCCCGCCCCGCGCCCAGCAGCCCCGACGGGCGCAACACGATCGTGACCGCTGCCGCGCCCAGAAGCACGACCGTCGTGATGTACGTGCCGATGTAGTGGGCGCTCACGGTGTTGACGATCCCGAGCAAGATCCCGGCCAGGAACGCCCCGGACACGCTGCCGAGCCCGCCGACGACGGCCACGATCAGGGCCAGGATCGTGAAGTCGATCCCGGCGTTGACGTTGACCGGCGATGTCATCGAGCGGGTCACCGCGACCAGCGCCGCCAGCACACCGCTCAGCGCGAAGACGAAGGCGCGGACGGTCGCCGGGCTCACGCCACAGAGCTGGGCGCCCTCCTCGTCCTGGATCACGGAGCGCACGGCCTTGCCAGCCATGGCGTAGCGCAGGAAGACAACGAGAATCGCCCCCACCGCCAGGGCGATCGCCGACGCCAGCAGCGACCCCGTGCGCATCCTCACCCCCAGGATGTCGACGGGGTCTCCGCCGATCCGTAGCGTCAGCGCCTCGATCGGGTAGCGCCACACGAGCACGCCGTCGATGATGAACGCCACGCCGAGCATGAGCAGCAGGCCGAGCAGCACGCGGTCCTCGCCGGTGCGGCGGTACACGGGGCGCATCAGCGTGAGGTCGAGCGCCAGCCCCACGAGCCCGGCCACGGCAAGTCCCGTGAGCACCGCGGGAATGGCGGCACTTCCGGAGTCGATCCTCAGGGCGGCCACGATGGCACCGAGCACGGCGAGCTGGCCCTGGGCCAGGTTGAGCACGCCCCCGAGGCCGTACACCAGGGTCAGGCCGACGCCGAGCAGCCCGAACTGGAGGCCGAGGACGACGCCGTCGAAGATGACCGCCCTCACGCGACCGCCCTCACGCGACGCTCGCTCATGCGACCCCCAGGTAAGCGCGCTGGACGT
Organism: Actinomycetota bacterium; assembly: GCA_046744485.1. Taxonomy (GTDB): domain Bacteria; phylum Actinomycetota; class Acidimicrobiia; order Acidimicrobiales; family VFJN01; genus DASQUK01. The sequence goes on along the minus strand of JBKPHE010000045.1, from coordinate 22,370 downwards.
CGGGGTTCTCCGCGAGCTCGGCCGAGCTGCCCTGGAGCTGGATGCGGCCGTCCTCGAGGACGTAGCCCCTGTCGGCGAACCCGAGCGCCAGCGGCACCTGCTGCTCGGCGACGAGGATGGTGAGCCCGTGCCGGGGCCGCGGCTCGAGCGCGCCGTAGGCGTCGGCGGCGAGCTTCGGCGCCAGGCCCGTGGTCGGTTCGTCCAGCAGCAGGACGCGCGGCTCCGACATCAGCGCGCGGCCGACGGCGAGCATCTGCTGCTCGCCGCCGCTGAGCGTGGCGGCGCGCTGGCGACGGCGCTCGTCGAGGCGGGGGAACAGCTCGAGGACCAGCGCCCGGCGGTCTGCGCGGGGCCGCCGGGGGAAGGCGCCCAGATCGAGGTTCTCGGCCACGGTCATCTCGGGGAACAGGTGGCGCTCGGCCGGCACGTAAGCGAGCCCACCCCTCGCGATGTCGTGGGCCCGGCGCCGGGTGATCGGCCGACCGTCGAGCCGGACACTCCCGTGCGACGGCCGCAGCAGCCCGCACACGGCGCGGAACAGCGTGGTCTTGCCGGCGCCGTTCGAGCCGATGACCGCGACCGCCTCGCCCTCGGCTACCGCGAACGAGACCTGGTGGATGACGTTCTCGCCGAGATAGCCGGCCGACAGCTCAGCGACCTCGAGCATCACCATCGCCGTGCGTCCCGAGATACGCCTCCACGACCTCAGGATCGCGCATCGCCAGCTCGGGGGTGCCGTCGACGACCACCCGGCCGAAGTTCAGGACCACGGCTCGCTCCGCGAGGCTCATCACCGCCTTCATCACGTGCTCGACCCAGATGACCGTCACCCCCAGCCGGTCGCGGGCGGTGCGCACGATGTCGATGGATGCCCGAAGCTCGGTGTCGTTGAGGCCGGCCATCACCTCGTCGAGCAGCAGCAGGCGCGGGCGGCCGGCGAGGGCGCGGGCCAGTTCGAGGAACCGCTGCTGGTGGAGGTTCAGCGAGCGGGCATCGGCGTCGGCGCGCCCGGCCAGGCCGACGAAGCCGAGGGCCTCGTCGGCCCGCTCGAGCGCCTCCGGCTCGGCGACCCGCCCCCCGACCGAGCCAAACAGCGCCCCCAGCGCCACGTTCTCCCGCACCGTCATCCCGGCAAACGGCCGAGGGGTCTGGAGCACCATCGAGACACCCGTCCGGCGGGTCCGGTGCACCGGGAGCCGGGTGACGTCGGTACCCATCAACCTGACCCGGCCCGCCGTCGGCGACTCGAGCCCGATCACCGTGCGGAGCAGCGTGGTCTTGCCGGCGCCGTTGGGGCCGACGAGGGCGACGATCTCGCCCTCGTCGACGCTCAACGACACGCCGTCGACGGCCGGCAGGCCCCCGAAGCGCTTCTCCACGCCCGCGAGCTCGAGGAGTGTCACGGCAACGCCGGCCGTCGCAGCATCATTGAGAGGGCTCGTAGGGTTCCAGCGGGTCGGGCCGGATCAGCGTCTCCGGATACCAGTCTCCGCCATCGTTGACGCCCTCCGGTGCCGGGCCCTCGCCAATCACGGAGAACAGCGGCTGGGCGCTGGCCAGCTCGCCCCATTCGGTCCAGCCCATCTCGAAGGGGTAGCCCGGCAGGTCGAAGGTCTGCTCGTGGAGGTACTCGGCGATCGCCGTGGGGTCGTCGCCGACCTCCTCGACGGCTTGGGCGACCATGGTGACGATCCCGAAACCAGCGACGGCGTCATCCTCCATGAACGTGTTGTCGGACGACTCCAGGTAGCGGCGGGCGAGGTCCTGGTACTCCTCGCTCTCGTAGTCGGCGCAGTCGAAGTCGGTGTAGCGGCCGGTGGCGGCGTCGCCCGCCGCGGATACCACCTCCGACAGCACGGCGTAGGCGCCCGTGACCTGCACGTCGAGCCCGAGATCCGCCGACTGCACCGTGATCGGACCGGAGCCCGGCGGGTGCCCGGTCGCCACGAGCAGCTCCGGGTCGAACGACTCGAGGTTGCGCAGGTACGTCGTGAAGTCCGTCTCGTCGACCGGCGCCACCTCGACCTGCAGCTCCACGCCGTCGAGGGCACCGAACTCCTCCTCGGCGGCGGCACGGAAGGCCTGGCCCCAGCCGTAGTCGGCGATGATGGCGCCGACCCTGGTCAACCCCTCCTCCTCGGCGAACTGGGCGATCGGCCCGGCCACCATCGGCGCCGCCGGCAGGCAGGTGCGGAAGGTGTAGCGGCTGTCTCGCGTGAGGATCTGCTCGTTCCCGGCCTTGACCAGGAACAGCGGCGTCTCGGACTCCTCGGCGACGCGGGCCGTCGCCAGGCCGACGTCGCTCGAGATGACGCCGCCGATGGCCACCGCGCCGGCCTCGACGAGGCGCTCGACGCCGCTCACCCCCTCCTCGGGACTCATCTGGTCGTCGGCAACCTCCAGCTCGAGCGGCCGGCCGTCCACCCCGCCGTCGGCGTTGATCTCGTCGACGGCCAGCTGCATCCCGTCTCGCACCTGGAGCCCCCACGGCGTGAACGGCCCGGTGAGCGACGTGACCACGCCGATGGTGATCGGCTCACCCGATGGTTCCTCGCCCTGTTCGGTTGTCTCCCCCGGGGCCCCGGCGTCGTCATCGTCATCGTCGCCACAGGCGCCGGCCACCAGCGCGAACACGGCCGCAGCGCCGATGATCCTCGACAGTCCCCTGCTCATGTCGTCCCCCCTTCGTGGTACACGCGATCGTCACCACGATTGCGCGCAAAGGAACCCTAGCTCTTGAGCCCGGCGAGCGCCGATATTGTCGACAATTATGTGAACATCGTGCACACTGGCGCCGTGCGCGACGGGATCCGGTGCATGGTGATGCGAGGGGGGACGTCCAAAGGCCTCTACTTCCTGGCCGACGACCTCCCCACCGACGAGGCCAACCGCGACGACCTGTTGCTCCGCATCATGGGATCGCCCGACGCACGGCAGATCGACGGCATGGGCGGCGCGCACCCCCTGACGAGCAAGGTCGCCGTGGTCGGGCCGGCCACGGCGGACACGGCCGACGTCGACTACCACTTCCTCCAGGTGGTCGTCGACGATGCCGTGGTCACCGACCGGCAGAACTGCGGCAACCTGCTCGCCGGCGTCGCGCCGTTCGCGCTCGAGCGCGATCTGGTGGCCCAGCCGGCCGGCGACACGGCCGCCATCCGCATCCACATGGTCAACACGGGCGGGCAGGCCACCGCCACAGTGCCGCTCGCCGAGGGTCGGCCCCGCTACGACGGCCCTGCGTCGATCTCCGGCGTTCCCGGCACGGCCGCGCCCATTCGGCTGGACTTCGAGGGGATCGCGGGCTCGTCCTGCGGCGCGCTCCTCCCCACGGGCCGGGCCGTCGACCAGGTCGAAGGGCTCGCGGTGACGCTGATCGACAACGGCATGCCCGTGGTGGTCCTAAGCGCCGGCGACCTGGGCATCACCGGCCATGAGAGCTGCGCCGAGCTCGAGGCCGACGACCCCCTGCGCGAGACCCTCGAGCGGGTCCGCCTGGCGGCGGGGCCGCTCATGAACCTGGGCGACGTGGCGGCGACGACGGTGCCGAAGCTGACGCTCGTGGCCGCGCCACGGGCGGGCGGCGCAATCGCCACCCGCACGTTCATCCCCCACCGGTGCCACGATGCCATCGGGGTGCTCGGGGCGGTGACAGTGGCGACTGCGGCTCTCCTTCCCGAGGGACCGGCGGCCGAGGTCGCCAAGCTCGGCAATGCCGACGCCAGGGACGACGGAGGGGTCGTGACCATCGAGCACCCCACTGGGACGTTCGACGCCGCGGTCGACCTGGCGCTGGTCGACGGTGTCCCCGTGGTGGAGCGGGCCGGCATCATCCGCACGGCCCGCAAGCTCATGGACGGCACCGTGTTCCCGCGGAAACCGTGATGGAGGGCACGATCCCTGCGCCGCATCCCGACCCCCATGCGCCGCGGGCGTTCACTCCCCCACCCGGCGCCTGCGACGCCCACTGCCACGTGTTCGGCCCGGCCGACCGCTTCCCCTTCGCGCCCACCCGCCGGTACACCCCGCCGGACGCCGGCGCCGACGACCTGCGGCGGCTCCACGACCGCCTCGGGCTCGAGCGGGCGGTGCTCGTCCAGGCGAGCTGCCACGGAACCGACAATGCCGCCTTGCTCGACGCACTTCTCCAGGGCAAGGGGCGCTACGCGGGTGTGGCGATGATCGACGACGCCACCGGCGACGCCGAGCTCGACGAGTTGCACGAGGCCGGGGTCCGGGGAACGCGCGTCAACTTCGTCGCCCACCTCGGCGGCGCCCCCGACCTGGAGCGCTTCGACCGCACGGTGGCGCGGGTCGCGCCGCGCGGCTGGCACGTCGTCCTCCATTTCGACGCCGCCGACCTGCCCACGTATGCCGGGTTGCTCGACCGCATGCCCTGCCCCTGCGTCATCGACCACATGGCCCGGGTCGACGCCACTTCCGGGCTCGATCAGGAGCCGTTCCAGGCGCTGCTGCGACTCGTCGCCGACGACCGCTGTTGGGTCAAGGTGTCGGGCGCCGAGCGACTCACGGCCGCGGGCCCGCCGCCGTACGACGACGTGGTCCCCTACGCCCGGGCGCTCATCGCCGCCGCTCCCGACCGCGTGCTATGGGGAACCGACTGGCCGCATCCCAACGTGCGCCACATGCCCGACGACGGCGACCTGGTCGACCTGCTCGCCGAGTTCGCGCCCGACGAGGCCACCCGCAACCGCATCCTCGTCGATAACCCCCAGCGCCTCTACGACTTCGGCTGAGGCGAGCCCACCTGACCCGCCCCGCAACCGGCGTTCCCAAACGCCGAAAACCGGCGCAAACGAACGCCGGAACGTTGCGGTCTAGCCCCAGACCTCGCCGGCGACCTCGACGATGAGGCGGAGCTTGGCGACCTCGTCGTCGTAGGTGAGCAGGTTGCCCTCGACGGTGGACGAGAACCCGCACTGCGGCGAGAGGCAGAGTTGGTCGAGCGGGACGTGGCGCGCAGCCTCGTCGATGCGGCGCTTGAGCACGTCCTTGCTCTCGAGCGCCGGGCGCTTGGTGGTCACGAGGCCGAGCACCACCATCTTTCCCGGTGGCACGAACCTCAGCGGCTCGAAGCCGCCCGACCGCTCGTCGTCGTACTCGAGGAAGAACCCGTCGACCGCCAGCTCGTTGAACAGCGCCTCGGCGACGAAGTCGTAGCTCCCCTCCGCCGCCCACGCCGAGCGGTAGTTGCCCCGGCACAGGTGGGTCGTGACGCTCATGCCCTCGGGCTTGTCGGCGAGGGCGGCGTTGATCTGGCGGATGTACCGCAGGTGCTGGTGCTCCGCGTCGTCGCCCCGCTCGGTGAGCATGGCGCGCTGCTGCGGGTCGTTGAGGTACGCCAGGCTGGTGTCGTCGAACTGCAGGTAGGTGCACCCCAGCTCCGCCACGGCGGCGACCTGCTGCGCGTAGGCGGAGCTCAGGTCGTCCCAGAACTGGTCCATGTCGGGATAGACGTCGGGATCGAGCGCCGCCGGGCCGCCCCGATAGTGGACCATGCTCGGCGACGGGATGGTCAGCTTCGGCGTCGCCGTGGTGGTCATCGAGGCGAGCGCGGCGAAGTCGTCGCCGAAGATGGGGTGGGGCAGCGAGATCCGCTCGTCGATGACCAGCACCGGTGTCTCGGCCGACAGCTCGCCCCGCTCGTCGCGGAAATGGATCCTGAGCGTGTCCTCGCCCGGGTGGATGCCCCCGAGCTGGTAGATGAAGTCCATGTGCCAGAACCGGCGGCGGAACTCGCCGTCGGTGGCGGACTGGAGGCCGATGTCCTCCTGCATCTTGACCACCTCGGCGATGGCCTCGTCCTCGATGGCCCGCCGCTCCTCGGCGGTGATGCGCCCGGCGGCGGCCTCCTCCCGGGCCTGGAGCACCTCTGGCGGGCGCAACAGGCTCCCCACGTGGTCGGCGCGGAACGGTGGGGCGGTGCGGTGCGGCATGTCGGTCTCCCTTCTCGCCGCCTTCACAGCGGCAGTCCCGTGTAGTTCTCGGCGAACGCCCGCTGGGCCGACTCCGAGCCGGCCAGGTAGTCGAGCTCGGCTTCCTGGATGCGGCGGTCGAACTCGGCGCTGCCGGGGAAGTGGTGCATGAGTATGGTCAACCACCACGAGAAGCGGACGGCCTTCCAGACGCGGGCCAGGGCCCGCCCCGAGTACTGGTCAAGGCCCCCGGTCGTGCGGCGGTGCACCGCGTCGGCGAGCGCGGTGGCCAGGTAGCAGACGTCGGAGACGGCGAGGTTGAGGCCCTTGGCGCCCGTGGGTGGGACGACGTGGCCGGCGTCGCCGGCCAGGTAGAGCCGCCCGTACCGCAGCGGCTCGGCAACGAAGCTGCGCAGCGGCGTCAGCGACTTCTCGATGGAGGGGCCCGTCACCAGACGGCCCGCTACCTCGCCGGGCAGGCGGCCGCGCAATTCCACCCAGAACCGCTCGTCCGGCCAGTCGTCGAGCCCGTCGTCGATCTCGCACTGCACGTAGTAGCGGCTCAGCATCGAGTGGCGCATCGAACACAGGGCGAAGCCCCGCTCGCTGTGGGCATAGATCAGTTCCTTGTCGACCGGGGGTGTCTCGGACAGGATGCCGAGCCAGCCGAAGGGATAGATCCGCTCGTAGGTGCGGAGCACCGACGGCGGTATCACAGTGCGGCTCACGCCGTGGGAACCGTCGCAGCCAGCAACGTGGTCGCAGTCGATGCGATGGCTCGTGCCCTCCCTGACGAACGTGACGTACGGAGCCGTGCCGGACACGTCGTGGGGGACGACGTCCGCTGCGCAGTCGAAGACCGGCACGCCCATGCCGTCGACCGCGGCGTACAGGTCCTTGGTGACCTGGGTCTGGCCGTAGACCATCACGCCCTTGCCGGTGAGGCCCTTGAAGTCGATCCGCACGTGACGGCCCGAGAAACTGAGGCCGACGCCGTCGTGGACCGTGCCTTCTCGGTCCATGCGCTCCCCGACGCCCGCCGCCCGCAGCGTCTCGACGGTGCCCCACTCGAGTACCCCCGCCCGGACCCGGGCCAACACGTGTTCGCGGCTCTGGCGCTCGAGGACGACCGACTCGACACCCCGGAGCGCCAGCAGCCGGGCGAGCAACAGCCCGGCGGGGCCACCCCCGATGATCACCACCGGCACCTGTGCGGGCACGCCGGGCAGGGTGTTCACAGGCTCTGCTCGAGGCGGTCGAGCGTCTGCATGGTCGGCCGGCACTGCGCGACGCTCGCGGCCGGTTCACGCCCGTCGCGCACCGCCGCGACGAACTCGCGGTCCTGGTTCTCGATGCCGTCCGTCGAGACGTCCACGTCGGACACGTCGATCGCCTCGTCGTAGCCGTCGACCAGGTCGTCGTACCGGGCGATGTACGTGCCGGTGTCGCCGATGTAGCGGAACGTCGTCCCGAGTGGCCCGTCGTTGTTGAACGACAGCGCCAGCGTGCACAGCGCCCCGGACGGGGCCTGCAACCCGACCGTGAGGTCCATGGCGATGCCGAGCTCGGGATGCGGCGGTCCCTGCTGCGCCCATGCCTTCGCCGGGATCTCACCGGTCTGATGGATGAACAGGTCGACCGTGTGGCAGGCGTGGTGCCACAGGAGGTTGTCGGTCCACGAGCGAGGCTGGCCGAGCGCGTTCTTGTTCTCGCGGCGGAAGAACAACGTCGAGACGATCAGGTGCTGCAGCGTCAGCTCGCCCGAGACGATCCGGCGGTGGACCCACTGGTGGCTCGGGTTGAACCGGCGGGTGTGGCACACCATGGCCGTGACGCCGGTGCGCCGCTGGGCGGCGACGACGGCCTCTGCGTCCGCCAGGCAGTCGGCCATCGGGATCTCGATCAGGACGTGCTTGCCGGCGTCCATGACCTCGATGGCCTGTGCGGCGTGGACCGGTGTGGGACTGGCGAGGATGGCGGCGTCCACCCCGGGCTCGTCGAGCATCTCTTCCAGGTCGACCCCGTGGCGTGGGATGCCGAACTCGGCCGCGAAGCTGGCGGTGGCCGTGCGGTCGCCCCCGGCAACGCCGATCACCTCGACGTCCTCGATGCGGCGCAGCGCGGCCATGTGCTGGCGGGCGATCGCGCCCTCACCGGCCACCACGACCCCCATGCGCTGAGCCATGCCCCTCCTCTACGATGGCGTGTTGTGCACAATACTGTTGACGATCTCCCCCGTCATGCGGCGCTCCACGAACCCACGTGGCCCGGCGAATCCGCCAACGTGTGCAGCCCAGTTGAGAGACTGACCGGACCATGGTGATCGCGACCCCCGTAGCCGACCGGCTACGAGATGACATCCTCCAAGGTGCCTTCCCGCCCGGTGAACGGCTGATCGAACTACAGCTGACCGAGCGGTACGGCGTCGGTCGGGCGGCGATCCGGGCCGCGCTGGTCGAGCTCGACGCCGAGGGCCTCGTGCAGCGCGAGGCCAACCGGGGCGCCACCGTGCGCCGCATCAGCGTCGCCGAGGCCGTCGAGATCACGGAGGCCCGGGCCGCGCTCGAAGGTCTCATCGCCCGGCTCGCGGCCGAACGAGCCAGCGACATCGAGCGCGACCGGCTCCGAGCCGTGCTCGCCGAGATGACCGAAGCCGTCGAGCAGGACGACAAGCTCGCCTACTCGAAGCTCAACCGCAACCTGCACGGCTCGCTCTGCCGCATCGCCCGCCACCAGGTGGCCGACGATCTGGTGGCCAATCTGCGGAACCGTGCCGCCCACCACCAGTTCCGGTTGGCTCTGGTGCCCGGCCGTGCGGCCGAGTCACTCACCCAGCACCGTGCCATCGTCGACGCGGTGACGTCCGGCGACGCGCCCGCCGCCGAGGCGGCGATGCGCGCCCACCTGGCGTCGGTGATCGACGTCCTGCGCCACTGGGAGGCGTTCGACACGCGCGCGTGACCCTGGGCACACGCTGCGACCGTCAGCCCGGGAGCGAAGGGACGGCCGCGGCGTCGGCCGCCACGCTGCGGAGCTGCGCTGCGGTGGCATTGGTCATGATGGGCTCTACGCCCAGCTCCGCCAGCAGCTCGGCGGCCGCCTCCATCTCGTGGACGCGGCGGGCCGCATGCCGCCCGGTCCCGGCGACCAGCCGCCGGATGAGCCCCTCGTCGGCCGCGCTGAGCTGGCCCACGATGTTGTCCCAGGTCTCGGTCGCGAGCCCCGCCGCCTCGGCGGCCTGCATCGATTCGACGACCAGCGCCGTCAACCCCTTGACGACGACGCTGCGCAGCAACTTGCGGGTCGCCGCCATCCCGGGCTCGTCGCCCGCGTGCTCCACCGGCATGCCGAGCGGTGCCATGGCCGCGACGAATGCCCGGGCGGCTGGGCCCGACGCCAACGCCGGCGTGCGCAGTCCCGTTCCGTGCACCGGTGACATGAGCGCCACGTCGGTGAAGCCCAGGCCGGCGGCGGCCGCAGTCGCGGCCAAGCTCCGCTGGAGCCCGGCAGACGCCGTAGCGAGGTCCGCGTAGACCGCCCCCCGGGGGATGGCGTCGAGCGCCTGGGTGAGCGCCACCGTGGCGTCGGCGGCCGCGGTGATGCCGAGCACCAGGTCGGCACCGACCGCCGCCGCCTCGGGGTGGCCATGGCGCACCACGCCGGGCGGGGTCTCCACCTCGGCCGGGTCGTAGCCGTGGACCTCGACCTCCGGGATCATGGCGAGGTCGCCGGCGATGAGCGAACCGGCCTCGCCGAGCCCGAAGACGCAGACCCGCGCCACCGCCGTCATCCGACGTACTCCACGCCCAGCGCCTCGAGCGTGGCACGCAGGCCGTAGATGTCGACGCCGAGCTCGCCCGCGGCGAGGCGGGCGCGCGTGCCGTCCTCCTTGGCCGCGCGCTCGCGCGAACGTTCGAGCGCCCAGGCCGCCTCGTCACGCGGCACCACCACAATCCCGTCGTCGTCGCCACACACGACGTCGCCGGGGCTCACCACGACCTGCCCTCCGAGGACGACCGGGACGTTCACCGAGCCGGGGCTGGCCGTCACGGTCCCCTGGCACGACACGTGCTGCGACCACACGGCGAAGCCCATCTCGCGCAGCTCCGCCGTATCGCGCACACCGGCGTCGGTCACGAGCGCCCGCACCCCCCGGGCCATGAACGACGACGCCAGCAGCTCGCCGAACACGCCGTGGGTCGACGGGGCCGTGTTGGTAACCACGAGCACGTCGCCCTCCTGGCACACCTCCACCGCGGCGTGGATCATCAGATTGTCGCCCGGGTGGCTCGACACGGTGACGGCGGTGCCGGCAAGCCGCGTGCCTTGCTGGATCGGGCGGAGCTGGGGGCCGGCAAACCCGCGCCGCCCGATGGCCTCGTGCACCGTGGCGGTGCCGAGCCCGCCGAGGCCGTCGACAGCGCTGCGGTCGGCGCGTTCGATCGTGCGGACGACGACGTGGCGGGCGTTCATGCGGCGATTCCTTCCAGGCGCGGGTAGACGCGGCGGGCGTTGGTCTCGAAGATCTTGGTGCGCTCGGCCTCGCCCAGCCCGGCGGCGTCGAGGTACCGGCGCGTGTCGTCGAAGTGGTGACCGGTCTCGGGGTCGATGCCGCGCACCGCCCCGATCATCTCCGAGGCGAACAGGACATTCTCCGCCGGGATCACCGCCAGCAGGCAGTCGATGCCGGCCTGGTGGTACACGCAGGTGTCGAAGTACACGTTCCCCAGCAGCAGCTCCTCGAGGGGCTGCTTGCCCATGTCCTGCGCCAGGCCGCGGAACCGGCCCCAGTGGTAGGGAACGGCGCCGCCGCCGTGGGGGATGACGATGCGCAGCTCAGGGAAGTCGGCGAACACGTCGGAGGTGAGCAACTGCATGAACGCCGTCGTGTCGGCGCCGAGGTAGTGCGACCCCGTGGTGTGGAACTGCGGGTTGCAGGCGGCGCTCACGTGGACCATGGCCGGGACGTCGAGCTCGCACAGTGCCTCGTACAGCGGGTACCAGTAACGATCGCCCAGCGGCGGGCCGTCCCAGTACCCGCCCGAGGGGTCGGGGTTGACGTTGGCGCCCACGAAGCCCATCTCGTCGACGCACCGCCGTAGCTCGCGCACCGAGGGCTCGACCGCTGCGCCCGGGGACTGCGGAAGCTGGCACACCGGGGCGAAGTTCTGCGGGTACAGGTCGCAGACCCGCCGGATCAACTCGTTGCAGTGCTCGGTCCAGAACCGGCTCGTGTGAATGTTGCCGATGTGGTGGCCCATCCACGACGCCCGCGGGGAGAACAGGGTCAGGTCGGTGCCCCGCTGACGCTGGTACCGCAGCTGGGCGCCCTCCAAGCTCTCCCGGATCTGGTCGTCGCCAATCGCGACCACGCCCTTCTCCCCGACATGATCGGGGTCGGTGGCCAGGGCCGCCTTCTGCGCCTCGCGGAACTCGCCGAGTGGAGGCGGGGCCGTGGTGTAGTGCCCGTGGCAATCGATGATCATCGCGTTCCGCTCACATTGTGAACAATCTTGTCAACAGCTGGATGCTAGTCTGACGACCGCCCATCGAGGAGGGAGTGGTCCGTTGCCGGCACCCCACGAGTACGACGACATCCCGGGGACGATTGTGTTCGACGGAGGGCGCAGCCGGAGGGGCTACGCGCTCAACAAGTTCCTGATGTCGCTCAACCAGCCGGCCAACCGCGATGCCTTCCGGAACGACGAGCGCGCCTACCTCGACCGTTTCGCTCTGGACGACGAGCAGCGGGAGGCCGTGCTGCGGCGCGAGTGGCTGCGGCTCCTGGAGCTCGGTGGCAACGTGTACTACACGTACAAGCTGGCAGCGTGCGACGGGATGACCTTCCAGGACCTGGCCGGTGAGCACACCGGCATGACCGCCGAGGACTTCGCCCACATGATGCGCGACGGGGGTCGTTCTCCCGACGGGAACCGCCGCCGCGACGAGTGGGAGGCCCGCTGATGGCCCGGCTCGTCGGCGGTGTCGGGTGCTCGCACGTGCCCGCGGTCGGGGCGGCGATCGACAAGGGCAAGACCGATGAGCCCTACTGGGCGCCCTACTTCGCCAAGCTGGAGCCGGCCCGCGCCTGGATGGCCGAGGTGCGGCCCGACGTCTGCATCGTGGTCTACAACGACCACGCCTCCGCGTTCTCGCTCGAGGTGATCCCCACCTTCGCCCTCGGGCTGGCCGACCAGTTCCCGCCCGCCGACGAGGGCTATGGCCCCCGCCCCGTGCCCGTCGTTCAGGGCCATCCGGAACTGGCCTGGCACCTGGCCGAGTCGCTCATCATCGACGAGTTCGACCTCACCCTCGTCAACGAGATGCCGGTCGACCACGGGCTCACGGTGCCGTTGTCGGTCATGTTCGGCCAGCCGACGGTGTGGCCGAGCCGGGTCATCCCAGTCTGCGTCAACGTGGTCCAGTACCCGCCGCCGACCGGCCACCGCTGTTACCGGCTGGGCCAGGCCATCCGCCGGGCGATCGATGCCTTCGAGGGCGACGAGCGGGTGGTCGTCTTCGGCACCGGCGGCATGTCACACCAACTGCAGGGCGAGCGGGCCGGCTTCATCAACGTCGATTTCGACACCAGGTTTCTCGACGGGCTGGTGGCCGACCCCGAGTCGATCGCCGGCATCCCCCACGTCGAGTACCTGCGGGAGGCTGGCTCGGAGGGCATCGAGCTCGTCATGTGGCTCGTCATGCGCGGCGCACTGGGGCCGGGCGTGCGCGAGGTGTACCGAGCCACGCATGTGCCCACGTCGACCACCCACAACGGGCTGCTCGTCCTCGAGGAGGCCTGAGCGACATCGGCCAGGCCGGCGGTTTGCTCCTGCCCGGCGTCAACGGTCGCGGCGGAGCATCCCCTTCAGCTTGTCGGTGATGTCGTTGAGCTTGTCCTTGATCGAGCCTGACGCCCGATCGACCTTCCCCTCGCGCTCGAGGTCACGGTTGCCGGTCAAGTCGCCAGCGGCTTCCTTGGCTCGACCCTTCACCTCGTCGAACTTGTCATCAGCCATCAGAGTGCCTCCCGAGGTGTCCCGGCGCCGGTGGCGGGCGTCTGCGACGCCGCCCCGCGCCGCAGACGTCGCACCAGGCCTACCCACCGCCGTCGCCCCGCAATCACCGATGGACGACATCGTCGGGGTCAGGGACGGTTGCGCTCGACGGGCCCGGTGGCGAAGGCGCCGAGCGCGGCACGGAGGGCGACCCGGTTGACAGCGAGAGCGCCGACCGGAAACTTGCCTCGCTGACGAGTGTGGCGACAGCGAACGAGCGGGCATGCTGGCCTACCCGCTCGTTCTGGTCGAGTCGATGTGGCGCGAGCTACAGGGCGCCGTCGCAGTCCGCGTCTGCGACGAACACCCCATCAACGAGGCCCGTATGGATGTGAGCCGTGTGCGACGGGAACACCCGGATGAGGTCGAACCGCTCCTGGGCGCTGTCGACCACCAGCACGTGGCAATGCGGACCTCCGCCGAATCCGGCGTCGTTCCGGCCAGTGGAGTTCTCGCCCTGGCTGGGCTGGTTCGGTTCCGCCGACGCCGCAGATGCAAGTCCAAGCGATGTCAGCACCACCACCGCCGACACCATGAACGCTCGCTTCATCTTGTGCCCCCTTCCTGCGACCGACACTTACTCGCGTACTACGTGACGCACGCAAGCCCGGATTCATCGGATGCTTTCGCCACGGGGGCAGGCCGCCTAGGACTGGCTGCGCGCGGCGGCCATGAGCCCGACGATCGTGGCGGGATCGGTGGCCACGTCGGCGCCCATCTCTCGGTAGAGGGCGGCGACGTTGGCAACGAGCCGCTCCGGTTCCCGCAGCTCCCGGTACGGGCCGAGGTCGATGTCGGCCGCCGCCTCGAGCGGGCTCATCCCGGCGTCGCGGCGAGCGCGGGCTTCGGTGGTGAGGTGCTCGAAATAGCCCTTGAGCTGTGCGACCGCTTCGAGGGTCGTCACGGGGCCGTGGCCGGGCACGACCGTGGTCACGCCCTCGAGTCCGAGGAGCCGATCGCAGGCTGCGATCCAGTTGGCGATCGGTCCTGCCCACACGATCGGGTGGCCGCCGTGGAAGAGGATGTCGCCTGTGAACACCACGCCCGCATCCGGTACGTGAACGATCACGTCGCCGTCGGTGTGGGCGGGCCCGACCTCGATCAGGTGCACGGGCCGATCGCCGACCGCCAGCTCGAGCTCGCCGGTGAAGGTCCGATTGGGCGCGGCGAGCTCGACGCCGTCGAAGTGGTAGTCGCCGAAGATGTCGAGCAGGAACGCCCCGGCGTCGCCCATGTCGGGCGCCGCCCGCATGAGACCGGCGAGCGCGGCGGGCGGCAACGCGGCCATCTCTGCCGCGCACGCCTGTGAGGCAACGATGTCGGCGCCGGCGACCAGAGCATTGCCGTCGCAGTGGTCGCCGTTGGCGTGCGTGTTGACGACGGTGGCGATCCGTTCGGCGGCAGGGGTCGCCTTCCGCAGGGCAGCGAGCATCTCGCCGGTCAGGTCGAGATCGAACAACGTGTCCACCAGCAACGAGCTGGCGCCGTCGTCGCTGGCGACCAGCCCGGCGTTGGACAGTCCCCACCCGCCGTCGGGCTGGAGGTACGCCCAGACCCCGTTCGCGATCCGGTGGGCTCCCCGGGAGTAGGGCACGTCGGCCGTCGAAGGCATCGCCCGCCATGTTGCAACGGCCGGGGCGGCCGGCACCAGCATCCAGGCCGCACGCCTCGCTGACTGGTGGGGAGTACCATCGACGTCGAGGGCATGAGAGCAGACAAAGCGTCCGGGGCGGCGGACGAGAGCCCCCGGCCTCGCTCGGCGTCCCTCGTGGAGGCGGACATGAACATGCGCATCACGCGATCGGTGCGAGCGAGCGGACGACTCGAGGTCGAGGGAGCCACGCCGTGGTCGTGGCTCACTGCCACCGGCCCGTTCTCGGCACTGAACGAGCCGGGCAAGCCGGCGAGCTTCGTCTTCGAGCAGATCGGCGACAAGGACTTTCGCATCCCCGAGGGCCTCGGCTTCCAGTACAACCCCCGGGGCGAGGAGGCGATCGCGGTCACCCGTGACACCCTGCCGTCCACGGACTTCGCCTCGATCCCCCGCTACATGTCGTGGTTCGTGAGCCGCTATGGCCGCCACACACCGGCGGCGCTCGTGCACGACGAGCTGGTCACCGACGGGATGGAGTTCGAGGCGCGCTTGCGTGCCGACCGTGTGTTCCTCCAGATGCTGGACGATCTCGACGTGCCCCCGGTGCAAAGCCGCGTCATGTGGACGGCCGTCACCCTCGCGACCCGATTTCGCGGGCCGCTGGCCGCGAAGGTGGGGGTCGTCCTCTGGGCGGTGCTCGCGGCCGCCGGCATCGGAGCGCTGGTATGGGGGCTCGTGACGCTCACCCCCTGGCTGATCGTCGCTGCGCTCGTGGCCCCCGCGGTCGCCGCCCTGCTCTGGGGCGGCCAGCGCGCGGCAGGGCTCATCGCGGGCTATGCCCTGCCGGTCATCGCGGCGCCGGCACTCGTCTCTCTCGTGGGCTACTGGATCTACTGGGCGATCGAAAAGGGCGTGAAGGTGATCCGGCAACGGAAGCCTGAGAACCGGGGAGAGCAGCTCCCCGAGCCGGTCGGCTACCAGGGCCGGTAGCCCCTGGGCAGCTCCGCCGGCGGCTCGGAGCCGGGCCCACCAGTTGTGCCACCTAGGCTCGCGGGATGGGCACGCACCGGGTGTTCGAGGACGGCACCGGGGCCGACGTCGTCAGGCAGTTCGTGCGCACCGGTTGGGTTCACGTCCGGCCTGCCGACGGCGAAGCGTGGGCGCACCGGCTACAGGCGTGGGCCGACGAGGTGGCGGCATGGCCCGATGGCGGTGGGTGGCTGCATCACCGCGAGCAGACCGAGAGCGGGCCGGCATTGTGCCGCACGGAGAACATGGTGCCGCACCACGATGGCCTGCGGTCGATGCTGTGCTCGGGTGTGCTGGTCGACGTCGCGGGCGCACTGCTGGGCGAGCCCGCCGTGCTCTACAAGGACAAGTTGAACTACAAGCTTCCCGGCGGCGCCGGTTACTCGGCCCACCAGGACGCGCCGGCGTACCGATTCGTCGACGTCCATGTTTCGTGCATGGTCGCCATCGACGACGCCGGCGAAGCGAACGGCTGCCTCGAGGTCGTGTCCGGCGCCCACGACCGCCTCTGGCCCACCGACGATGCCGGCTGCATCCGGGCCGACGTCGTCGACTCGATGGCGTGGCAGCCGCTGCCAGTGCGCGCCGGCGATGCGCTGTGGTTCCACTCCCGCACGCCGCATCGCAGCGGCCCCAATTCGTCGACCCGGCCGCGGCGGGCGCTGTACCCGACGTACAACGCCCGCTCGGAGGGCAATCTGCGGGAGGACTACTACCGGCAGAGGGCCGCCGAATTGGCCGCCTTCTCCCCCACAGGAGATCGGGTGGCCGTGTCGCTCATCGGCGACTTCCAGGGTCGGCCGGTCCGGTGACGACCGACGAGGTGCTCGACCTCTACCACCGCTGGGGGGCGGAGCGCTACGACGAGGAGGTCGGCCAACTCGACCACGCACTCCAGACCGCGGCGCTGGCCGCATCGGGCGGCGCCGGCGATCCACTCGTCGCCGCCGCGCTGTTGCACGACGCCGGGCATCTGCTGGCGCTGGTCGGTGGGTCGGCAGGGCCCCACGAACGCACGGGGTCCGCCTTCCTGGCGGAGCTGTTCCCGGCTTCGGTGACCACCCCGATCGCCCTGCACGTGGCGGCCAAGCGGTACCTCTGTGCCGTCGAGCCCCAGTACCACGCCGGGCTGTCCGCGGGGTCGCAGCGCAGCCTTCGCCGGCAGGGCGGACCGATGGCCCCCGGCGAGCTCGGGGCGTTCGAGGCGACGCGGGGCTGGGCCGACGCCGTCGCTCTGCGTCGCTGGGACGATGCCGGCAAGGTCGACGGTGCGGTGGTACCCGGGCTCGCCAGCTACGAGCCGCTGCTGCGGTCACTGGTGTGTTCCGGGTCCTGACGCTCAACATCTGGAACCTCTCCGGCGAGTGGCGAGCGCGGCGGGAGGCGATCCTGGGCGTGATCCGCCGATGGGCGCCGGACGTGGTCTGCCTGCAGGAGGTGGTGGCGAGCGAGCGGGGCAACCAGGCCGAGTGGTTGGCCTCCGCGCTCGGCGCCTGGTCGGTGGCGTACGCGGGCGAGCCGCCGGCCGCCGGGACCGCCAGGTTCGGCAACGCCGTGCTGAGCCGCTGGCCGATCGAGACCAACTCGAGCACCCAACTGCCCTACGTGCCTGACGACCGGGAGGTGCAGCGGGTCGTCGTCCACGCTCGCACTGGGAATGTCGACGTGTTCTCGACCCACCTGGCCTGGCAACTCCACGACGCCGCCCTCCGGGAGCGCCAGGTGCAGGAGCTGGTGCGGTTCGTGTCCGAGCGGTCCGACCCGGCGGCCCCGTTCGGGCCGGTCGTGGCCGGCGACCTCAATGCCGAACCCGACTCGAGTGCCGTCCGTTACCTCTCCGGGCTCGCCTCGCTCGACGGCACGAGCATCTACCTCCAGGATGCTTGGCGGCTGGCTGGCGACGGCGGGCCCGGGATCACCTGGTCGAACCGCAACCCGCACGCCGCCCTCGACCAGGAGCCGGACCGACGCCTCGACTACATCTTCAGCGGCTTTCACGGTCGGAACGGTGGGGGACGCCCGGTCGAGTGCCGGGTGGTGGCGGACGAGCCGGCGGACGGCGTCTGGCCCTCGGATCACTTCGGCGTGCTCGCCGTCCTCCAGAGCTGAGTCGAGGGGAAGCACATGCGCCGTCCGTCACGCACCGAGACCCAAGCCCGGACACGCGAGCGACCGCTCGACGCCGCAGTCGCCCTGTCCCGCAGCCGCGATCCCGGCTCCTGAGGCATCGTCGGCTAGTCGAGGAGTCCCGACGTGTAGAAGAGGCAGTCGCGACGTGTCTGCTGAACCGCCGTGGTCATCATGACCGGCAGGAGGTCCGTGGCGACGACCACCCGTCCGTCGGGCGTCGCGCGGAACAGCTGGTCGGTGACGTCCCTCCGGGCCATGTCGCTGGCGAACAGCGGCATCGCCGCGCCCGGGTCGATGTGGCCGATCGTGTGCATCGCGGGCAGCACGTCGAAGTTGTAGGCGTCCAGCCCCGGGTCGATGACGAAGTCGGTCTCGCCGTCGGCAGCGGCGTCGAACGAGAACACGACCTCAGGACGGACGGTCACGCGATGGAGGATCTCGACCATGCGCAGGGGCCGGGCCCGCTCGTCGCCGGAGGGCGCCGCAAAGGTGTCGGCCGCGAGGAAGCGGTGGACCACCGCGGACGCAAACGCGGTCCCCTCCGGCAGGTGCGGGAGCCCGCACTCGACGGACACGGTCGGACAGGTGGTCGCGAGTGCCTCCATCAGCGTGTGGACGCGCAGCCGCCAATGGAGCATGGTGTCGGCGCACAGCGACGCGAGCAGGAGACCCTCCGGGCTCAGCCGGGTCAGGATTGCGTAGTAGGGGTTCCGGCCGCTGTTGTTGTGCAGGTCGACGGCCGCCTCGAGGTCCGCCGATCGAAGCTCCTCGAGAATGGCGGCTGCGCCTCGTCGCATCCTGGTGGTGGCGGGACCCACGTCCCAGACCCGGTTGAAGTCTTCCTGGTCGTCAAGGTGACGGTGTGCGTACAGGCCGTCCTGGATCGCGGCGCGGACGTTGCCGATCAGCACCCACAGGTCGAAGGGGAATCGACCCCCGCGCCGCAGGAGCTCCACCACCGCCTGGAATCCCGACGGCTCGTTGCCGTGCATGAGGCATGCGATCAACCGGGCCCTCGGTGCATCGGTGGTGCTCGCGGCCGGGATCCGGATGAGCGCCGGCTTGTCCGCCAACGCGACGAGGACGTCCTCGTCCGATCCCTCCAAGAGCGCCTTGAGGTCCTCATAGCCGTCGAAGCGGTGGTACAGCCCGATTGTCACGGGCGACAAAGCTATCGGCTGCCGGAGCACCGGCAGCGACCATTACCCCCCGACCGGCCAGGTGTGCACGGGCGTGCTGGCGTACGAGCGTTGTGCGTAGATCCGGACCAGCTCCCGAGTGGCATCGTCGCGGCTGAGCCTGTCGTCGTGGACCAGCTTGTGCCAGGTGGCGATCTGCCAGGCGGCACCGCTCAGGCCGGACAGGGTGCGCTCGGCGATGATGCCCAGGTAATAGTCGACGTCACCCACGTCGACACCCCAGTCGAGTAGCCCATCACGGGCCACCGGCAGCAGGTGCCGCAGGATCAGCTCCGACACGGGAACCTGCGCGCCGACGCGCGGCCAGTAGAGCCGCGCGCCCAGCCCATCTCGTGCCGCCGTGTAGAAGTTCTCGGCGGCCGCCGCGAAGCTCATCTGCTCCCAGACGTGTGGCCGCGGTCGCGACGC
This sequence comes from Actinomycetota bacterium, assembly GCA_046744485.1. GTDB lineage: Bacteria > Actinomycetota > Acidimicrobiia > Acidimicrobiales > VFJN01 > DASQUK01. Next base: position 3,016 of record JBKPHE010000045.1, on the reverse strand, counting down.
GAGCCCGTGGAGCAGCCCGTAGCAGAAGGCGGCGTTCGCGACGGAGTCCGGAACGGACGGTCCAGCCGGCAGGACGCGGTTCTCGATCCTCATGTGCGGGCGGCCCCGCACGACCTCGTACACCGGACGGTTCCATCGATAGATCGTGCCGTTGTGCAGCGTCAGCTCCGGCAGCCGCGGCACCTCACCCGCCGCGATCATCTCGGCCGGATCCTCGTCCTCGCAGACCGGCAGCAGGGCCGGGAAATAGCGGACGTTCTCGTCGAAGAGGTCCCACAGGCCCTCGCCCTCGTCGAGCCATTTCTCGCCGAACCACACCCGCGGTCGCACCCCCTGCTGGACGAGCTCCTCGGTGCGGGTGTCAATGGCCTGCTCGAAGAGCGTGATGCGGGTCTCGTGATGAAGCTGCTTGCCGAGGAAGAAGGGCGAGTTCGCCCCCACCGCCACGAGGGGGGCGGACAACACCTGGGCCGCGTTCCAGTACAGGCCGAAGTCGTGCGGGTCGACCTGGAGGTGCAACTGCATCGACGTACACGCGGCCTCGAACAGGATCGTCTTGGACTTGGCCTCGAGCACCTCGGTGCCGTCGATCCTGATCACGATGTCCTCGCCGCGAGCGCTGAGGATCATGTCGTTGAGCGCCTTGTAGCGCTCGTTCGCGGACATGACCTCCTCAGCGACGTCGATGGCCTTGAGCGTCGGCAGTATCCCGATGATCATCACCTTGGCACCGAGGTCCTCGGCGACGTCGTGAGCATGGTTGAGCGAGCGGCGCAGCTCGGTGTCGATCGTGTCGAACACGTGGCCAGTGAGCAGTCGCGGCTTGACGTCGAACTCGATGGTGAACTGCGCCACCTCCGTCTGGAAGTCGGCCGACGCCATCCGCTGGAGGAGCTGGGCGTTGATCGGCACCGGTGACCCTTCGGGGTTGGTGATGTAGACCTCCATCTCGATGCCGCAGGTCCGCCGGCCCGTCTCGAAGCCACCGCTGTCGACGAGCGTGCGGAGTGCCGCGAGGTTCGCCTTGACCTTCTCGCGGAACTGAAGCCGGTCGTCGCGAGTGAACTCGGTCGTCTCGATGTCCCGACCCATGGGTCGGCCCTCCCCGACGCCTCAGTTTCAGGACAGTTTACGGGTGTCGGTCCGGCCTGGAACCCGGTGCACGCAGCGGCGCCTGGCTGGCGGCGTCCGTGCGCGGCGAACGATTCAGGTCGGCGAGAGGCCCAGCGATGAGTTCTCGGTGGCGGCGTCGTCAAACCCGCGTGACCCCAACAGTCGGTCGGCAGCCTCCGCGGTTGGTCGGAAGCCGAGATGCGTGACGTGAAGGCGCCGACCCTCGTCCTCATCGGGGACCGCGACTTCGTCACGGCCGAGCACGCCTCCGAGATGCAGGCCCTGCTGCCCGATGCCCAGCTGGCGGTCGTCCCCGGCACCGCGCACAACGGCCTCTTCCACCAGGTCGACATCGTCGTGCCCATCCTCGAGCGCTTCCTCGACCACTGAGACGAGGTGCACCCATGGCTGGACCGTTCCCGGACATGCCTCAGCAGTCGTCGGCCCCGAACCCGGTGCTGCAGCTACGGCTCGTCGTCGAGGCCCACGACTTCGACGAGGCCGTGTCCTTCTACCGCGATGTGCTCGGGCTGCCCGAGGAGGCTGCGTTCGAGGGCAGCGGGAGCGAGCGCGTCGTCATCCTGCAGGTCGGACGGGCAACGCTGGAGCTCGCGAACCCGGCCCAGCACCGGATGATCGACGACGTCGAGGTGGGCCGCTACGTCGCGCCGAAGTTCCGGGTGGCGTTCGAGGTCGCCGATTCCCGCCGAGCGACGTCCGACCTGGTCGCCGCCGGGGCGACGCTCGTGGCTCCGCCCGTCGAGACACCGTGGCGCTCGCTCAACGCCCGCCTCGACGCCCCGGCCGGCCTACACATCACGCTGTTCCAGGAGCTGGAAGCGTCCGCGGAGTGATGGGTCAGGCCGGCGCCGTGCGCAGCGATCGCTCGATGCGCAGCAGCGCCCAGCCGATGAGGATCAACAGGAGGCCGAGCCCGAAGGCGAAGGCCGCCACGCCGAACGACACGACCGAGGTGAACAGCGAAGCCCTCAGGAACGACGCCGTCATCACGGTGTCGCGACGCGGATCATCCTGATCGAGTTGGGCATAGGTGAGGCCGTCGGTCGCCTCGAGGGCGTGCTCGTTGATGACGTCGGCTTGTGCGTAGGCGGTCAGGGGACCGTCGACCGGATCGCCGCCGAAGTGGTCGGCATCATCCGACACGGTGATCTTCTCGTCCGAGAGCTGGTCGCGGACGACGAACCACGTGAAGGCGCCGGCGACGAGCAGGATCACGCCGCCGAGCACCACGGCGAAGGCCAGGAGCCGCAGCGGCCCGGTGCCCCGCGCCCTCGGGGGTGGTCCGGCGCGCACCTCGTCGTCGGGCGGGGTCTCTTCGGGCGGCACTGAGTAAGTCGACATGCGGACCCTCCTCGGGCAGGCCACTGGGGGTCCGGACCCGGGCGGGCGAGCCGCAGGCCCGAATCACCCACCGGGACGGTAGTTCTCGCCCCGGGTGAGCCACGGTCGATCGGGCGGCGTGCCCCATCGACCGTGCATGCCGATCCGCGTGCGAGCCGACGACGGTGGCCGGCACCGCGGTCGAGCTGGTACGTCGATGTCTCCCTATGGCCTGGGCGTCAGGTCTCCGACATACATCCGGTACATCTCGTCCCGACGGTGTGCCCCGGCTATTGCCTGCTCGCTCATCTTGGGCCCCCGGACGATCAGATAGGTGAACACCCCCACGAACGGCAGGACGATCACGAACAGGACCCAGAGGGCTTTCCCCCATCCTGACAGATCAGGACTCCTGAAAATGTCGGCGAAGATCGAGATCAGCAGCCAGATCAAGATGAAGAACAGAAAGAAATACAGCATCGACAGGAAGACCTGTCCGGTGCCGAACTCTGCTGCGAGCATGAGATTCCCCTTTCCGCTGAGGTGACGGATGTAGAGCCCG
>JBKPHE010000180.1:0-2130 GCA_046744485.1 Actinomycetota bacterium | reverse complement strand
TCGCCGGACGACACGCACGACCCCGAGCTGCGGGCCTGGCGGGCCCGCATGGTCGAGGCGTTCCGCGCCGGCTCCTAACCTGCGCCCGTGCCCTACTCACGCATGGACGAGGCCGAGTGGCGGGCGTTCCTGCGGTCGCCGGTCCGCCCGGCGATCCTGGCCACCACCCGCAGGAACGGGCGCCCACATGCCGCACCCGTCTGGTACGACCTCGACGATGACGGGACGATCGTCTTCACCACTGGTGCCACCACCGTGAAGGGCCGCGCCATCCGGCGCACGGGGAAGGTCGCGCTGTGCATACAGGACGACCGGCCCCCGTTCTCGTTCGTGATCATCGACGGCGACGCCACGTGGAGCGACGACCTCGACCAGCTCCGATACTGGGCCACCCGCCTGGGCGGCCGCTACATGGGCACCGACCGGGCCGACGAGTACGGCGCCCGCAACGCGGTACCCGGCGAGCTCCTCATCCGGGTGACGCCCACGCACGTGGTGGCCGAGCGCGACATCGCGGACTGACCGTGCCGACACGTTGGGTGTGAAGCTCAGCCGCCCCCGGAGGCGTCCTCGACCCGCTGCTTGCCGGCCGAGATCCAGGGCATCATCCCGCGGAGCTCGGCCCCCACCTTCTCGATCGGGTGGTCCCGGCCGGCCTGGCGGAGCGCGGAGAAGTTGGGCCGGCCCGACTCGGACTCGGCGATCCACTCCTCCGCGAACTTGCCCGTCTGGATCTCGTCGAGGATGGAGCGCATCTCGGCCCGCACTGCGTCGTTGATCACCCGGGGCCCGCGGGTGAGGTCGCCGTACTCGGCGGTGTCGCTCACCGAGTAGCGCATGCCGGCGATGCCCTGCTCGTACATCAGGTCGACGATGAGCTTGAGCTCGTGGAGGCACTCGAAGTAGGCGGACTCGGGCTGGTAGCCGGCCTCCACCAGCGTCTCGAACCCGGCCTGCACGAGGGCCGTGAGCCCCCCGCACAGCACCACCTGCTCGCCGAACAGGTCGGTCTCGGTCTCCTCCTCGAACGTTGTCTCGAGCACGCCGGCACGGGCGCCGCCGATGGCGTCGGCATAGGCCAACGCGAGGCCGTGGGCGTGGCCGGAGGCGTCCTGTGCCACCGCGATCAGGCAGGGCACGCCGCCGCCCTCGGTGTAGGTGCGGCGTACCAGGTGGCCGGGACCCTTGGGGGCCACCAGGGCGACGTCGACGCCCGCCGGCGCCTCCACCTGGCCGAAGCGCACGCTGAACCCGTGGGCCACGAACAGCGCGTCTCCGTCGACGAGGTTCGGGGCGATGTGGTCGTTGAAGATCGCCTTGTGCTCGGTGTCGGGGCCGAGGAGCATCACCACGTCGGACTCGGCCACGGCGTCGGCGATCGAGCGGACGGTGAGCCCGGCCGCCTCGGCCTTGGCCTTCGACGACGAGCCGTCGCGGAGGCCGACGCGCACGCCGATCCCCGAATCCTTGAGGTTGAGGGCGTGGGCGTGGCCCTGGGAGCCGTAGCCGATCACCGCCACCCGGCGGTCGGCGATGAGCGACCGGTCGGCGTCCTTCTCGTAGTACACGTTGGCCATCGGGAACCTTTCTTCCGTTCTGTCAGCCGCCGGCACCGTATTTGGACCTGAGCGCTGACAGAAGCGCGGGATTGCGTCAGGCGGTGCGACGCACCGGACGGAGGTTGGGGGCGAGATGTTCGAGCTTGGGCAATGCGACGCGGCCGGTCCGCTGGAGCTCGACGATGCCGTACGGCCGCAGCAGGTCCTCGAGGTCGTCGAGGCGGCCGGGCTCGCCGTCGAGGCTGACCGTCAGCTCGTCGTGACCGACGTCGACGATGCGGCCGTCGAACAGCCCGACCAGCTCGATCACCTGGCTGCGTCCGGAGGCGTCGGCCCGCACGGTGGCGAGCATCAACTCCCGCTCGACCGAGTCGCGGGGGTCGAGCTCCGAGATCTTGACGACGTTGACGAGCTTGAACAGCTGCTTGGTGATCTGTTCCAGCGACGCTGACTCGACGTCGACGACGATCGTGATCCGGCTGAAGCGCTCGTCGTCGGTCGGCGCCACGGCCAGCGAGTAGATGTTGTAGCCCCGGCGGGCGAACAGGCCCGAGACCCGAGCCAGCACGCC
>JBKPHE010000147.1:0-19750 GCA_046744485.1 Actinomycetota bacterium | reverse complement strand
GTCGAGGACCTGCGGGACCTCTTCACCAACGACATCCGCTTCCTCACCCAGTTCTAGCCCTCGCCAATCCGCGCCGAGGTTGATCCCGTGAAAGTCCTTCTCTCCTGGCTCCAAGACTTCGCGCCGATCGAGGGCGATCCCATCGAGATCGGTGAGCACCTCAGCGACCTCGGCATGGCCGTCGAGCAGCTCGACCGGCTCGGCGAGGGACTCGACGGCATCGTGGTCGCCCGCGTGCTGGCGACGCGTCCGCACCCCAACGCCGAGCGGATCCAGCTCGTCGACGTCGATGCCGGTGACGGCGAGGCGCTGCAGATCGCGTGCGGCGCGTTCAACATGCGACCCGGCGACCTGGTTCCGCTGGCCCCGGTCGGCACGGTCATGCCCAACGGCCTGGAGATCGGTCGCCGCAAGATGCGGGGCGAATGGTCCAACGGCATGCTGTGCTCGGCGCGCGAGCTCGGGCTGGGCAGCGACCACGCCGGGATCTTCGTGCTGCCGCCCGGCATCTCGGAACCGGGTGTCCGCTTCGCCGACGCGATGGGCATCGAGCGCGACGTGCTCTACGACCTCGAGGTCAACCCCCCCCGACCCGATGCGATGTCGGTCGCGGGTGTCGCCCGCGACCTGGCCGCCCGCCTGCGGCTGCCGTTCAGCCTGCCCGACCCCCAGGTCGACGAGGTCGGCGGAAAGCACGTCGACTCCGTCCGCGTCGACGTGCTCGACCCCGATCTGTGCGGGCGGTTCAGCGCTCGGGTCCTGCAAGGGGTCACGGTCGGTCCGTCGGATCCCGCAATCGCCCGGCGGCTCACCCTCCTCGGCATGCGTCCCATCAACTCGCTGGTCGATGTGTCCAACTACGTCATGCTCGAGCTGGGCCAGCCCAACCACCCGTACGACCTGGCCAAGGTTCGGGGTGGCGGGCTGCGGGTGCGGCGGGCGCGGGCGGGCGAGGCGCTGGTGACGCTCGACGACGTCGAGCGCACGTTCGCGGGCGACGACCTGTTGATCTGCGACGCCGAGGACACGCCCGTCGGCATCGCCGGGATCATGGGAGGCGCCGACACCGAGATCGACGCCACCACCACCGAGGTGCTGCTGGAGATGGCCTGGTTCCTCCCTATCGCCATCGCCCGGACGTCGCGGCGGCTGCGGCTCCGATCGGAGGCGTCGGCCCGCTTCGAGAAAGGCACCGACCCCGAGGTCATCGAGCGGGCGCACGCCCGCTTCGCCGAGCTGCTGGCTCCCTCCGGGGCCCGCCTCGAGGCCGGGATGGTCGACGTGCGCGGCGAGCTCCCGGTGAGAGAACCGATCCGGGTCCGCACCGACCGTCTCAACCGCCTGCTGGGCACCGAGCTGACGTCCAGCCAGATCACCGAGCTGCTCACGCCCATCGGTTTCGCAACGGTCCCGGCGGGCGGCGCGAGTGGTAACCCCGCTGCCGACGTCGAGGTCACGGTGCCGTCGTGGCGTTACGACTCGTCCAGCGAGATCGACGTGGTGGAGGAGGTGGCGCGCCTGTACGGGTACACCCGGATCGGGCGCAGCGTGCCGACCTCCGCGCACACGGGGCGCCTCAGCGGCAGCCAGCTGGAGCGACGGCGCCTGCGGTCGTTGCTGGTGGGCCGGGGTCTGTCCGAGGCTATGCCGCTGCCCTTCCTGGCTCCTGGCGACCTCGAACGTTGTGGCTTGCCGGGCGACGGGATCGAGATCACGAACCCGCTCGTGAAGGAGGAGTCGATCCTGCGGACGTCGCTGCTGCCGGGGCTGGTCAAGGCGCTCGGGACCAACGCGGCTCGTCGCAACACAGGGGTGGGGCTCTGGGAGCTGGGTCACGTCTTCCGGCGCCGGGACGGCGCGTCCGCCGGGGCGAGCGCCCGGGGAGAATCCCTGCCCGACGAGCGGGAGCTGCTGGGCGTCGCGCTCGGCGGACGCGACGCCGCCGAGGCCGTGCGCGAGTGGCGGGCCGTGGCCGAGGTGCTGGGCGTGGCGGGCGTGGAGGTCGACAACGGCGTCGTGCCCGGCCTCCACCCGACGCGGTCGGCACGTCTCGTCGGGCAGGCCGGCGAGCCCGTGGGCGCTGTGGGGGAGATCGACCCGGGCGTGCTCGAGATCCACGGCATCGGGGAGCGGGTCGGTTGGCTCGAGGTCGATCTCGACGTTGCCGCGGGCCTGCCACACCGCGCACGCATCTACCGGCCGGTCAGCATCTACCCTTCGAGCGACGTCGACCTCGCCTTCGAGGTCGACGACGCCGTGCCGGCCACGGCCATCGAGGCCGCGCTGCGGTCGGCGGCCGGTGATCACCTGGCGGCGCTGCGGCTGTTCGACGTCTATCGGGGACCGGGCATCGCCGAGGGTCGGCGCAGCCTGGCCTACGCGCTCCGGCTCGAGGCCCTGGACCACACGCTCACCGACGACGAGGTTGCGGAGATCCGCCGCCGCTGCATCGAGGCGGTCGAGTCGGCCTACCCCGCGTCGTTGCGGGGCTGACCGCCCGATCGTTCTCTGGCCTCGCGAGCCCTACGAGGGCGGGGCGAAGAACTCCAGCGCGATGTTGTCGGGGTCGCGGAACGCGAGGCCCGACCCGTAGTGGGCCTCGACGATCCCGCCGTGGGCGATGCCCAGCTCCTCGAGCCGCGACTGCCACCCCTCCAGGGCCGCCCTGTCGGCGCAGCCGAACGAGATGTGATCGAGCCCGGTCTTGTGCTCGTTGAAGGGCTCCCCGGTCGGCTGTGTGAACTCGTGGAGGGCGAACAGCACGTCGCCGATCGCGAACGCCGCATGGTGGAAGGGGCCGGTGTCCTCGTCGAGGACCGGTGCCGATCCGAACAGCCGCTGGTACCAGGGCACGCTGACCGAGAGGTCGTTCACCGTGACCGCGACGTGCGTGATCGAAGGGAATTCAGCCATTGTCCGCCTTTCGCTTTCCGCCTCAGGGCCTCGCCTCGTAGACGATGTTAACGGGAGTCTCGGCGGCACGCCGGAAGCGGGTGAACCCGGCCTCGGTGACCACGTTCCGCAGGCGCTGCTCGCCGGCCTGGGCGCCGAGGGCAAGTCCGACCTCCTGCGCCCGCGACGCCGGGGTGCAGACCAGCGTCGAGGCGTTGTAGTAGATCTTGCCGACCGGGTTCAGATTTTCCTCGAGCCGGTCGTTGGCGTAGGGCTCGACGATCATCCAGGTCCCGTCGGGCGCCAGGGTCGACAGCACATGGCGGGCGGCGCCGACCGGGTCGCCCATGTCGTGCAGGCAGTCGAAGAAGGCCACGAAGTCGTAGTTCGTCCCCGGGTAGTCCTGGGCGGTGGCCACGTCGAAGCGGACGCGCCCGCCCAGCCCGGTCGAGTCGGCCGACCGCCGGGCGGTCTCGATCGAGGCATCGTGGTAGTCGAACCCCACGAACGACGATTCGGGAAACGCCGTGGCCATGATGAGCGTGCTGGCGCCGTGCCCGCAACCGACGTCCGCGACCTTGGCCCCGGCCCGGAGCTTCACCTCGACGCCCTCGAGTGCCGGCAGCCACTCGTTTATCAGGTGGGCGGCGTAGCCCGGCCGGAAGAAGCGCTCGCAACCGACGAACAGATCCGGGTGGTGGTCGTGCCAGGCGACGCCCTCACCGGTCCGGAACGCCTCCGTGATGAGCGGCTCGTCCTTCACCGTCGACGCCGCCAGCTGGAACGCGCCGGGGATGAACACCGGTGCCCCCTGGTCGATCAGCAGCGCGGCGTGCTCGGGCGGGAGCCGGAAGGTGCCGGCGGTCGCGTCGTACTCCACGTAGCCCGCGGCCGCCTGTGCCGCCAGCCATTCGCCCACGTAGCGCGCGTTGGTGCCGGTCCGTTCGGCAAGGTCTGCCGGGCTTACCGACTCCCCGTCGGCCATCGCCCGATAGAGCCCGAGCCGGTCGCCCACCAGCACGGTGGGCATGTGCAGGGCGGTGCCGAGGTCGCCGAGGAAGCGCCCGACGAACGCATCGAGCTTGGACTGGTCGAGCGGCGCGGTTTCGGTGGTGGACATGTGGCCTCCTGGGGTCGTGAACGCGGCGTACCCGCGTAGCCAGGAGGCGTGACGCCGCCGGGGCCGCCCGTGCCATGGGATGGCACAGGAACGGGGGGCACTGTGTCAATTGGCGCAGAGCGGCTGACGGCGCGGTCGTAAGGTGGACGTCGGTGGCCCCGAACCTCGTGTCCGCGGCGGAGCGGTTCGTCGGCCGGGCCGACGAGCTGCGTCGGATCGACCGCATCTGCACCGCCGCGCCCGAAGGGCGGGGGGCGGTGGCGTTGGTTTCCGGTGAGGCCGGGATCGGCAAGACGCGGTTCTGCGACGAGACGGCCGAGCGCGCCCGGCGCGCGGGGCTGACCGTGGTGACGGCGCGGTGCTGGGGCGAGGGCGGCGCACCGGCGTTGTGGCCGTGGCAGCCGATCCTGGTCGAGCTGTGTGGTGACGAGGCGGCTCGGCTGCTGGGGCCGGGCACGGCGGCGACGACGGCCGAGGCCGTCGACGCCGATCGGTTCGCCCGGTTCTCGGCAATCGTCGACGCGCTGGGCACCGCGGCCGCGCGCGCCCCCGCGTGCGTCGTCATCGACGACATCCATGCGGCCGACGCCGGGACCTTGCTGCTCACCCGCTTCGTCGCCCGCGCCATCCACCGGCTGCCGCTCGCGCTGATCGTGAGCCGGCGCAGCGGCGAGCCGTCGGCGGCCGGCCTCGAGGCCCGCTTGCTCGCCGAGATCGAGCGCGAGGCCATCCCGGTCGTCCTCCACCACTTCGACCTCGACGAGGCCACCACGTTCCTGGCCGACCAGGGCCTGCGCCAGCTGGCGCCCGACCTGGTGCTGGCCCTCCTGAAGGTCACCGGTGGCAACCCGCTCTTCCTGCGGCGCATCGCCGCACTGGGGGCGCCGGGTCCGCAGCGGGCGCTGCCGGCGGGATTACGGGTGGCGATCGACCAGGCACTGGCAGCACTCTCGCCCGGGACCCAGCGGATCCTGAGCGCCAGCGCCGTCCTCGGACTGACACCGGCTGTATCCGAGGCCGCCGCCGTGTCGGAGGCCGACCCCCGGGCGGTGCTCGACGCGGTCGTCGAGGCCACCGGCGCCGGACTGGTCGCCTCGCCGGCGGGGGAGGCGCCCGATCGGTTCGCCTTCACGCACGAGCTGGTGCGCTCGGCGCTGAAAGACGCGCTGGCGCCGGGCGAACGCTTCGACGCCCACGCCAGCGCCGCCCGCGTGGTAGCCGGGGTGGGCGTGGGAACGGCGACGTCCGCAGCCGGTGCCCCCGCCGATCGCCTGGCCCGGCGGGCGCATCACGCACTGGCGGCGGCGCCGCGGTCGACAGCCGACGCCCGGATGGCGGTGGACGCGTGTCGGGACGCCGCCCGGTCCATGAAGGCCAGCTTCGCCTACGAGCGGGCCGATGGGCTGCTGTCCGCTGCCGTCGACCTCCATCACCCGGCGAGCCTCGGTCATCCGCCGGCCGAGCTCCTCGTCTCCTGGGCTCAGGCGGCGCTGCTGTGTGGCCGCCTGGGCGAGGCGCGGCTCCGGTTCGACCGGGCCACGTCGGCCGCCGAGAGTGCCGGCGACCCGGTGCTGTTTGCCGAGTCCGCCCTGGGCCTCGGGGGCCATTGGCTCAACGAGCACCGGAACCCCGTGGACCGCGCCCGGGTCCTGGGGCTGCAACGCGCCGCGCTCGCCCAGCTGCCTCCGAGCCACGAAGCGTTGCGCTGCCGGCTCACCGCCCGCCTGGCGGCCGAGAACGTGTACGACGGCGGGCCCATCGAGCCGGTGCAGGGCGCACTGGCAGCCGCCCGCCGCAGCGGGGACCTGGGCGCGCTTGCCGAGGCGCTCTCGCTGTGCCACCACGCGCTGTTGACGCCCGAATTCGCCTGGAGCCGCCTCGACCTGGCCGACGAACTGGTCAAGGTGGCAGCCGAGGGTGGCCACGGCGTCCTGGGGCTGATGGGCCTGTGCTGGCGGGCCGTCGACCTGTTCCTGCTGGGACACGACCGGGCGACGCGGGCGTTGGAGGACCTCCGGGCCCGGGCCGACGCGCCCGACTGCCATAACATCCTCTACCTCGACGACGTGCTCGACGTTATGTTGCACAGCCGTGCGGGCCGCCTCGACGCCGCCGAGGCGGCCGCCTCCCGCTGCTACGACCGGGGGGTCGCGGTGGGGGAGGTCGACGCGATCGGCTACCTGGGCGCGCACACGGTGGCGATCCGGTGGATCCAGGGCCGCGACGCCGAGATCCTCGAGGCCGCGGAGGACATGGCGGCCTCAAACACCCTCGTCGAGGCGGAATTCGGGTTCCGCGCCACCGCGGCCGCGATAGCGGCGCGGGCCGGGCACCACGAGCGGGCGCGGGCGGGGCTCGGTCGGCTGTGCGCACACGGCCTGGCGGCGCTTCCACGTTCCAGCACCTGGCTGGCGGGCATGGCGGCCATCGTCGAGGTGGCGGCCGTCGAGGGCGACGTTGCCGTGGCGCGCGAGGCGTACGAGCTGCTGGCCCCGTTCGCCGACCTTCCGGTCATGCCGTCGCTGGGGGTGATCTGCCTGGGATCGACGGAGCGCTTCCGCGGGCTCGCGGCCCGGGCAATCAGCGACACCGACCAGGCGATCACGCACTTCGAGCGAGCCATCGCCGCCGATCGCCGGCTGGGGAACCGACCGTTGGCCGCGATTGCCGCCGCCGACCTGGCGTCCACACTCGCCCGGCGGGCACGGGCCGACGACGGCGCCCGGGCGGCCGCCCTCTGGGACCGCGCCATCCGCGATGCGGAGAGCATGGGCATGACCACACGCGCCGAGGCGTGGCGAGCGGAGTCGTCGGCGCCGGCGGAGCCCGCTGACGCAGCCGTCGCGGCCACGATCGACCCCACCCGCGGGAACGGCAGCGCCGGTGGCCCACGCCACGAACAGCACGGGTTCATGCGGCGGCAGGGGCGTGGCTGGTTGGTGGAGCTCGGTGACCGTAGGGCGGTCGTTCCCGACCTGGTGGGGATGGTCTATCTGGCCGAGCTGGTGGCGCATCCCGCCCAACCGATCTCGGCGTTGACGCTCGCGGGCGGAGGTGGCGGCCCCGGGGAGCCCCGTCAGGAGATCATCGACCGCCAGGCCCGGGACGCCTATGTGCTGCGGGCGCGTGAGCTGGCGGACGACCTCGCCGAGGCCGAGGCCGACAACGACCTGGGTCGCGCCGATCGGCTCCGCATCGAACTGGACGCGGTCGTGGCGCAGATCGAGGAAGCGACCGGCCTGGGTGGCCGCCCCCGCGCCTTCACCAACCAGCACGAGCGGGCGCGGACGTCGGTCCGCAAGGCGATCAAGCGGGCGATCGACGAGATCAGGGGGGCCGACCCGGTGGTGGGCGAGATCGTCGATGCCGCCGTGGTGACCGGTTCGGTGTGCATGTACGCGCCTGCGTCGTCGCCCCACAACGTCCAGTGGACGGTGCGCCCGTCGATCGACGCCGCGGAGGGTTGATCCCACCCCATTTTGCATGAGTATGCATCGAGCCGTATGCTCGGCCGGTGACCTCGGTGGGCATCGTCGGCGCCTCCGGCTACACGGGAGCCGAGCTGCTTCGGCTGTGCAGCCAGCACCCGCAGCTCGACGTGGGCGTGGCCACAGCCGATTCGCAGGCGGGCTCCCGCGTGGCGGAGCTGTACCCGAGCCTGGCGGCGCCGTTTCCCGCCCTGACGCTGGGCAAGTTCGACGCCGAGTCGTGCGACGGCCTCGACCTGGTTTTCCTTGCGATGCCCCACGGCGCCTCGCAGGACATCGTGCCCGATCTCACGGGTCGCGTGGGACGGATCGTCGACCTGGCCGCCGACTTCCGGCTGGACGATCCCGGCTTGTACCCGACGTGGTACGGCGCCGAGCACGCCCGACCGGACCTGCTCGGGAGCTTCGCCTATGGGCTCCCGGAGCTGTTCCGCGCCGACATCGCCGGGGCGTCCAGGGTCGCGGCGGCGGGCTGCTACGTCACCGCCGCGGTCCTGGCCCTGGCGCCGCTGGTGCGGTCCGGGTTGGTGGAGGCGACCGGGATCGTGGTGGACGCCGCCAGCGGTGTGTCGGGCGCCGGCCGGTCCCCCAAGCCGACCACCGCCTTCTGCGCCGTTGACGAGGACTTCAGCGCCTACGGCCTGCTGACCCACCGGCACACCCCCGAGATCGAGCAGGGGCTGAGCCGGGTTGCGCCGGGGGCCCGGGCCGAGGTGCTGTTCACGCCCCACCTGGCGCCCATGAACCGGGGGATCCTCGCCACGTGCTATGCCCGCCCCACCAGGTCCGGCACCACGACCGCCGACGTCATGGACGCCGTGCGGACCGCCTGGTGCAACGAGCCGTTCGTGGTGGTGGTCGAGTGCTCGCCGTCGACCAAGGCCACGCTGGGGTCGAACACGGTCCAGGTCACGGCCATGGTCGATCCCCGGACGGGCTGGGTGGTCGCCATCGCCGCACTGGACAACCTGGTCAAGGGCGCGTCGGGGCAGGCGATCCAGTGCGCCAACCTGATGCTCGACCTGCCCGAGACCACGGGCCTCCCGAGCGTGGGTCTCTACCCGTGAACGAGCATGAAGTGCGAGCGAGCCATGAACACAGTGCGTCCATCGCCGCGCAGCGGCGATCGCTCATTGGCGAGCCGGAGGCGAGCCGATGAGCGTCGTCGCCCCGGCGGGGTTCACGGCCAGCGGCGTGGCGTGCGGGATCAAGGCGACCGGTGAGCTCGACCTGTCGCTGGTGGCCGTCGCCGGCGGCGCCGCCGTGGCCGCCGCTGGCGTGTTCACCCAGAACCTGGTCGTGGCCGCGCCGGTGGTGGTCAGCCGGCGGCACCTGGCGGCGACCAGGGGACGGGCCGCGGCGGTGGTGCTGTCGAGTGGCAACGCCAACGCGGCCACCGGCGAGCGGGGCGAGGCCGACGCCGAGACGATGTGCGCGCTGGTGGCGAGCGAGTTGGGCTGCCCGCCCGGGGCCGTGCTGGTGTGCTCCACCGGGCTGATCGGGTTCCCGCTGCCGGGGGACGCCGTCGCGGCCGGCGTCCCCCGCCTGGTGGCCGCATTGGGGGGCGACCCGACCCGGGGGATCGCCGCGGCCGAAGCGATCCTGACCACCGACACGCGCCGCAAGGAGACCGTGGTGCGGGGCGACGGCTTCGTGGTCGGCGGCATGGCCAAGGGTGCCGCCATGTTGGCGCCCAACATGGCCACGATGCTGGCGGTGCTCACCACCGACGCCGCCCTGGATCCGCCGGCCCTCGATCGGGTGCTGCGGGCGGGTGTGGCCGACAGCTTCAACGCCGTCACCGTCGACGGCTGCACGTCCACCAACGACACGGTCCTGATCCTCGCCAGTGGCAAGTCGGGCCCGCCCGACCGGGACGGGTTCGCCACCGCAGTGGCGGCAGCCTGCGAGGACCTGGCCACGCAGATGGTGGGGGACGCAGAAGGCCACACCAAGGTCGTCCGCGTGCGGGTGACCGGTGCCGCCTCCGATGACGAGGCCCGCCAGGCGGCCCGCAAGGTGGCGGAGAGCCAGCTCGCCAAGTGCTCGTGGTTCGGCGGCGACCCCTACTGGGGACGGGTGGCGAGCGACCTGGGCACGGCGGGCGTCAAGCTCGACACCGCCGAGCTGACGATCGCGTACGGCGGCACCGTGGTGAGCCGGGGTTGCGTCGGCATCGAGCACGACGCCGTCGCCGTAGCCGAGCACATGGCGGGGGAGTATCTCGAGCTTCACTGCCACCTGGGCGTCGGCGACGGACACGCGCGGGTCCTCACCAATGACCTCGCCCCCGGCTACATCGACGAGAACAAGGGCACATCGTGATGGCCACCACCGTCGAGAGCCGAGCACGCGAGGGGGCCGAGGAGCGGGTCGAGATCCTGCTGGAGGCCCTGCCCTACATCCAGCGGTTCCGGGGTGCGGTGGTGGTGGTGAAGTACGGCGGGGCCGCCATGGTCGATCCCGAGCTGGGACGCTCCTTGGCCGACGACGTCGTGCTCCTGCGGGCGGTGGGCCTGCGGCCGGTGGTGGTCCACGGCGGCGGTCCCCAGATCAGCGCGCTGATGGCCCGCCTCGGCAAGGAACCCGAGTTCCGCGACGGCCTGCGCGTGACCGACGCCGAGACTGTGGACATCGCCCGCATGGTGCTGGTCGGCAAGGTCAACCGCGACATCGTGTCGGCCGTCAACGTCCATGGTCCCCTGGCGGTGGGGCTGTCGGGCGAGGATGCCGGCCTCCTACTGGCAGGTGCCCGGAACCCCGAGCTCGGCTACGTGGGCGACGTGCGCTCGGTCAACCCGGGAATACTCCGGCGGCTGCTGGCCGAGGACCTCATCCCGGTGGTCTCCACGATCGGATCCGATACCACCGGGCAGGCCTACAACATCAACGCCGACACCGTGGCGGGTGCGCTCGCGGAGGCGCTGGACGCGGAGAAAGCCATGTTCCTCACCGATGTCACCGGCCTGCTCGCAGACGTCGACGAGCCGGACTCGCTCGTCAGCCACATCACCGCGGACGAGCTCGAGCCGACGATCGACGACGGCCGCCTGAGCGGGGGGATGATCCCCAAGGTTGCCGCCGCCGTCCATGCGGTCCGCAACGGCGTGAGGTCGGCGCACCTGCTGGACGGGCGGGTACCCCACGTCCTCCTGCTGGAGCTGTTCAGCGACGCCGGCGTCGGCACCATGATCACTGCCGGGGGTGCGGAGGCGTGACCGGCCCGCTGATGCCCACGTACCCGCCCCCGCCGGTGACCTTCGTGCGGGGCGAGGGGTCCTACCTGTTCGACAGCGACGGACGGCGCTACCTCGATTGCCTGTCGGGGTTGGCGGTGACCTCGCTGGGCCACGCCCACCCGGCCGTGGCTGCGGCGCTGCACGATCAGGCGTCGACGCTGCTGCACGTGTCCAACCTCTTCGGCACCGAGCCCGGCCCGGAGGTGGCGCGCACGCTCGACCGCCTGGTGGGCGACGGCGAGCCCGCCGGCGGCCAGGTGTTCTTCTGCAACTCCGGCGCCGAGGCGAACGAGTGCGCCCTGAAGCTGGCCCGGCGCTGGGGCCGACGCCGAGCGAAGACGAGGCCCGGCCCGAGCGGCCGTGGGAGCGGGAGGCACACGCCGAAGCCCGAGCGGCCCGGCGCCGAAGGCGCCAGGAGCGGGGAGCGTGGGCTCGGCCGCTACGTGGTCGTGTGTGCCTACGGCAGCTTCCACGGCCGGACCCTGGCGACACTCCACGCCACCGGGCAGCCCGCCAAGCACGCGCCCTTCCAGCCGCTGCCCGAGGGCTTCCGCCACGTCGCGTGGGACGACCTCGACGCCTTGGCGGCGGCGCTCGACCCCAGCGTGGCCGGCGTCCTGCTCGAGCCGCTGCAGGGCGAGGGCGGGGTGAACCCCGCCGGCGCCGCCTACTTCCAGGGCGTGCGCCGGTTGTGCGACGAACGGGGCGTGCTGCTCATCGTCGACGAGGTGCAGACCGGCCTCGGACGGACCGGACGGTGGTTCGGCTTCCAGCACTTCGGCGTGCAGCCCGACGTGGTCACCATGGCCAAGGCCCTCGGTAACGGTGTGCCGATCGGCGCGTGCTGGGCCCGTGCCGACGTGGCCTCGGTGTTCGAGCCCGGGGACCACGCCACGACGTTCGGCGGCCAGCCGCTGGCCGCGGCCGCGGCGCGTGCGGTCCTCGCCGTCATGCAGGTCGAGGACGTGCCGGGACGGGCGGCGCGGGCCGGCGCCCGGTTCCGCGAGCGGCTTGGCGCCCTGCCCAGCGTCGCCGGCGTGCGCGGCCTCGGCCTCCTGCTCGCGGTCGAGCTGTCCGGGCGCGACGCCCGCGACCTGAACGCGGCGCTCCTCGACGCCGGCCTGGTCGCCAACGCGGTCACGCCCACGGCGCTGCGCCTGGCCCCGTCGCTGCTGATCAGCGACGACGAGATCGACGAAGCCACCACGATCATCGAGAAGGTCCTCCAATGACGAGCACTCCCGCGACCGTGCGCCACGTTCTCGAGCTCGACGATCTGTCGCCGGACGAGTTGCGCGAGATCCTGCGGCGGTCGATCACGCCGACCGCCCACCGGCCCCTGGTGGGGCGGACCGTGGGCCTGTACTTCGAGAAGCCGTCGCTGCGCACCAGGCACTCCTGCGAGGCGGCGATCGTCCAGCTGGGCGGCCATCCGGTCACGTTCCGGCGCGACGAGGTCGGCAGTGGGGAGCGTGAGCCGATCGCCGACATCGCCCGGGTGCTGTCCGGCTATCACGCCGCGCTCGGCGGCCGGGTCTTCGACCACGGCCTGCTCGAGGAGCTGGCGGGCGCGGCCACGATCCCGGTCGTCAACCTCCTCTCGGACCGCGGCCATCCGTGCCAGGCGCTCGCCGACCTGCTGACGATGAGCCAGACGCTGGGTGAGCTGCCCGGCGCCACGGTGGCTTGGGTGGGCGACTACAACAACGTCGCCCGGTCGCTGGCCATCGGCGCCACGATGCTGGGCATGAAGGTGCAGGTGGCCTGCCCACCCGGCTACGGCCCGGGCGACGACGATCTCGACCGGCTCAGGGCTCTGGGCGGCGAGCCGGTCGTGACCACCAGGCCCGAGGAGGCGGTGGCGGGCGCGGCGGCGGTGCACACCGACGTCTGGGCGTCGATGGGGCAGGAGGACGAGGCCGACGCCCGGTCCCGGGCGTTCGAGGGGTTCTCGGTGGACGACCCCCTGATGGCCGCCGCTGCGCCCGGGGCGGTGTTCATGCACTGCATGCCGGCGCACCGTGGCGAGGAGGTATCGGCGTCGGTGGTGGACGGTCCGCAGAGCCGGATGATCCTCCAGGCCCACAACCGCCTCCACAGCATGCGGGGCCTGCTCGGCTGGCTCGTGGAGCAGTCGGGATCGTGAACGTCGACCGCGCTCCCGGCCGTACCTTGGCCAAGCCGCAGCGCCAGCATCGGGTGGCCCGGCTCCTGTCCGACCACGCCGTCACCAGCCAGGGACAGCTCGTGGAGCTTCTCGCCGCGGAGGGCGTGGCCGCCACCCAGGCCACCGTGTCGCGCGACCTCGAGGACCTGGGTGCCATCAAGGTGCGGGGCCGGGGCGGGGAGACCGTCTACGCCATCCCCGAGCTGCCGAGCGAGCAGCGGGCCCCGGAGGATCACCTCCGCCGGGTGTTCAGCGAATGGGTGGTCGAAGTGGCGCACTCCGCCAACCTCGTGGTGCTGCGCACGCCGCCCGGGTCCGCCCACGTGGTGGGATCGGCACTGGACCGGTCGGGCCTGCCCGGGGTCATCGGCACGGTGGCCGGCGACGACACGCTCGTCGTGGTGGTCGCCGAGGACACGACCGGCGCGGCGATGGCCCACCAGCTGGCAGAGATGGCCGGCTTGTAGAGATCACGAGAGAAGGAAACGACAATGCCCAAGCGAGTGGTCCTCGCTTACAGCGGCGGTCTCGACACCTCGGTGGCCGTGCGGTGGATGACCGACAACCATGGCGCCGAGGTGATCGCCTTGGCGGTCGACGTCGGCCAGTCGTCCGACGACTGGGACGTCGTGCGTGAGCGCGCCCTCGCCGCCGGCGCCGTCGACGCCATCGTGGTCGACGCCCGAGACGAGTTCGCCCGCGAGTACTGCGTGCCGGTGCTCAAGGCCAATGCCCTCTACGAGGGTCGCTACCCGCTGGTCTCGGCGCTGTCCCGTCCCGTGATCGTCAAGCACCTGGTGGAGGCCGCCCGCGAGCACGGTGCCGACGCCGTGGCCCACGGCTGCACCGGGAAGGGCAACGACCAGGTCCGCTTCGAGGTGTCGACCCGGGCCCTGGCGCCCGATCTCGAGGTGGTGGCGCCGGTGCGCTCGTGGGGCATGACCCGGCAGGACTGCATCCTCTACGCCTACGACCACGCCATTCCCATCACGGCCACGAAGGAGAAGCTGTACTCGATCGACGACAACCTCTGGGGCCGGGCGATCGAATGTGGCGAGATGGAGGATCCGTGGGCGGTGCCACCGCCGGGCGTCTGGCTGCGCACGAGGCCTACGGCCTCCGAGCCGACCGACGTCGTGATCGGCTTCGACCGGGGTGTCCCCGTGTCCCTCGACGGCGTGGCTCTCGGACCCGCCGACCTGATCGAACAGCTCGGTCAGGTCGTCGGCTCCTACGGCTGGGGGCGCATCGACATGGTCGAGAACCGGCGCGTCGGCATCAAGAGCCGCGAGACCTACGAGTGCCCGGGCAGCCTCGCCATCATGTTGGCGCACGCCGACCTCGAGTCGATCTGCCTCGAGCGTGACCTCCAGCGCGAGAAGACCCGTCTCGAGAGCCGCTATGCGGAGCTGGTGTACGACGGGCTGTGGTTCAGCCCGCTCCGCCAGGCACTCGACGCCTTCGTCGACGAGAGCCAGCGCCACGTGACCGGGGAGGTGCGCCTGCACCTGTCGCCCGGCTCGGTGCGGGTGACGGGCCGGCGCAGCCCTCACAGCCTGTACAACTACAGCCTGGCCACCTACGACGACGCCGACAGCTTCCGCCACGCCGACAGCGAGGGCTTCGTCCGGCTGTGGGGGCTCGGCATCGAGACGTGGTCGTCGATCCAGGGCCCGGGCGCCGAGGCATGATTCGGGAGTGAGCGAGCGCTAGCGAGCGAACCATGGACACAGTGCATTACTCGCCGCGAGGCGGCGATGTGCTCTTGGGCGTACCCCGAAGGGGTCGCCCGTGAGCACGCTCTGGCAGGGCCGCTTCGCCGAGGAGCCGGCCGACGAGCTGTTGGCCTTCACGGTCAGCCTGCCGTTCGATCGGCGGCTCGCCGGCGACGACCTGGAGGGCAGCCGGGCCCACGTCAAGGGCCTCACCCGCGCCGGGATCCTCAGCGAGGACGAGGCCGACCTGGTGCGGACCGCACTCGACCGCGTGGCGGAGGAGCTCCGGAAGGGGACGTTCGGGTTCGAGCCCAGCGACGAGGACATCCACACCGCGATCGAACGGCGGGTGATCGAATTGGCGGGCCCGGCCGGCGCCAAGCTCCACTCCGGCCGCAGCCGCAACGACCAGGTGGCCACGGCGCTGCGCCTGTGGTGCAAACGCGAGCTCACCACCGTCGCCGCGCGCGTGGTGGCACTCCAGCGGGTGCTGCTGGAGCGGGCACGCGAGGTGGGTCCGGCCTCGCTTCCGGGTTACACGCACCTGCAGCGGGCACAGCCCGTGACGCTCGCCCACCACCTGCTCGCCCACGGCTGGGCGCTGGCTCGAGACGTCGACCGACTCGCAGACTGCCGGCGGCGGCTCGACGTGTCACCCCTGGGTGCCGGGGCCCTGGCCGGGTCGTCCCTGCCGCTGGACCCCGACTTCACGGCCGAGGAGCTCGGGTTCGCAGGCCGGTTCGAGAACAGCCTTGACGCCGTGAGCGACCGGGACTTCGTGGCCGAGGCGCTGTTCGTCCTCAGCCTGGTGGCCGTGCACCTGTCGCGCATGGGTGAGGAGGTGGTCCTGTGGTCGACCGACGAGTTCGGGTTCGTGCGGCTCGACGACGCCTACGCCACAGGATCGTCGATGCTGCCGCAGAAGAAGAACCCCGACATCGCAGAGCTGGCCCGGGGCAAGGCCGGGCGGCTGATCGGCGACCTCGCCGGGCTGCTGGCGACGCTGAAGGGCCTGCCGCTCAGCTACAACCGCGACCTGCAGGAGGACAAGGAGCCGCTGTTCGACGCGGTCGAGCAGCTCTCGCTGGCACTGGCGGCCATGGCGGGCCTGTACAGGACGCTGGCGTTCGACCTGGATCGCATGCAGCGGGCGGCCGATTCGCCCTATGCGGCGGCGACCGACCTGGCCGAGCTGCTGGTGGACCGGGGCGTGCCGTTCAGGGACGCGCACGCGCTGGTGGGTGCGCTCGTGCGCGACAGCGTGGAGCGCCACGTCCCGCTGGCCGAGCTGGTCGAGGCGCATCCCGACCTCGGGGCCGAGGGTGCCGCGCTGCTCGAGTCGGGTCGGCCGGTGGCGCGCCGCCGCACACCCGGCGGTGCCGGGCCGGAACCGGTCGAGGAGCAGCTCGAGCACTTCGAACGGCGGATCGCTGTCGACGTGGAGCGCCTGGGGCTGGGAGGGTCGTTCGCGTGAGCCCGCCGCCGTACCGCCACGAGCTGCGCGTCCGCTACGGCGAGGTCGACATGCAGCGCCATGTCTTCAACGCCCACTACCTGGCGTACGTCGACGACGCGTTCGACACGTGGCTGCGTTCGGCCCTTGGCCGCGAGTACGAATCCACCTTCGACATGGTGCTGAAGCGGGCGGAGGTCACCTGGCACGGTGGAGCGACGTTCGGCGACGTGCTCGCCATCGACGTGGCCGTCCGGCGCTGGGGCACCACCAGCTTCGACATCGGCTACGAGGGATCGGTCGGTGAGCAGCCGGTGTTCACCGCGGTGGTGACCTACGTGTCGGTGGCGCCCGGCACGACCGACCCCGCGCCCGTGCCGGAGGCGGTGCGGTCGGCACTGGCGTGAGGATCGTCGAGCGCGACTTCTACCGCCGCGACCCGCGGGCGGTGGCGCCGGAGCTGCTGAACAAGCTCCTGGTGCGGCGGGGGTCCGCCGATGCTGACGGTCCCGAGCCGGCCGACCGGGTCGGTCGCATCGTCGAAGTCGAGGCCTACTGCGGGGGCATCGACCCCGGTAGCCACGCGTACCGCGGGATGACGGCGCGCAACCGCACGATGTTCGGACCGCCCGGCGGGCTCTACGTGTACTTCACCTACGGCATGCACTGGTGCGCCAACGCGGTGTGCGGTGAGGACGGCGAGGGCGTGGCGGTGCTCCTCCGGGCGCTCGCCCCGGTGGCCGGCCTGGACGCCATGCGAGCGGTCCGGCCCCGGGCACGGCGAGATCGCGACCTCTGCAGCGGACCGGCGAAGCTCTGCCAGGCGCTCGGGCTGGGCCGCGCGTTCGACGGCGCCGACCTGGTGACCGGCGACCGCGGTGTCGTGGTGTGCGACGACGGCACGCCCCGGCCGGCGGACCCGGCGCAGACGACCCGCATCGGGCTCAGCGCCGGGGCCGAGCATCCCTGGCGCTGGTACGTGCGTGGCGACCCCAACGTGTCAACCGGAGGGGGGAGGGAGACCCTCCCCCCTCCGCCTCCCTCCGCCTGAGGCGCCGCCTTCCGGCGGCACTCTTTGCCGCTCGCTCGACCGGCAAAGCCGGATCGATCGACGCCCGGGGGAACCGCAGGAGCCGTTCCCTCCCGACCCCCCTCGCGCCTGGGTCACCCTGAGCTGTCAGGCGTCGGTGGGTGAGACGCACGACGGCATGTGGTTGGCGTTGGCGAACTCGTCGATCCAGCCGGTGATCTGCTGGCCCTCGCCGCGCTTCTCCGACACCAGCAATCGGGCATCGGGGTCCGTGCGCAGGGCGTCGGCGTACCTCTCCCGATCACCGAGATACGTGCGCCAGTCGCCCAACCACTCGCTGGCCCGTCGGCGCTGGTCTCCGGCGGGTGCCAACGCCTCGAGCTCGTCGAGGTCGTCGAGCATGGCTGCGTAGGCGGCGTTGGCCCGCGCCAGCACGTCCGCCCGCTCGACGGCCGTGTGCGACGCGCTGGCGACCGGCAGCAGGTCAACCTCCTCCAGCGCGCGGGCGCAGCGCTCCTCGGCCGCCTCCGCGAACGCCGGGTCGTCGAGGCGATCGATCGGGGGTTGCCGGCCCGGCCCGAAGGCCAGGAAGAGCACGTAGCCCCACATCGACACGAGCGCGCACACGACGACCACGACGACCGTCCGGCCCCAGCGCGACCCGCGCCCGGCCGACGCGCCCTCGTCGCCGTCGTCGCTGTCGTTGCTGGCCGGAACCCGTGGGGCCTGGACGGTCACCACACCAGGCTCCCCGTCCCGGCCCGGTAGCGTCCAGTCAGTGAGCGAGCGTCAGCGAGCGAACCATGGGCACAGTGCGTTGTTCGCTGTTCAGCGGCGATTGCTCGTTGGCTGGTCGGAGGCGCGCCAGTGAGCAGCAGCAAGCTCCTCGACGACCTGGAGGCCCGCGGGCTGGTCCAGGACTCGACCGATCGTGAGCAACTGGCGGCTCGGCTGGCCGCCGGTCCCATCGGCCTGTACTACGGCTGTGATCCGAGCGCGGACAGCCTGCACATCGGCAACCTCATCGGCCTGCTCGTGCTGCGGCGGTTCCAGGATGCCGGCCACCGCCCGGTGGCCCTGGCCGGTGGCGCCACCGGGATGGTCGGCGACCCGAGTGGTCGGTCCGACGAGCGCAACCTGCTCGACGCCGAGACCCTCGACGCCAACGTCGCCGCCATCAAGGCCCAGATGGCGCGCATCCTCGACTTCGAGGGGGGCGGGGCGCGCCTCGTGGACAACCGCGACTGGACTGCGGACGTCACCCTCCTCGACTTCCTGCGCAACATCGGCAAGCACGTCACCGTCAACCAGATGCTGGCGCGGGAATCGGTGCGGGCCCGCCTCGCCGGCGAACAGGGCATCAGCTACACCGAGTTCAGCTACATGCTGCTGCAGGCGCACGACTATCTGTGGCTCAACGAACACCTCGGCATCGAGCTCCAGATCGGTGGGTCCGACCAGTGGGGGAACATCGTCTCGGGCATCGACCTCGTGCGCCGGGTGAGGGGCCAGGTCATCCACGGGCTGTCGTGGCCGCTGATCGAGGCACCGGACGGGTCGAAGCTGGGCAAGACGACCGGGGCCCGGGTCTGGCTCGATCCCGCCAAGACCAGTCCCTATCGCTTCTACCAGCACTGGATGCAGACAGACGACCGGCAGGTCAGGGAATATCTGGCCAAGTTCACGTTGTTGGGCGTCCCCGCCGTCGACGAACTGGCCGCCGACCATGCGAAGGCGCCGGAGCGTCGGCGGGGACAAAGGGTGCTGGCGGGCGAGGTCACGTCGTTGGTCCACGGCGTGGGTGCGGCCCGGGCCGCCGAACAGGCGTCGGAGGTCCTGTTCGGCGGATCCCCGATGGCGGCCGACAGCGATGCGCTGGCGGCAGTGGCCGCGGAGGTTCCGACCGCTCCGCTGGGCTCCGACGAGGACCTGGCGGCGGGAATCGATCTCGTGCCGCTGCTGGTCGATGCGGAGCTCGCCAGCTCCAGGGGCGATGCACGTCGGTCCCTGGAACAGGGAGCGGTGTCGGTCAACGGGGAGCGGGTGCAGGCGGGCCGCCTGATCGGGAAGGATGACGTCCTTCACGGGCGGTACGTGGTGCTGCGAAAGGGCAAGAGGTCCTATGCTGTCCTCGTACGGGACGGCAGCTGACCAGGGCCGAGAAATCCCCCGGAAACTGGGCTCTCAGGTTGACGGTTCCCAGGTAGGTCGTTAGATTGATCCTTCGCCCCGGAGCGGCCTCGTGGCTGCCCGCGGTGCACGCAAGGCCGGCACCAACGCTCCCGATCGGGGCGCGTGCCGAGAGCGTTGGTCGCTCCTTGAAAACAGAAGAGAGGACGAGAGAGCGAGTGCGGGCGACCGCTCCGGGAGGCTTCTTCCGGCGTGGTCGTGTGAAAACGAAACGCACCGTCAATTATCCGGGTGGTGCTTGCACCATCCGATGGTGCCAGTGCCTCGGGCTCGAGAGATTCTGCTTGAGCGCGAGGCGTCTCTATCGAAGGGTGTTCGTCGCCTGGCGACGGCGCTCGAGATTTCGACGGAGAGTTTGATCCTGGCTCAGGACGAACGCTGGCGGCGTGCTTAACACATGCAAGTCGAACGAGATCCAACCAGTGGCAACACTGGGGAAGATCTAGTGGCGAACGG
>JBKPHE010000192.1:0-7941 GCA_046744485.1 Actinomycetota bacterium | reverse complement strand
CACCCGGGTGGCGTCGATCCTGCTGCTCGGCGTCCTGGGCCCGGGCGTCGCATACGTCCTCAACTACCTGATCATCGCCGACATCGGCGCCACCAAGGCATCGCTCGTCACGTACATCATCCCGGTCGTGGCCGTGGTCGTCGGCATCGTCGTGCTGGACGAGCCGTTCGAGGCGCGGCTGCTCGTGGGCGGCGCCCTGACAGTCGCTGGGATCGCCGCCGTCAACCGCAAGCCCCGGGCTCGCGTGCCGGAACCGAGCGTTCTCGGTCCCTGAGCCCCCAGGGCGGACGCCGGTACCGTGCGCGGGACATGGCCACCGACGCGTGGGGCATTGACGACGGTTACTGGGACGCCTCGGGACACTGGCACACAACGTCCCCGGAGACCGTCGCCGCACTCCGCGAGGCAATGGGGGCCGGCGACACCGCCGACACGCCGCCGCCGCACGATCCCGGCGTGTGGGTCGTGCACGCCGGGCGGGCCGAGCCCCTGCTTGGTCCGTGCGAGCTGGCCCTGGAGGACGGCAGCGAGCTCCGGGCCGAGGGTGAGCTTCCAGCCGACCTGCCCATCGGCTACCACGAGCTCCGCCCCCTGGACGGAGGACCTGCGACCCGCCTGATCGTCACTCCCGGCCGCTGCCACCTGCCGGGCGACCTGCGGACGTGGCTGCTGACGGTTCAGCTCCCCGGCTGCCGGTCCGACGCGAGCTGGGGCATCGGCGACCTCGCCGACCTGCGATCCATCGGCGCCTGGGCTGCGGAGCGAGGTGCCGGCATGCTCGGGGTCAGCCCGATGCACGCACCCCAGCCGATCGACCGGGTCGAGGCCAGCCCGTACTTCCCGTCGAGCCGTCGCTGGTTCAATCCCCTGCTCCTCCGCATCGAGGAGCTGCCGGGCGCCGGCGACACCACGGTCGAGGCGCTGGCCGCGAAGGCCCGGCGCTTGAACGCCACGCCCGTGGTGGACCGAGACGCGGTCTGGTCGCTCAAGCGCCGCGCGCTCGACCATCTGTGGACTGCGCTCGGTCCCGACCTGCGCTTCGAGCGGTGGCGTGAGCAGATGGGCGGCGAGCTGGAGACGTACGCGCGGTTCTGCGCCTTGGCCGAGCACCACCGGTCGGGTTGGCGAGCATGGCCGACCGAGCATCGGCACCCCTCAGGACCCGGCGTGGCGTCGTTCGCCGCCGACCATGCCGGCCGCGTGGCGTTCTGGGCCTGGGTGCAGTTCCTCGTGGACGAACAGCTGCGGCGCGCCGAGGAGCCCCTGGCGCTGCTCACGGACCTGGCAGTGGGCGTGGATCCCGACGGGGCCGACGCCTGGTGCCTGCAGGACCTGCTGGCGCACGGCGTCCGGGTGGGGGCGCCGCCCGACGAGTTCAACCGGGCCGGCCAGGACTGGGGCCTGCCGCCGTTCGTGCCCCATGCCCTGCGTTCCGTCGCCTACGAGCCGTTGGGGTCGCTGTGGCGGGCGGCGATGGGACACGGCGGCGGCCTGCGCATCGACCACGTGATGGGCATGTTCCGGCTGTTCTGGCTGCCGCCCGGTGGCGCGCCCACCGACGGCGCCTACGTGCGCTACCCCGCGGACGAACTGCTGGCGGTCCTGTCGATCGAGAGCGTCCGGTCGGGGGCAGTGGTGGTCGGCGAGGACCTGGGCACAGTCGAGGAGGGCGTGCGTGACCGGTTGCACGCCGCCGGGCTGCTGTCGTACCGGCTCGTCTGGTTCGAGGAGACCGCCCCCGAGCACTACCCGGCCCAGGCCCTGGGCGCGGTCACCACCCACGACCTGCCCACGATCGCCGGCGTGTGGTTGGGTGACGATGCGGCCGACCAGCGTGCGGCGGGCGTCGAGCCTGACGACGCCGCGCTCCGGCGGCTGCGCGACAAGCTCGTGACGTTGAGCGGGCTGGATGCCGACGCCCCGGTCGAGGAGGTGATCGTCGCCGTCCACCAGAGGCTGGCGGCGGCGCCATGCGCGCTCGTCGGCGCCACGCTGGAGGACGCCTTGGGGCTCCGCCGGCGCCCCAACCTGCCAGGCACGACCGTCGAACGTCCCAACTGGTCGCTCGGCCTCCCAGCCTCACTGGAGGTCGCGCTGGACGACCCGCTGGTGGCCCGGGTGGCGGCGGCCCTGCGGCGCTAGTGGGTCCGACGCGTCAGCGGGCGCTCCGGCCGGCGCCGTGGCCCCATGCGGCGCTAGTGGGTCCGATGCGTCAGCGGGCGCTCCGGCCGGCGCCGTGGGCTCGGGCGTCGGCCAGGATCTCGCGCACCGTCGAGTCCTGGACTTGGGAGAAGTCGTCGTACCAGGTCCCGACGGCCCGGAAGTGGGCAGGCGCCGCGAGGCAGACCACCCGGTCGGCCGTCTCCCCCACGGTGACGCAGGCCTCCGGTGAGCCCACGGGCACGGCCACCACCAGCTCCTTCGGCCTCCGCCCCCGCACGACGTCCACCGCCACCCGCATGGTCGCCCCCGTGGCCATGCCGTCGTCGACGAGGACGGCGGTCTTGCCCTCCACCGGCACGGCCGGGGCCCCGTCCCGGAACAACTCGGCCCGATGGGCGAGCGCGGCGGCGTGTCGGCGGGCGAGGACGTCGACGTCCACGTCGGTCATCCCCACGGCCGCCATCACGCCGGGGTTGTAGGCGACCTGGCCGTCGTCGGCGACGGCGGCGAGCGCCAGCTCCTCGTGACCCGGCACGCCGATCTTGCCGACCACGAGCACGTCCAGCGCGGCGTCCACCGCCCGCGCTACCTCGGCGGCCACGGGCACCCCGCCGCGCGGGAGCCCCAGCACCACGATGTCCTCACCGGCGAGGTCGGCCAGTTGCTCGGCCAGTCGGCGACCGGCGTCGACGCGATCCGCGAACACCACCGCCATACGCACCCATTCTTCCTCCGCCAGCCCCTGTCGACACGATCGAAGCTCGGCCGCCGGACACCCAGGCGTTTCGTGGCCGGAAATGGTTGGCTTCCAGCCACTTGCAGCCATGGTTCTCGCGACGTCACATCAGTGCGGGCGGTGGGATTCGAACCCACACTGTCGGGATTTTGAGGCCCGTGCCTCCTGCCATTTGGGCTACGCCCGCAGACGAACGAACAAGCCTAGCCTGTGCCCATGCGCCGGCTGCTCCTCGTTCTGACCACGCTCGGGCTGCTGGGCCTGATCGTGTACCGGCAGCGGACCATCGACCGGTGGGAACGGGCGCTCGACATCGGCAACGACGCGGGCGGAACCGCCCGTCACTGAACTGCGCTCTAGCCCAGCAGCGCTCCCTCGTGGCGCAGGAGCCAGACCTTGGTCTCGAGCCCGCCGCCGTAGCCGCCGAGCGCACCACCGGTGCGCAGCACCCGGTGGCACGGTACGACGATGGGGATCGGGTTGGTCGCCATGGCGGAACCGACCGCGCGGCTGGCCTTGGGGTTGCCGGTGCGCTCGGCCAGCTCCTTGTAGCTGACCGTCTGGCCGTACGGCACCTCCCGGGACAGCGCCTCCAGGACGGTCCGCCGGTAGCCCCGCGACAGCCGCCGGTCGACCGGCACCTCGAAGCGGCGGCGCCGCCCGGCGAAGTACTCCTCGAGCTCGCGGCGCACCTCGTCGAGGCGGGCCGGCAGGTGGACGACCCGGGGCGACACCTCGCTCGCCAGCTCATCCAGCACCAGGTCCTCGTGGCCGAAGCCGATGCGCACCACGCCGGCGGACGTGGCAGCCAGCGTGAGGGGGCCGACGGGCGTGTCCTCGACCGCCCAGCCGACGTCCACCAGCCCTTCGGCGTCCGCCCGCCGCAGCGCGGCGTCGACCAGGGCGGCGACGTCGGTGGTGTCGGCCCGGCGCAGCCGCTCGCCCAGGTCGTGCACGTCGGTGTCGCCGTGCTCCTGACGGTCGGACCGCCGCCGGACCTCATTGGTGGAGTTCGTCGCGTTCATCGCGTCACCTCCTGACGCAGGCGTTGCAGGCCGGCCCGCACGTTCTGGCGGGCGGCGTCCTCGCTCGACCCGATGACCGCCGCGATCTCCGCGTACGGTCGGTCGAGCAGATAGCGCTGCACCACCGCGGAGCGCTGCTTGGGTGGCAGCCGCCGCACGGCATCCCAAAGCTCGGCGTCGACGAGCGGGTCGGCGTCGACCCGAGGAACCTCGGGGGGATCGGCGGCGGGCACCGCCTGCCGGACCCGCCGGCGTGCCTGGTCGATGATCTTGCGGTGGGCGATCGTGAAGAGCCAGCCACGCAGGTTGTCCGCGTGACGCAAGCCCGGGTACGACCGCAACGCCGAGATCACCGTCTCCTGGAAGAGGTCGTCGCCGTCATGGTGGCCGACGGCGGCGACCAGGAACCGGTGCAGGTCCGGTGCATGGGCGTCGAGCAACGACTGGAACGGTGGAAGCGTCACCGGCATGTCAACGCCCAGGGGGGGTCGGCCGTGAGATGCCGCCGCGCGGCCCGGCCTGTGACCCGGCGTGACGCCTATCCCCCGAGGGCGGCGAGCAGCTTGGTCGGCGTGTCCTTGGGGCTGATCTTGGGCCACACCTCGGCCAGGTTGCCCTGCTCGTCCACCAGGAACGCCGACCGGACGATCCCCATGAACTTGCGCCCGTACATCGATCGCTCCCCCCATGCGCCGTAGGCGTCGGCTACGGCATGGTCCTGGTCGGACAGGAGCGGGAAGCCCAGCCCGTACTTGTCATCGAAGCGCTTCTGCTTCTCGGGCTTGTCGGGACTGATGCCCAACACCGCCGTGTCGCCGATGTCGCCCAACACGTCGCGCAGCCCGCACGCCTGTGTGGTGCACCCCGGCGTGTCCGCCTTCGGGTAGAAGTAGATCAAGTGCCATACCTTCCGGCGCCTGATCGACTCGGACAGCGAGAACGGCTCACCGTTCTGGTCCAGGAGCGTGAAGTCCGGCGCCTTGTCCCCTTGCTTCACCATGCCGCCGACGATATCCGCCTGACCGGAGGCCGCGGATCGACCACGATGGCCCGCTGGCTACCAAGCATCGCCTCTCGTCAGAAGCCGTTCACGTCAAGGCGAGCGCAACGAACGCGACGTAGCCAACAACCAGAGCCCCGCCCGCGGTCCGGGTGAGCGTCTGGTGGCGGCCACCCGCGACCAGGATGGCAACGGGCAGCACTGCCGCGACCAGGGCCGCAGTGCGGACATCGAGGCCGGTGGCGGGACGAGTGAGCGCCGCAGCCCCAAGGGTGGCCGTGGCGTTGTAGGCGGCGGAGCCGACGATGGCCGCGACGGCCAGCTCGCTGACGTCCCGGCGCGCCGCGGCCCACACCAGGGCGAGCAGCTCGGCCGTGGTGGCGAACGCCACCAGGGTGAGGCCCACAGCCGTGTCCGAGACCGACAACGCCTCGATCACCCGCTCGGCACCCTCGACAGCGAGCGTCCCGCTGCCGGCCATCACCGCGATCCCCACCACCGCAAGGGCGAGCCCGGTCGCAGGCGGCTCACCGGCGGAGTCGTGAACACCATCGTCTTCCAGGATCTCCGCTAGCTCCCCGATCGCCGGCGCGGTCCGTTCCCGCCACCAGACGGCCGCTACGAGCCCCGCGTACACGACCACCAGCACCGCGCCCTCGACGCGCCTGATCTGGCCATCCGCGAGCACTGCGGCCGCCGCCACCCCCGCGATGGTCGCGCCGACGGCGTAGACGCGGACAGGGCCGCGCAGCGGCAGCGGGCGGGCGATGGCCGCCAGCCCGAGCGCCAAGGTGAGCATCGTGAGGTTGGCGCCGATCGCGTCACCGATCCCGATACCGGGCCGGTCCCGGACACCCGCGGTGACGGCGGTCATCAGCTCCTCAGGCTCCGCCCCAGCGAGCAGGACCCCCACAGCCAGAGCGCTGACCCCGAGCCGCCGACCCGCCACGGCGGCGTGCTCCGCGAACAGCTCAGCCCCGACTAGCAAGCCGACGGCGGACGCTGCCAGCAACAACAACCCGATCCCCACGGTGGCTGCCTACCAGACCACGGTGGCGGCGGAACCCGACGCAGGAGGGCAGCGACTGGTTCAGTAGTCGATGCCTTTCTTGGGACGCGATTGTCATCACGTGACGGGCGTGGCGGGTCGCCTCGGTCTCGGATCACACTGCGTCGTCGTGTGGCGGCCGTGCGCGGTCTGCGCTGGTGGTCGTTGCTACTTTGTGACCGTTGGGTTCGTCGCGGGCCACGAGTTCGGGTACGCGGCCGCGTCGTTGCTGGGGGTGCCGCCGCTGCCGGGTGGGGGCCACGGCTATCTGACCCTGGTTGTGCTGGCGGGGGTGCCGTTCGCGTTTGCGGCGGGGGTCCGGGCGTTCCTGCCGGGCTTGCGTGAGCAGATCCCGCCGGTGGGGTGGCGCACGTTGGCGCAGGCACAGGCGCGCTCTTCGTGGGTTCGCTGTCGCGGCGCGGCCCCCTGGGGCGGTGCTCGTCTCGTCCGTCTGAAGACGTATGGACCCGGCGTCCCGCATGACGCGTGAAAGCGCGCCGTGAGGCCGCGCCGGGCCGTCGTGCACGCCAGTTGGCCACCAACGTCGTGCAGGCCCACGACACGCCCAGGGGGACGCGGATGATGTGACTCGCGAGCGTGAACGCCATCTGCGCTCGCGTCCACGGCACAGGGTCGACCGCCAACATGTTCGCTCCTGAAAGCGACAGCGTGGTTACCACGTCCCTCCTCCTGCCGACACCCAACGCGACGGTTGGATTCCACCGCGAGTCCGGCGTCCCCCCATCGGGGTGAAATCACGCATCCCATGTGCAGGCTGGTTGCTGCCGCTTTGTGGGCGACCATCATCCTCACCGACCACCTCATCAACGGGGCGCCGCAGACCAACTCGGCTGGGTACCTGCTCGCCTCAGGGGCGCTGGTACTGGTCGGTAACAACTTGGCGTTCGCGCTCCTGTACTGGCAGTTCGACCCGGGTGGACCGTCGGCGCGGCTCGGACGACGGGCCCGCTACCCGGAGTTCGCGGTCCCGCAACAGATCAACCCGCACCTCGCGCCGCCGGGCTGGCAGCCCGTCTTCGTCGACTACTTGTACCTCGCATTCACCAACAGCACGGCGTTCAGCCCGACAGACGTGATGCCGCTGGTTCCCTGAGCCAAGTTGGCCACGGCGGTGCAGTCAACGGTCTCACTCGTGGTCATCGGGCTCGTCGTCGCTCGGGCCGTCAACGTTCTCACCTGAGGCTGCGAAGGGAGCCCGCTACGAATGTTCAGCGCCGGGTGCGGCTCGCTCCGTTCGTTGCCCGACCCGCCGCCATACACGCTGTTGAACGACGAGCCCGACCGCGCCCACCGCCATCAGGATCGTGACGTTCAGCAGTAACTGAACAAGGGAGCCGCCCGCCTCACTCCAGTCCTGGAACGCACTCGACACGCCGATGTCGGCGGCCGCGGGGATCGTGGTGACCGAGATGAATACGCCGATGAGGGCTCCGGTACGTGCTTCGACGAGGGACACGACACCGACGATGCCGGCCAGAGTCGCGACCACGACGGAGAAGACGTTAGGGGTGTTGATCAGGTTGGACACCGGCCGGATTCCAAGGCGAAAGGCCTCAGTTTCCAAACCCGATGCCCGCACAACCACGCTGAAGACCAGGGTCACGACGATCGCGATCAGGAAGCCGAAGAAGAGCGCCGCCGCGCCGACGCGGATCCGTTTGTGATCGTTCTTGTTGATGCCGAGAGCGACGCTGATGATCGCCGAATATTCCGGGCCCACGACCATGGCGCCTACGATCAGGATCTCGGAGTTCGTGAAGATGCCGACGGAGGCGATCAGCCCGGCGATCGCCAGCAGGACGAACCAGCTCGGTGGGTAGCGTCCGCCGGCTCGGATCCTCGCCTCGGCCTCTTCCCAAACAGGCGAGAGTCGGAGCGCTCGCGGCGCCTGGGCCTCGGCGTCGTTCGCCCCGGTCAGACAGCTCGGCGCCGACATTTTCGATGATGA
>JBKPHE010000019.1:0-12891 GCA_046744485.1 Actinomycetota bacterium | reverse complement strand
ATCGCGACCTGCGGCGACAGCGCCGGGCCCGTCGAGCTCGACGGTGGCGACCACGACGTCCGCGCGATCCCGGGTGACCTCCGGGCGATCGACCTCGACCGGCTCGTGCTGCGCTCGGCGGCCGGCGGAGCGGCGTCTCCGGCGACGGGGCCGCTGGTGGCCGAGGCCATTGCCGCCCGCTCCGACGGCGAGGCCGCCGCCACCCCGCGCGTCGCCGTGGTGCACGAGGGCCAGGACCAGGTGGAGGTGGAGGTCTCCTGGGCGACCCCCGGCGAGGCGTTCTGGCTGGTGCTGGGGCAGAGCTTCAACGACGGCTGGACAGCCAGCATCGACGGTGAGGGGATCGCCGACCCCGAGCTGGTCGACGGGTTCGCCAACGGCTGGCAGGTCGTACCCGACGCCGAGTCGTTCGTCGTCGACCTGCGGTTCACGCCCCAACGACGCGTCGACCTCGCCATCGCGGTGTCGGCGGTGGCGGCGGCCGTGTGCCTGCTGTTGACGATTCGCCGGCCCCGCTCGGCGATCATCGCCCCGTCGGCCCTGGCCGAGCCCTACTCGAGGGTGCTGGCCTTCCGCTACGACGGCGCGCTGCCAACCATGCGCACGGCATTGCTGACCGGGCTGGGCGTCGGACTGCTGGGATTCGTGGTCGCGGGCCCGGCGGTGGGGGCCGTCGTGGGCACCGCCGCCGGCCTGGGGGCACGCCACGAGACGTTCCGCCGTTGGCTGCTACTGGCCAGCCCGCTCGCCCTCGGCCTCGCCGCCGCCTACGTCCTCTACATCCAGGTGCGCCACGGGCCGGCGCCCGGCTTCGAGTGGCCCATCGAGATGGACCGTGTGCACCCCTTCGGATGGCTGGCGATCCTGCTGGTGGTGGCCGACGTGATCGTCGATCGGGTGTGGCAAGCTCGCCGCACGGACACATGACGGCCACCACCAGCAGTTTCATCCTCGGCGTCGACCTCGACGGCGTGTGCGGCGACTACACGGGCGCTCTGCGCGACATCGTGGCCCGGCACCGGCAGGTCGATCCCGACGCGCTCCCACTCGAGCGCTCTTGGGACTTCCGGGAGTGGGGACTGTCGCCCGCCGAGTTCGAGCGAATCCACCAGGCGGCGGTGCTGGAACACCGGATCTTCCGGACCATGCCGGCCTTCGAGGGCGTGGCCGAGGTCTTGTGGCGGTTGTCCGACGCCGGCATATGGATTCGCATCATCACCCACCGCCTCTACGTCAACTGGGGCCACGCCACCGCGGTGGCCGACACCGTGGACTGGCTCGACGCCATGAACATCCCCTACCGGGACCTGTGCTTCCTGGGCGCCAAACCGCAGGTGGAGGCCGACTGCTACGTGGAGGACGCGCCCCACAACGTCGTCGCCCTGCGCGAGACCGGTGCCTACGTGATCGTCTTCGACCAGCCCTACAACCGCGGCATCGACGGACCCCGCGCCGCCGACTGGGCCAGTGTCGAGGACCTTGTCGGTGCCCGGGTCGCCGAGCTGGGGCTGAGCCTGCAGTCGCCGTTGCCGGGGTTCGAGGACGCCGGCGGCCGGCTGCGTCGCCGGGTCGCGCGCCCGTCACTGCCAACCTGACGCTAATGGGTCAGCAGGTGCCGCGGGGGCGGGCCGTAGCGGCGACGCAGGTGGTCGGCGATGGCCCGCAGGCGCGCCCGGGGCGACCAGTACGGGCCCCGCCGGGCGGGGACGACGAGGCCGACGCCCAGCTGCCACAGGGCGATGACCAGGCGGACGGTGGCGTGGTAGAGGCCCGAGTGCTCCCGCACCATGAGCAGGGTGTTGCGGAGCTGCAGGTAGTCGACGACGGCGGCGTTGGACCCGACGTCCTGGTTGCGCACCTCGGCGCCCCGCACGACCCCGACCTCCCAGCCCCGCTCCCGGGCCCGCAGCGCCAGCTCGGCCTCCTCGCAGTAGGCGAAGTAGCGCTCGTCGAAAAGCCCCACGTCCTCGAGGCACTGGCGGCGGGCGACCATCAGCGTGCCGTGGGCATAGCCGGAGGGCTCCCAGCCGTCGGCGACCGTGGCCTCGGCGGGGATCGCCCCGAAGTAGCGGTCCAGCACCGGTGTGAGGCCGTCGCCCACGTCGGCAGACGCCAGGCCGACCCGGGGTCGGGCGCCGACCTCGTCGAGCAGCCGCCGCAGGCAGCCGGGCTGGGGCTCGGCGTCGTGGGGTGCCACCCCCAGCCAGGGGGCCGGGTGGTGGCTCAGGAACCAGCGGAACCCGGCGTTGGCGCCGGGCCCGAACCCGGTGTTGGTACGCAGCTCCACGACGTCGACGCCCGGGGGCAGCGACACGCGGAGCCACGCCAGGTCGGTCTCCGACGACCCGTTGTCCACGACGAGCACCCGCACGGGCACGCCCTGATCGAGGAACAGGCGGGCGGTGCGCGCCGCCGCCGTGGGGCGCCGGCGATGGACGATGACGAGATCGAGGGCCGCGAGGGGCGCCCGCGGAGCGCGGGGGTGAGCCGATGGCGCGTCCCGAGCCGTGGCCACCGGCGCATCGCCCCCGCCATCCCCGGAGGTCATGAGTTCCACCGCTGTGAGCCTGAGGTCATAGGTTCCCGGACCGGAACCTATTCCCTCGGCCTCGGGATGGCGGAACCCATGACCTCGGGCCTCGTCCCCGGCAGGCCCTACCATCGTCCGGTCGTGACACCGTCCGCCGCCTCGTCCCGCTCCGACCCCGTTCGGCCCGAGCTCGATGCCGCGCGGCGGCTGCTCGCGTACTGCGATGCGTCCCCCTCGCCGTACCACGCCTGCGCCACCGCGGCCGCCATGCTCGGCGCGGCCGGGTTCACGCGGCTGGCGGAGGACGCGGCGTGGCCCGGGGGGCCCGGCCGCTGGTTCGTGGTCCGTGGCGGCAGCCTCGTCGCCTGGGCCCTCTCGGCGGGGCATGACCCACACGACGGCTTTCGCATCGTGGGCGCCCACACCGACAGCCCCAACCTGCGGGTCAAGCCGCAGCCCGATCTGGCGCGGGCGGGTGCCCGGCAGCTCGGCGTCGAGGCGTACGGGGCCGTGCTGCTGAACAGTTGGCTCGACCGCGACCTGGGGCTGTCGGGCCGGGTGGCGATCCGGGGCGACGGTGCCGCCGCCACCCTCCGCCTGTTGCGGGTCGACCGGCCCGTGTGCTGCATCCCCCAGCTGGCCATCCACCTGGACCGGGAGGTGACCCACAAGGGACTGGTCGTCGACGCGCAGCATCACCTCTCCCCGATCTGGGGCGTCGTCGACGGTTCCTCCCCGGTCGAGGGCGAGTTCCGGGCGTTCGTGGCGAAGGAGATGGGCGTCGACGCCGACGACGTGCTCTCGTGGGACCTGATGCTCCACGACCTGGCGCCCGGGGCGCTGGTCGGGCGGGACGACGAGCTGATCGGGTCGGCGCGGCTCGACAACCTCGCCTCGTGCTGGGCGGCGGTCGAGTCCCTGCGCGACATGTCGGAATCGGTGGGCGTCGAGGCCGGCGGGCCCGCCCGGGTCGTGTGCCTGTTCGACCACGAGGAGATCGGGTCGACCTCCGATCGCGGGGCGGCGTCGTCGCTGCTGCCGAGCGTGCTCGAGCGCATCGTGTCGGCCCGGGGCGGTGACCGCAACACCCTGCATCGGGCATTGGCGCGCTCCGTGTGCCTTTCGGCCGACATGGCCCACGCCACCCATCCCAACTACGCCGATCGCCACGATCCACAACACCAGGTGGCGCTCAACGCGGGCCCGGTGGTCAAGGTCAACGCCAACGTCCGCTATGCCACCGACGCCCCGGGCAGCGCACTGGTGGCCCTGGCGGCGGAGCAGGCCAAGGTCCGGCTGCAGGCGTTCGCCATGCGCAGCGACCTGCCCTGCGGGTCGACGATCGGCCCCGTCACGGCCGCTCGGCTGGGCATCACCACGGTAGACGTCGGCATGCCACAGCTGGCCATGCACGCCGCGCGCGAGCATGCCGGCAGCCATGACGCAGCCGGTTACCAAGCCCTGATGGCGGCGTTCCTGGACCCCGCCTGAGGCCATGGACGTCCACGAGGCCCGCACGGTGCTCGAGGTGGCCGAGGGCGACGGCTGGGACGCAGTGCGGGCCGCGTACCGACGCCTGATCCGCGCCGCTCATCCCGACCGGGCGGGTGGGACCACGCGGGCGGCCGCCCGGTTGAACGAGGCGTACGCGGTCTTGAGCCGCGCCCGACGGCAGGGATCGCCGGTGGGGACCGCAACGGCGCCCGCCGGTGGACCCAGCCCACCGGGCCCACCACCGCCGCCACCGCCGCCTCCCCCACCCCGGGTCGGAACCGCAGTCGTCGGCGAGGACACCCTGCTGCTGGCCGCACCACCGCCGGAGGCCTTCGCCCTGCTGCTCGAAGCCGGCCACCGCATCGGCTCGGTCAGCTACGTGGACCGAAGCTGCGGGATCTTCGAGGTCGTCGTGCACCAGGCCGACGAGACGTGTTCGCTCCTCGTGACCCTGCAGGGCCGCGGCCACGGCACCGAGGTGGTGTTCGCGCTCGAGTCGCTCGAGCGGGCCGCCAGCCTCTCTCCCCGGCCGTACACGCGCCGGCTGGCGGAGATGCTTGGTTAGACTTTTCGCGGTGTCCGACCTCCCCACCACCGACGAGGAGTGGCGCCAGCGCCTCGCTCCCCTGCAGTTCGAGGTGACCCGGCGCGGTGGTACCGAGCGGGCCTTCACCGGGATCTACTGGGACGAGAAGGGCGATGGCACCTACCGCTGCGTGGCCTGCGGCCAGGCGCTGTTCTCGTCGGACAGCAAGTACGACTCGGGCACCGGGTGGCCCAGCTTCTGGGAACCGCTGAACAGTGACGCGGTCGAGACGGTCACCGACACCAGCCACGGCATGATCCGTACCGAGGTCCGCTGCTCCCGCTGCGGCTCCCACCTCGGGCATGTCTTCGAGGACGGGCCCCAGCCCACCGGGCTGCGCTACTGCATGAACTCGGCCGCCCTCGACCTCGACCGGCCCGAGTAGCCGACACCGTCCCTCGACCTCGACCGGCCCGAGTAGCCGACGCCGTCAGACGCCGAGGCGGGGCCGCACCTCGTCCCACAGCGAGCGGTAGGCGCGGGCGGCCCGGCTGTGCGGGGCGCTGACCACCACCGGCGCCCGCTCCACCCCCATGAGCTCGACCTCCGTGGCGGCGGGGATGGCGCTCTGGACCACGTCGTCGGGATTGGTGGCCGGCAGCGTGGCCACGACGTCCCGATGCAGCCGCTTGCGGCCATCGACCATCGAGAAGAAGGCGACGATCCGCGGCCGCCGGTCGACCTCGCCGGCCACGAAGTCTCCCAGCTGGGCGAACGTGCGCACCGTCAGAGTCGAGGGGATGAGGGGCACGAGCAGGGCGTCGGCGGCGTCGAACACGCTCTCGGATACCAGCGAGATCGATGGCGGGCAGTCCAGCATCGCCAGGTCGTAGTGCTGGTCCAGCGGGGCGATCACCTTCCGCAGCCGGCGTATCGGCTTGCCGGTGGCGTCGAGCGCCAAGTCCATGTGTCGATAGGAGAAGTCGGCCGGCAGCAGGTCCAACCCGTCGATGTCGGTGCCCCGAAGCAGGTCGGTCACCTCGCTGCGCCCCCGGACCAGCTTGCCCCCGCCGCCCTTGATCTTGGGCCTCACCCGGAAGAGGAACGTCGCCGCTCCCTGCGGGTCGAGGTCCCAGAGCAGCGTGCGCAGCCCATCTTGCGCGGCCAGCGCCGCCAGGTTGACGGCGGCCGACGTCTTTCCCACGCCCCCTTTGATGTTGTAGGTGGCGACGACCCTCACGAAAACACCTTGGCGACCAGCGCCCGCTGGTCTGCGTCCGCGAAGGCGGCGAAACGTTCGGCGAAGGCGTCGCGAGCCTCGTGCTGCTCGGCATCGAGCCGGTCCACGAGGACACCGAGGGCCAACAGGGCCGCCGGCCCGCCAGTGCTCTTCGCCAGCTCACCCGCGAGCCCTCGCAGGTAGGAGGCCTGCACCTCACGGTCCTGGTGGACGCCGAGCACGTCCTGCAGCTCCTTCAGCGACCGCACCATGGGCTTGACCACGGACCGCGGCCACAGCCCGCCGAACAGCTCCAGCAGGTAGCGCAGCTCCTTGCCCCGCTTGCGCAGCTCGTGAAGCTGCCCGGCCGGGCTGGTCGCGTCGATGCCGGCGCCCATCGCCAGCATCCGCCCGTAGACCTTGCGGATGCGACGGCCGGCCACCTCGACGATGGGTTGCTTGGCGTCCGGGCGCTCGCGGGCCGGTCCCAGGTCGCCGGCCAGGAACGCCCGGTAGCCCTCCCAGGCCTGCCGGTAGGCGGGGCCACGCAGCTCGCGGCGCAGCGCCCGGAACGCGGCGGCGCGGTGCCGGACCAGCAGGGCCCGGACGGGGGCCAGGGCCGCGTGGCGCTCGACCGGGATGGCCGAGATCAGGTGGTCCCAGTCCAACAGCTGGACATCGAGGTCGCGGGTGGGGCCCGTGACCGCCTGGACCCCGCGGAGGGCGTCGCGCTGCGTGACCAACGGTTCGGGCGGGAAGGCGCGCTTGAGCTCCCGCAGCACCGAGCGGCTGCGCCGCACCGCGACGCGCAGGTCGTGGAGGAATTCGGTGTCGAGGTCGGCGAGCGTTCCCGGCAGGTTGGCTTCGACCATTCCCGCCAGGTCGCCGAGCACGGCCACCGCCGCCCGGTCCGTGCGTTGATCGGGGCGCAGGTCGATGCGAACCTTGGTCCGGATCCCCTCGGGATCGCCGCCCATGGCGGAGATCGCCTCGTCGGCGAGGCTCACCGGGGCGTCGACAAGTCCCCCCTTCGGGCCCCGCCGGACCGCGGCGGTGACCCGGCCCAGCGGCTTCGGGTAGCCGAGCACGCCGTTGACCTCCACGCGCGGCGTGAGCGGCACGGCCCGGGCGTCGCCACCGCCCACCAGCGCCACGGGGGTGGCCAGCGAGACGCGCACCACGGTCTTGTCGTCCGCGTCGAGCACGCGCACCAGTTGGGCCCCGACCTTGACGTTGGCCAACGGCAAGAGCGCCCGCACCTCGACGATCGGCGCCAGCCGCTCGCGCAACGGCCCGGGGGGCAGGTCGCGCAGGAGGTAGCGATTCCGCCGCGGCCGCCGTACCTCGGCAACCAGGGGCGCCCGGCCGCCCGGCTCCCGCAGCACCAGGCGGGTCGCGCCGCGGGCCGTCTCGAGATCCAGGTCGACCTCGGCGGCGCGCAGGCGGCGGTCGGCGGTGTCGAGAACCGTGTACGACCGGCTGGCCTCCGGCTCGGCGATCACCGGGAACCGCTTGTCCAGGTAGGCCAGGAGCCCGGGAGGATCGACGCCATCCGGGAGTGCGTAGGACACGGTCGGGACGTCGAGAGGCATAGCCTGTCGAGTCTGCCATGCCGTACCTGCCATGCTCCGGTTCGATGCGCTGGCTGTTCGTGTACGGAACGCTCATGCCGGGACGGTTGCGCTGGCCGCTCATCGCGGAGGACGTGGTGCGGCAACGTCCGAGCGCAGTCCCGGGAACCCTCTACGACACCGGACTCGGCTACCCCGCCCTCGTCGTCGACGGCGACCACCGGGTGCCGGGCTGGCTCCTCGGGCTTTCGGAACGGGCGCCGACCGTCCTCGAACAGCTCGACGTCGTGGAGGGGCCCCACTACCGCCGGACCGACGTCACCACCGTGGACGGTGTCCGAGCCCTCACCTACGCCTACATCGGCGATCCCGCCGGGTTCACCGTGCTGGATGGTCCCTGGGACCGTGACGACGAACACTGAGTCGGTGGGCTTGGCTCCGCCGTGACCCCGGTGGATCATCGTCCTATGGACAACATGGAACGCCTCGAGCGGATCGTGGCCCGGTTGCCCGACGCCGTGCGGGTCGACATCG
Source organism: Actinomycetota bacterium (assembly GCA_046744485.1). GTDB lineage: Bacteria > Actinomycetota > Acidimicrobiia > Acidimicrobiales > VFJN01 > DASQUK01. The sequence goes on along the minus strand of JBKPHE010000019.1, from coordinate 5,017 downwards.
CGGCCTGGGACGACGAGCCGACGTTCCGGGTCAACGGCAAGAACTTCGTCTTCAGCGACCAGGGCGCCCACAGCCTCAGCGTGAAGTTGCCCGAGGACGAGGCGGCGGCCGTGGTCGCCGAGGACCCGCGGGTCGAGCCCACCGGCTACGGGCTCGGACGCCACGGCTGGGTCTCGCTCTCCCTGGAGGACGACGCCGACGACGAGCGCTGGCGCCAGCTGGAGGAGTGGGTGCGGACGTCCTACACCCTGGTGGCCCCCCGCAGGCTCGCCCGCCAGGTCATGGACGAGGATGCCGTCCTCCCGGACGGTGACTGAGGGGTCGACGCGGGATGATCACGCTGGTGCTGGGCGGGACGCGCTCGGGGAAGTCCGAGGTGGCCGAGTCGCTGGCCGGCGGCGCGGCCACCCGCGTGACGTACGTGGCGACGGGCTCCCCGTCCGACGCTGATATGGCGGCACGCATCGCCGCCCATCGAGCGCGCCGCCCGGCGGGCTGGGCGACAGTCGAGGCGACGACCGATCTGCCACAGGTGCTGGCGGCGGTCGATGGCCCGGCCGTCGTCGACTCGCTGGGCGCCTGGGTGGCGGCGCACCCCGACCTGGAACCCGACGCTGGCGGCCTGTGCCTGGCACTCGACGGCCGAGCCGCCGACACGATCGTCGTGTCCGAAGAGGTGGGGCTCGGGGTCCACGCTCCAACCGAGGCCGGTCGCCGCTTCGCCGACGCACTGGGTGAGCTGAATCGGGCGGTGGCAGAGCTCGCCGACGAGGTGCTGCTGGTGGTGGCCGGACGGGTCCTGCCCCTGTCCCGGCCCGCGCGGCACGGCCGGCTCGAGTCCACGGACTGATGCGGAGCGCGCTCGGGTTTCTCACGGTCGTCGGCGGCGCCGCACCGCCGGACCGCCGCGCCCCGGCGTGGTTCGGGCCCGTCGGGGCCGCGCTCGGACTGGCGGTCGGCGGGGCGTGGTGGGTGGCCGGCGAGCTGTGGCCGCCGCTGGTCGCCGCCCTGCTGGCGGTGACGGTCGACGCCGCCCTCACCGGCATGCTGCACTTCGACGGGTTGGCGGACAGCGCCGACGGCCTGCTCCCGCCGCTGGATCGCGAACGCCGGCTGGAGATCATGGCCACCCCTGAGATCGGCGCCTTCGGGGCGATGGTGGTCATGCTGGTGGTGCTGGCCCGGGTGGCGGCCCTGGGCGCGCTCGAGCCCGATCCGCTGTTGGTGGCCGCCCTCTGGGCTGCCTCCCGGGCCGCCATGGCCTTGGCGCTGGCGTGGCTGCCGTATGCCAGGGTGGCCGGCGGCGCCGCTTCCGGGTTCCGCGCCGGGCCCGCCGCACCCGCGCTCGCCGCGCTGGCGGCCGGCTGTGCCGTAGTGGTCTGGGCGTTCGACGGCGGATGGGGACCGGGCGTGCTGGTGGCGGCCTGCAGCCTGGCCGGGTTCGGCACGGTGGTGACGCTCGCGTGGCGGCGGCTGGGCGGGTACACGGGGGACGTGTTGGGTGCCGCCGGCCTGGTCGCCGAAACCGTGGGCCTGCTGGTGGCGGCGGCCCGGTGGTGAGGGCCCACCCGTGAGGGACCCGTGGCACCGGCGGGCCATCGCGGCCGGCGCGGCGCTGGCGATCGACCGGGTTCTGGGCGAGCCGCCCCTCCCGGGCCCGCTGCATCCGGTGGCGCTGTTCGGCACGGCCATGGCCGCGCTGGAGCGGCGCGTGTACGACGACCGCCGGGCGCCCGGGGCGTTGCTGGCCGTCGCGGGGGTGGGACTGGCGGTCGCGGCGGGCGCCGCCACCGGACCGCCCGTGGTCGGCGGCTACGTGAGCATCGCCGGACGTGGCCTGCACACCGCGGCCCTCGGGGTGGCGGCCGCACTTGAGTCGGGAGACGTCGCCGCCGCCCGGGGCCTGCTCCCGTCGCTCGTGGGGCGCGACCCGGCCGCGCTCGATGCGGCGGGCGTCGCCCGCGCCGCGGTCGAATCCGTCGCCGAGAACACCACCGACGCCATCGTGGCGCCGGCGCTGTGGACCGCAGCCGCCGGCACGGTCGGGGCGTTCGTGCACCGCGCCGGTGACACCCTCGATTCGATGGTCGGCTACCGCGACGACCGGTACCGGCACTTCGGCCTTGCCTCGGCCCGCCTCGACGACGTGTTGGCGTGGGCGCCGGCCCGGGCGACGGCCGTGCTGGTCGCCCTGGCTCGGCCCCGGCATGCCTCCACGGTGGCCCGCGCCGTGCGGCGCGATGCCCCCGGTCACCCCTCCCCCAATGCCGGCGTTGCCGAGGCGGCGTTCGCAGCGGCCCTCGGACTGCGACTGGGTGGGGTCAATCGCTACGGGGACATCGTGGAGAACCGGCCGATCCTGGGTTCGGGACGGGCTCCCGACCCGGGCGACATCACCGCCGCCGTCGAGCTGTCGCGGGACGTGACCTGGCTGCTGGCGGGACTGCTCGTCCTCGCCGGGACGGCCGCTGCCAGCGGTGGTCGCCGTCGTGCCGCGACGAGCCGGTGACAACCATCCCGGCACCGGGACCGCACGGGGGCGACGGGCCCCGGGTGGCGGCGGCGCTGGGCCTGGACCCCGACGCGGTCCTCGACCTGTCGGCCAGCCTCAATCCCTGCGCCCCCGACGTCGCCGCCCTCGCCGCTCTCCACCTCGGCAGCCTGCGGCACTATCCGGACGTCGAGGGGGCCGAGGCGCTCCTGGCCGAGGCGGTCGGCGTCCCCGGCGAGCGCCTCGTGCTCACGGCCGGCGGATCCCAGGCCATCGCCCTGGTCGCTGACCAGGTCGGGCGGGGCTGGGTCGAGGAGCCCGACTTCTCGCTCTACGGCCGCCACCTGTCCCGCCTCGATCCGGGCGCCCCTCGCTGGCGCTCCGACCCCCACAACCCGACCGGTCGGCTGGCGACGACGGGCGACGACCGCGTGGCGGTGTGGGACGAGGCGTTCCTGCCCCTCAGCGCCGGGACGTGGACCCGGGGACGGCCCGGCTGGGCGCTGGGCTCGTTGACCAAGGCCTTCGCCTGCCCGGGCCTGCGCCTGGGATTCGCCGTCGCCCCCGACGAGCGGGCGGCCGCCGCCGTTCGCAGGCGGCGCCCGGCGTGGGCCGTCAGCTCGCTCGGCTGCGCCGTGCTGGGGGACCTGCTGGCGCGCACGGACCTCGGGGGGTGGACCGCCCGGATCGCCGCCACCCGCGCCGAGCTCACCCGAGTGCTCGAGGCCCACGGCCTGGTGCCCCTGCCGTCCGACGCTCCCTGGGTGCTGGCCGCCGCTGCCCCGGAAGGCCTCAGGGAGGCCCTGGCGCGCCACGCGGTCGTGGTACGGGACTGCCGTTCGTTCGGGCTGGCCGACCACGTGCGCATCGCCGTCCCGGACGCCTCGGGACTCGAGCGGCTGGACGCGGCGTTGGCCAGGGTCCGTGACGTCGGCGATCATGACCGGTCGTGACCAACCCCCAGACGACGGGCGGTGCGCCGGCAGCCCACCCGTTGGACGCCGTCGTGGTCGACCCGGCGGCCCTTGGTGGCCCGCCCGATGGCCGGGACCTCCCCCCGGGGCAGGATGTCCCCGGCGTCCGTCGGTTGCTCGCGGCGCTGGCCCGTAGTGGCATCCCGCTCCGGACCGATCCCGCACCCGCCGGGGCGGGGGACCGGACGCTCGTCGTCACCGACCACACCTTGCCCCTGCCCCTTGCCGTCTTCGCCGGCGTCGCGGCGCGGGTCGGCGCGTTCCGGGCGGCATGCCTGCTGCAGGCACCGCTGGACGTCGAGGCGCAACGCCGGGCGGAGCAGCACCAGCTCCGGCTCACCAAGCCACCCGGGTCGCTGGGGCGGTTGGAAGCCGTCGGCGCGCAGCTCGCCGGCATTGCCGCCGCGGTGCCACCGCCGCTGCCGAGGCCCGCGGCGGTGGCGGTGTTCGCCGGCGACCACGGCGTGCACGCGCAAGGCGTCTCGCCGTGGCCGCAGGAGGTCACCGCGCAGATGGTCGGCAACTTCCTCGCCGGTGGGGCCGCCATCAATGTCCTGGCGCGACAAGCCGGGGCCGACGTGGTGGTGGTGGACGTCGGGGTCGCATCGGCGCTGCCCGAGATGCCCGACCTCCTGGTGCGCAAGGTCCGTGCCGGCACCGCAGACCTGAGCCTCGGACCGGCGATGACGATCGACGAGGCCCGGCGGGCCCTCGATGTCGGTGCGGAGGTCGCCGCCCATCTGGTCGGCAAGGGGGCGCGCTGCCTCGTCACCGGCGACATGGGCATCGCCAACACCACGGCGGCCTCGGCCTTGATCGCGGCGCTGATCGACCGGCCGGCATCGGGTGTCACCGGCCGGGGCGCGGGCATCGACGACGACCGGCTCCGCCGCAAGACGGCGCTGGTGGCGGCGGCCGCGGACCGGGCGCGGGCCCGGCACGGCGGCGATGCCCTCGCGATCCTGGCCGAGGTCGGCGGTCTCGAACACGCAGCGTTGGCGGGATTCGTGGCCGGCGCCACCGCGCTCCAGGTCCCGGTCGTGGTCGACGGCGTGATCTCGGCGTCCGCCCTGCTGCTCGCGAGCCGGCTGGTCCCCGGCGTCGAGGACGGCGTCATAGCGGGCCACCGCTCCGTCGAGCCCGGTGCCGCGGCGGTGCTGGGCGACCTGGGCCTGCGCCCGCTGATCGATCTCGACCTGCGGCTGGGCGAGGGCACCGGGGCCGCCCTGGCGCTGCCGTTGGTGGAGGCCGCCGCCCGGGTGCTGGCGGAGATGGCCACCTTCGACGAGGCGGGCGTCACCGAGAAATAGGCGCCGCAAGCGCGGGATTGCCGCACGCGGGGTATGACAACTGCCGGAGCCAGCGCCTCAGTAGGCTGTGAGACCTCGTGACCGATCGCTTCCACCAGCCCGAGCGGCCGTCGCCGAGCGATCCCCGGCGTGTGTTCGTGCCCGCCCCACCGGCATCGCCGAGTGGCCCCGGCGCCGAGCGCCGGAGCGCGCCCCCGCGCCCGGCGCAGCCACCCCGGCCCCCGCGCCCACCCAGCGGTGCC
>JBKPHE010000093.1:0-9154 GCA_046744485.1 Actinomycetota bacterium | reverse complement strand
GAGGGGCGTTGCCGGCTCGGTGCCGATGACCCGTCCGACGACCGGCGACACGGCCGTGGACGAGCCGGTTGTGGGGGCTCGCCCGTCGCCGGTGTCCATGCTGAGCGACGGTCGCGAGGGGGTATGACAGCGAGGCGGATGGCCCTAGGAGCGGGGCTCGAGCCGTACGGTGGTCCCCAGGATCTCCTCGCGGGTCATCGTCCCCAGGTACGGCGAGTCGGCGTACTTGCGCTGGTAGCCGGCGTTGGCGCGCCCGATCGACTCGACGTCGGGGGCGGGGACGGCGTGGATGGGCACCACCTCCCCTTCGACGTGGATGACCGTGTCGGGCCCGGCCATGAGCTCCTGGTACCAGCGGCCCGCGCTCCCGCGCAGCGAGCGGACGTAGACGTCCCCGCCGTCGACCACGGGCCAGATGGTCGTGCGGTGGACTTCGCCGTCGTTGCTCCGGGTCTCCACGTCGATCTCGGCCACCGTCTCGAGGTCTGAGGGCCACTCCATGGCCGGCAGCGTAGGCTCGTCCGGCCGGTAGGAGGAGGGCGACAGGAATGACGACGGTGCCGCGTTGCCGGATCCTGATGGTGCTCGTCGCCGGGCTGGCAGCGCTGACCCTGGCGGCGGCGTGCTCGTCCGGCGACTCCGATCCGTCTGAGGCCGGCGATTCGGCGGGCGGGTCGGACGGCCCCGATACCACCGCCGAGGAACCTGCCGCCGCTCCGATCCGGGTCGTCACCCTGAACCTGCTCCACGGGTTCTTCTGCCCCCCGGAAACCGACTCGTGCCGGGCGCCCGACCGGGTTCGGATCTTCACCGAGCTGGTCGAGGCGGCCGACTGCCCCGACCTCATCGGCCTCCAGGAAATCGGGGCCCGCCTCGAGGAGCTGTTGCCGCCAGCGGTCGCAACGTTGTGCGACGGCACCTACACGGTCGCGTGGAAGGGGGGCGAGCCGGCGATCGACCGCGAGATGGTCCTCACCCGCCTCCCGGTCGTCGACCGGGGTCACCTCGACATCGCCAACTTCCCGTGGGAGGCCTACTGGGTGCGAGCCGAGAGCACCCAGGGTCCCCTCGACTTCCTCACCACCCACTTCGCCAGCAGCTCCAACAACCCGCCGTGCGCGCCCGACCTGTGCCCACCGATCTGCCCCACCGGGACGGTAACCAACGAGTGCCACGCCCTCGAGCTGCTCGAGTTCTTCGACCGGCAGCCGCCGGGCGCCGTCCTGTCGATCGCCTCGGGCGACCTCAACGCCGTCCCGGACAGCCCGACCGTCGCCACCCTGCTCGATGCCGGCTTCGTCGACACCTGGCTCGAGGCGGGCAACGCCGAATGCGATCCGGCCACGCACGCCGGATGCACCGGTGGTGGGCGCCAGCCCGAGCCGTTCGTGGGAATGAACACGGCCGAGGGCCCGGGATACGACGAGCGCATCGACTACGTGATGGTGCGGCCCGGAGCCGACTGTGAGCTGGCGGTCGAAGCCGAGGGCTTTGCCGCCGAACCACGCGCCGAGGCGCTCAACGGCATGTGGTGGCCGGCGGACCACGCCGGTGTGCTCGCCGAGCTCAGCTGCCGATAGCAGCGCCGGTCGGCGGCCCCGCCCACTAGGGTCCGGCCGATGCCCGCTTCCCGCCCGGCCGACGGCTCCGGTCCGCTGACCACGACGATCCGGGATGGCGTCGCCGTCCTGCGCTTCGACGACGGCAAGGCCAACGTCCTGTCCCACGCCGCCATCGACGCGTTCGAGGCCGCGCTCGACCGGGCCGCCGAGGAGGCGCGGGCCGTGTGCATCATCGGCCGCGAGGGCAAGCTGTGCGCGGGCTTCGATCTGTCGGTCATGACCGGGGAGCCCGACGGCGCGCGCCAGCTCGTGTCCCGCGGTGCCGAGCTGCTCATGCGCCTCTACCTGCACCCCCAGCCGGTGGTCGTGGCGGTGACCGGCCATGCGCTGGCGGCCGGAGCCCTGCTGGTCCTGGTGTGCGACGTCCGCATCGGTGCCGACCTGCCCGCCAAGATCGGGCTCAACGAGACCTCGATCGGGATGCCGTTGCCACAGTTCGCCGCCGAGTTGGCGCGGGACCGGCTGACGCCCACGGCGTTCGTGCGGGCCACGCTCGCCGCCGAGATCTACGACCCAGCAGGCGCCGTGGAGGTGGGTTACCTCGACCGGGTGGTCTCGGCCGACGAGGTGGTGGACGCCGCCCTCGCCGAGGCAGGCCGACTGAGCGCCTACCGCTCCCGGGCCTACGCTCGGACCAAGGAGGTCCTGCGCCGGGCAACGGTCGACCGGGTGCAGGCTGGAACCGCCGCCGACCTGGCCCTCTTCAGCGTCGAGGCGCCAACCTGACATCCTCGGGACGGCCGGCAGGACCGCACCCACCGAGACGGCCGGAGGAGTGCCCCATGGCAGATGTCGCAAGCTGCAGCCACCTGGAGACCGCGCGGGAGGTGACCCCGTCGGCCGACGGCTGCGAGGACTGCCTGCGGATAGGTGGCGCCTGGGTCCACCTGCGCGTCTGCCAGACCTGCGGGCACACCGGTTGCTGCGACAACTCACCCAACCGCCACGCCACGGCGCACTATCGGGGCCACACCGACCACCCTCTCGTGCGGTCGTTCGAGCCGGGAGAGAACTGGTGGTGGTGTTACATCGACGAGTTGTCCTTCGACGTCCCGGGTGCGCCGCCGGCGCCGTCCCACTCCTGACGTGGCGACCGACCTGGCGACGGCGGCGGCCCCGTCCGCGCAGCGACGCACCGTGCTCGGCACGTGCCATCACGACTGCCCCGACTCGTGCGGTTGGGTGGTGACCGTCGAGGACCGGCCCGCAGACGGCTCGAACGGCACGACGGCGGTGCGCCTGCGGGGCAATCCCGACCACCCGTACTCGCAGGGTGAGCTCTGCCCCAAGGTCAACCGCTTCCTCGACCGGGTGTACAGCCCAGACCGGATCCTCCGCCCGCTGGTGCGGCGCGGCAACAGCGGGAACAAGGGTCGGGGGGACCTCGCGCCGGCGTCCTGGGACGAGGCCCTGGCACTGGTGGCCGAGCGACTGGGAGAGATCGTGCACCGGTACGGTGGCGAGGCGGTGCTGCCGTGGTGGAGCGCGGGCACCCAGGGCCTGATCCAGCAGTCGTCGCTCGACCGGAGGTTCTTCGCCAGGCTGGGCGCGTCCCGCCTCACCGGGTCGCTGTGCGGCGCCGTCACCGGCGCCGGCACCGCCTCGACCAACGGCTCGGGGCGGGCGGCCGACCCGACCGACGTCCGCTTCGCCCGGCTGGTCCTGCTGTGGGGGACCAACACCCGCCTGACCAACCGGCACCTGTGGCCGTTCGTCGAGGAAGCCCGGGGCAACGGGGCCACGATCGTCGTGATCGACCCCATGCGCACGATGACGGCCGAGTCAGCCGACTGGTTCGTGCAGCCGCTCCCGGGAACCGACGTGGCGTTGATGCTCGGGCTGATGCACGTGCTCATGCGCGACGACCTGATCGACCACGACTACGTCGAGCGGCACACCGTGGGGTTCGATCGCCTCGCCGAGGTGGTACGAGCGTGGTCGCCCGCGCGGGCGGCGCAGGTGTGCGGCCTCGGTGCCGACGAGGTGGAGCGGCTGGGGCGGGCCTACGGCACCACCACGCCGGCGTTCATCCGCACGCTCATCGGCGCCGAGCACCAGGAGCACGGGGCCATGTTCTTCCGGGCGCTCGCGTGCCTGCCGGCGCTCACCGGGGCGTGGCGCCATCGGGGTGGCGGGCTCGCGCGCAGCGTCGGCGCGTGGGCCGAGACCAACGTCGACGAGTCGGTGTTCGACCGGCCCCTGCTCGCGCCGCCGACGGCACGGCGGGCGGTCAACATGAACCACTTGGGCCGGGCCCTCACCGACCCGGCGATGGACCCCCGGGTGATGGCGCTGTTCGTGTGGAACGGCAATCCCCTGGTGTCCGTCCCCAACGCCGAGCTGACGCGGCAGGGGCTGGTCCGCGACGACCTGTTCACCGTGGTCAGCGAGCAGTTCCTCACCGATACCGCACGGTATGCCGACGTGATCTTCCCGGCCGCCACGCAGATCGAGCAGACCGACGTGGTGGCGTCCTGGGGCCACCTCTACCTGGGCTGGAACGAGGCGGCCATCCCACCGCTGGGCGAGGCCGTGCCCAACACCGAGCTGTGGCGGCGCCTGGCCCGGGCCATGGGGTTCACCGAGCCCGAGCTGTTCGAGGACGACGAGTCGCTGTTGCGGAGCGCGCTCCACGACGTCGACCTCGGGGCACTGCGAGAGCGCGGCGTCGTGCGGCTGTCGCTGCCCGAAGACCTGCGGCCCTACGCCGACGGCGGCTTCGCGACGGCCAGCGGCCGGGCCGAGCTGTACAGCGACGCTCTCGCCGCCCAGGGGCACGACCCGCTCCCCGCCTACCGCCGGCCGGGAGAAGGCGTCGGCGGCCGGGCCGAGCTGGCGGAGCGCTATCCGCTGGTGCTGATGACGCCCAAGAACCACACCCGGTTCCTCAACACCTCCTACTCGCACCTCCCCAAGCACGGCCCCGCCGAGGGGGGTCCGTTCGCCGAGCTCGACCCCGCCGACGCCGCCGCCCGTGGAATCGCCGAGGGCGACACCGTGCGCGTGTGGAACGACCGGGGATCGCTCACCCTCACCGCCCGGGTGGGCGCCCGGCTGCGACCGGGCGTCGTCGCCGTGCCTTTCGGCTGGTGGGCCGCTCAACACGGCGAGCACGGAACCGCCAACTCGCTAACCAACGACACGCTCACGGATTGGGGCGGCGGCGTCGCCTACGGCAGCACCCGCGTCGAGGTCGAGCGGGTTCGGGATGAAGCGGAGTGACCCGAGGCAGCAACCGCGCAAGCCCGCAGGACGCGCCTATCCGCGCAGGTCCTAGGTGGTGGCGTCGAGGACGATCCGACCGTCGACGACCCGCAGCCGGGCGATGTGGAGGTAGCGGCTGCTCGGGTAGCCGACGTCCGGCTCGGAGAAGGCGTGGAACGCCACCCACGGGCTGCCGCCGGCGTCGCGGAACACCTCGGCCCCACCGGGCCCCGCCAGCCGGGGCCCGGATACCAGCACCCGCCCGTCAGCGGGCTTGAGACAGGGCCCTGCGGGGCCGGCACAGCCGGCGTAGGCCACGGCGTACGAGCGGGAGTTCCAGTCGGCCGCTGCGTACAACAGGTAGTAGCCGCCAGCCTCGTGGACGAGGGTGGGCGCCTCGATCACGCCCCGCTCGAACGCCCGGTCGACGACCAGCAGCGCCCGAGCGGCGCCCGTGAGCGCCAGGCCGTCGGCGCTGAGCTCCTGCGACCAGATGGTCGGCGGCGTAGCGCCGCGGCCCTCGGACTTCCAGAGCAGGTACGCCCGGCCGTGACCGTCGACGAACGGGCTCGGATCTATCGATCCGCCGTCGGCGGTCTGGCAGACCAGCGGTCCGGCCGAATCGTCGATGAACGGCCCTGCGGGTGTGGCGGACACCGCGCGCGAGATGCACTGTCGCTGTGACGCGACGTCCCGGACCGTGTAGTAGGCGACGTACCGGCCGCCACGCCCCAGCACGGCGGGCGCCCACGTGGCATTGGCTGCCGCCCACCGGGGCACGTCCGCCAGCCCGTTGCCGACCAGCTCCCAATCGACGAGGTCGCGCGAGCGGATCACCTGGATGTCACCGGCACCCGCGTTGGTGGAGTAGCCGTAGTACGCATCTCCGGCGTGCAGCACGAACGGGTCGGCGAAGTCGTAGGGGAACCGCGCCCCACTGGCATAGGCGAGCGTGCGGGTGCACGCGCCCGCCGCGCCGCGAAGGGCCGTCGCCGACGACTGGACGTCGCCGTCCCGACTCGCACCGACGGCCAGTGACACACCATCGAGGCAGCTCCGTACCTCGTTGGCGTGGGCGGCGACCAGGAATCGTGCCGTGTCGGTCTCGGTGCGGTCCGCCTCCACACCCGTGATCTCTTGCTGCGTGTTACGGGTGACGCCCTCGACCCAGGTCCTGGTGGTGACGGCCAGCTCCATCTCGGAGAGCACGAGATCGACACCGCCCTGCATGAGGGCCGTTCGCCGCCGAACCCGGTCGAGCTCCGCTCGTGTGTCCGCAAGGCTGGCCGTCGCCGCCGCGAGCCGGGACCGTTCGTCGGCCAGCCTCACCCGCGCCTGCCGGTAGCGGATGGCGAAGGTGCCGGCGAGCGCAACGGCCAGGACCGACACGACCAGGACCAGAACACGCGGGCGCGACAGGCGGCGCGGGGTTGCGAGCGCCTCGACGGTCGTCACAGGTTGGCTCCTGCCGACGCACACGTGTCCTCGATGCCGGCCAGTGTGGCGTCGAGCCCGGCGATGTCGCCGACGGCCGCCTGGTTCAGGCCCTCCACGACGCCACGCACGCAGCGGTCCAGGTGTTGCAGGCGGTCCTCCCGTTCCGCGAGGTCCGCGGTCGCCGCGGCCAGCTCGGCACGCACCTCGGCCAGCCGGTTCTTGGCCGTGGCCAGCGCCCCCTCCGCCGCGTCCCGCTCGCCCTCCCGGGCGTCGAGTGTCGCCAGCCCGGTGTGCAGTGCCGCCCGTTCCGCCCGGAGGTGCGCGATCGCGCCGGCCAGGTCGAGCCGGGCTCCCGCGAGCTCGCTTCGGGTCTCCCGCACCGCAGCCGCCGTGTCGTCGAACTGGTCGCGGGTCTGGAACCAGGCGCGGGCGCCGACGCCGGTGCCGACGACGATGGCGGTCGCGATGAGGGTCGGCACCAGGATCCGCCGAAGCCACCCCCACCGCCGGGGCTGCGCATCCTCACGCACCGCCGCCCGATCCTCCGATCCCCCCAGGCCTAGCTCGGCTACTCGCCTACATCTGGCGGGCACGGCATCGACGGCGCAGCCCAGCCACGAGCGTACTTGGGCGGCGGGTCCGATCGGCGTCGTCGTCGGTGGCCGGAGGGCGAGGCGGCGGGCTCAGCGGCGTGTGTCGCACACGTACGAGCGGCCCAGGCCGGGGGTCGGGCTCGCACCGCACCGGCACGTCGTCGCCACTCCCGCTCACGCCCGAGGACCTACGGCAGCTGGTAGGCGACGACGCCCCCCTGCGGGTTGGGGGGCTGGGTCAGGAACCAGAAGCCGTGGCCGGTCACGACGCGGCCGTTGGCGACGCTGACGCCGCCGCCGAGGTCGCCGCCCGGGTCGGTGCTCCAGAGCACGTCGCCCTTGCGGGCGTCCAGGGCGTAGAGCGTGCCGGGCACGGTGGGCTGGAACAGCACGCCGTTGGCCAGCGTCAGCGCCCCGAAGCTGGCGGCCGGCATCTCGCGCTGCCAGCGGATCCTGCCGCTAGCGGCGTCGAGCGCGTAGGTCACCGACCGGTGGCGCGGATCGGTGGGATTCGCCGGATATTCCCCGGCCATCACGTTGCAGGTGACGTAGACAACGCCCCTGCCGTAGGCGGCGGTGACCATCACGCCCCCCAGTGCGCTGCCGTCGGCAAGTCGGCGAGCCCACACGGTTTCGCCGGTGGTGCGGTCGAACGCGGCGTAGACGCCGGCCTTGTCGCCGACGCCGACCAGGTCGCGCCCGCGGGCCCGGAACAGGTTGGGGGCGGCGCCGATGTCGGCGTCCGGTCCCTGCGGCGGTGGCGAGAAGAACGTGAAGACGTCGTCGGCCGTGAACTGGCGGGACCAGGCGAGCTCCCCAGTCGCATAGCGGATGGCGAGCAGCGAGTCCGAACGTGGGCCGGCGGGCCGCTCGTACGACTGGCCCGTGCCGATGTAGGCGAGCCCCCGGTCACGGTCGATGGCCGCACTCGACCATACCGACACGCCGGCGCCGTCGGTCCCCGAGCTCGTCGGGAGGCGCCAGCGCTCCGCGCCGGTGGCGGCGTCCAACCCGACCACCGATCCCCGGAAGGCGAAGTCGGCTACGGGCAGCGCCAGCTCGACCGAGGCGACGCCCACCACCAGGAGGCCGTCGACCAACACCGGTGAGGAGAAGATCCGGGTGAGCGGGTGTGCATCCAGCCGTCGGCTCCACACCACGGCACCGGTGGCGCGATCGAGCGCGTGCAGCCGGCCCCGGGCGTCACCGACGTAGACCCGATCGGCGGTGACGAGGGGCGAATCGTCGATCATTCCGGCCCCGCCGGGACCGTCGGTGAGCTGCCGCTCCCACACCGTGCTGCCATCGGCCAGGCCGATGGCCATGGCGGTACCGTTCCAGGTGCCGACGTAGGCGGTGCCTCCCCAGATCGCCGGCGTGCCGGTCACACCGGCGAGGCCGTCGACCCGCCACGCCTCGCGGAGCTCGTCCACGGTCTTGCGGCCGATCCGGCGCTCGAGGTCCTGGTGTCGGGTGTTGGCGAGGTCGTGGCCGAACGACGGCCACAGGCAGCCGCTCAGCGTCACGGCCGCCAGCGCGGTCAGGACGGCGGCCACCGCTCGCGGGCGCCGGCGCCCCGTAGCCCGGCGTCCCGGCACCTGCCCCAGCGACAGCCCCATCGTGCGTCCCCCAGTCGGATCGACCGCCCGACCGGCATCTTGCCATGGGCGCTCGCGGCGACGAGGGCGCAGTTGCCGCGAGGCCCGACGAGGGAATTTCCGGCCGGGGACCGCGTTGGCAGTGTGGGCACGTGCCGGCGTTCCGCCGGGCCAACGGGGAGGCCAACCGGGAGGATGGTGTGCCGAGGATCGAACTGGGCGGGCTCGGGGCAGCCGTGGCCCCAGACAAGGGCAACGCATTCATCGAAGCGGCCGTCGAGCTGGAGGCGCTGGGCTACACGACCATCTGGCTGACGGGCGGCCCCCTCGACAACCTGGGGCAGATCGCCGACGTCGTCCGAGCCACCGAGCGGGCCCGGGTCGCCGCCGGGATCCTCTCGGTCGATCGATTCCCGTCCGACGATGTGGCGGCGTTGTACGCCGAGCTCGAGGCATCGCACCCGGGCCGGTTCGTCGTCGGTCTCGGCGGTGCGCACGGGCCGAACCCGCTGGCGACGCTCACCGCGTACCTCGACCGGCTGGACTCCCGGTCGCCGACGGTGCCACGGGCATCTCGGGTCATGGCGGCGCTGGGACCACGCATGCTGGACCTGGCCCGAGATCGGGCCTCAGGCGCGTTCCCCGTCCTCGTCACCCCCGACTACGTCGCGCGGGCCCGGGCGCGGCTGGGGGCCGACAC
>JBKPHE010000012.1:0-10066 GCA_046744485.1 Actinomycetota bacterium | reverse complement strand
TGAACGAGCTTCCCTCGGGCGCAATGTCGCGGTCGTGGAAGCAGTAGAAGGGCACGCCCAGCTTGGCGAAGAACTCGAAGGCGGCCTCCATCTTCCGGCGCGCCGCCTCCAGCGGGTCCAGTCCCGTGGCGAACGTGGGATGCCAGGGCCGATCGAGCGTGCCGGACCCGAAGATGTCGAACCCATCCCAGTTGAACGAGTGCCAGTAGCACACGGCGAAGCGAAGGTGATCCTCCATCCGTCGACCGGCGACGACCCGGTCGGGGTCGTACCAGTGGAAGGCGAGCGGCTCGTCGCTCTCGGGGCCTGCGTACGGGATGCGTCGGGTGACGTCGGTGAAGAACTCTGCCATCTGCTTGCCTCCCGTCGTTCAGCTGATCGTGACAGATCCGTCGTAGGTCTTGTCGGGTGGGCGGCCGGTGGGGTCAGCCGTGACCGTAACCCTGCCCGCCTCGACGAGGTCCGCCGACGACGTGCCCACGAGGACGTCGAGGTGGCCGGGCTCGACGGCGTAGGCGAGCGCGCGGTCGTAGAAGCCGAGGTGGCTGACGGGCGCCTCGAACGTGATGGTCCGCGACTCGCCGGCGGCGAGGCCGACCCGCACGAACGCCTTGAGCTCGAGCATGACGGTGGGTAAGGGTCCAGCCGCACGGCCCGTCACCCCAGTCGCCGAAGGTCGGGCGCGGGGCCGGCCGGGATGTGCGCCACCCGGGCGCGACAGTCGACGGCCACGGCACCGGCCGTCGAGACGATCACGGGGTTGAGGTCGAGCTCGGCGACTTCGGGTACGTTCCCGGCAAGGCGGGCGACGCGCTGGAGGACGTCCTCAAGGGCGTCGACGGCGACGGGTGGGGACCCGCGGTAGCCGAAGAGCAGGGGTGAGGCTCGCAGCGACCGCACCAGCTCGGCGGCGTCGAGGTCGGTGAGTGGGAGGACCCGGAAGGAGCGGTCGCCGAGCAGCTCGGTGGCCACCCCGCCGAGGCCGAACATTACGAGCGGTCCGAACAGCGGGTCCTGCACGACCCCCACGATGGTCTCGACACCCGGCGTGGCCATCTGTTGGACCACTGCGCCTGTCATGCCCACGCCGAGGCGAGCGGCCATGGCCTCGTGGCCGGCGGTCACTTCGGTGTCGGAGCCCAGGTCGAGCTGGACGCCCCCCACGTCACTCTTGTGGATCAGGTCGGGGCCGACCGCCTTGAGTGCGACGGGGTAGCCGAGGTCGGCGGCGGCGCGCCCGGCCTCCTCGGCGTCACGGACCGCCACGGTGCGCAGGACGGGCACGCCCACGGCCTCCAGCAGCTCGCCGACCTGCTCCGTCGGCAGCCAGCCGCCCTCGGACGAGTCGCGCAGGAAGCGCGCCACGACGGCGCGGGCGCGGTCGGGATCGAACCCGTCGAGCTCGGGAACGGCCCCGGGCGGCCGTCGCCGCCACTCGGCGTAGGTTGCCGCCCGGGCCAGGGCTCGAGCCGCGGGCTCTGGCGAGGCGAAGGCGGGCACCACCGCGCCGTCGGCATCCCCGCCGAGCAGGGGTGGCACGGTGGGCGCGGCGAGGAAGCAGCCCACGACCGGCTTGTCCGCGCTGGCGGCTATCGGCGGGACCAATGCGGCGACGCGGTCGGGCGGGGCAGCGAAGGTCGGGGTGCAGATGACGAGGACGGCGTCGACGCGATCGTCGGCGAGCACCAGCCGCACGGCCTGCTCGTAGACCGCCGGCGTGGCCGAGGCCACGAGGTCGACGGGGTTCGCGACCGCCCCATTGGGGTCCACCACCTCGCGCAGTGCCGCCTGGGTGGGCGGGGTCAGCTCGGGGACCTCGAGGCCGGCACCATCGCAGGCGTCGGTGGCGAGAATGCCGGGACCGCCGGAGTTGCCCACGATCGCCACGCGCCGGCCGGCGGGCAATGGCTGCGACCCCAGTAGCAGTGCCATGTCGAACAGCTCGTCGAGCGTGTCCACCCGGATGACACCGGTCTGGCGGAACAGGGCGTCGACCGCCACGTCGGGTGTGGCCATGGCGGCCGTGTGCGACGACGCGGCCCGCACACCCGCGGCCGAGCGACCGCTCTTGACCGCCACGATCGCCTTGCGGCGAGACACCCGCCGGGCGATGCGGCTGAACTTCCGCGGGTTGCCGAACGACTCGAGGTAGAGCAGCACGACGTCGGTTGCCGGGTCGTCCTCCCAGTACTGGAGCAGGTCGTTGCCGCTGACGTCGGCCTTGTTGCCGACGGACACGAAGCTCGACACGCCCAAGCCGAGGCGGGCCGACCGCTCCAAGAGGGCGATGCCCAACGCGCCCGACTGGGACTGCATGGCGATGCGCCCGGGCCGGGGGGCGTAGGGCGAGAAGGTGGCGTCGAGCCCGATGGCAGTGTTGACCACGCCGATGCAGTTGGGGCCGACCAGCCGCATGCCGTTGCGCCGGGCCAGGTCCCGCAGCGCCGCCTGGGCGGCGGTACCGCCCACCTCACCGAACCCGGCGGAGAGCACCACGACGCCGTTGGCGCCTTTGCGCGCGCACTCCTCGACGACACCCCGCACGGCCCCTGCCGGCACCGCGATCACGGCGAGGTCGACGGGACCGGAGATGTCGAGCACGCTCGGGTAGGCCTTGACGCTGGCCACTTGCGCGGCGCCGGGGTTGACGGGGTAGACGGGGCCGTCGAAGCGACCCGCATCCAGGAGATTCCGCAGCACCTGGTGGCCCACGGTGGCCGGGTTTCGGCTCGCACCGATCACCGCCACCGAGTCGGGGGTCAGCAGCCGGGCCACCGAGCGCGACTCGGCCCGGTGCTCGCGTTCGAAGGACGCGGCCCGGGCGGTATCCGTGGGCTCGATCGCCAGCTCGACATGTACCACGTCATCGCTGTAGCTGGACCGCTCGTCGAAGCCGGCGGCCCCGAAGACATCCAGCATCCGGCGATTTCCGGGAAGCGTCTGCGCCACGAAACGCGTGATGCCGCGCTCGCGCGCCGCCGCCGCCAGATGCTCCAGCAACACGGTGCCGATGCCCCGGCCCTGGTGCTCGTCGGCGACCACGAACGCCACCTCGGCTTCATGGTCGCTGGCCGTCCGGTCGTATCGGGCCACCCCGACCAGGCGGTCGCCCAGCTCGGCCACCAGTGCCACTCGCGCGTCGTGATCCACGTGCGTGAAGCGCTCCACCTCCGCCTCGCTCAGCCTTGGCTTGACCGAGAAGAACCGCGAATAGACCGTGTCCGGCGACAGCCGGCCGTGGAACGCCACCAGCGCGGGACCGTCCGCCGGCCCGATGGGACGGACGTGGACCGTGCCGCCATCCACCAGCACGACATCGGACGCCCAATGCTCGGGCCCGCCCGCGGGCACGGATGCGGTCATAGTCGGTCCTCCTCGTCAGCGAGGCGATGGGCCCTCACCCTCGGTGATACCAGCGATCGAGGGACGAGTGCAGTGTGAGCGCCGTTCCACCACCGTCGTCAGGGCCAAAGGTCCCCGTCGCCGCGCCCAGCGGCCCAGCCGGTGCAAACGTCGCGACCTCCAACCGGGGCGGTTCGGTGATGTCGATGGCGTACCCGGCGCAACGGCGTCAACGAGCACGCCCCGGAGGAAACCGACGGGCCTCACCTATGCCCAGCTCCCCGGCGGGGACCCCCGTGCCAGACTCCTTGCCGATGCGGTACGTGTTCGAGGATTGCGAGCTCGACACCGACGTGTTCGAGCTGCGCCGGGCGGGCAAGCCGGTCAAGATCGAGCCGCAGGTGTTCGACGTGCTCGTGCATCTGGTGCGACACCGCGACCGCGTCGTGCCCAAGGAGGAGTTGCTCGACGAGGTCTGGGGTGATCGTTTCGTCTCGGAGTCCGCGTTGTCGAGCCGCATCAAGGCGGCTCGGCAGGCTCTCGGTGACAACGGCCAGTTGCAGCGCTGCATCCGCACGGTGCACGGCCGCGGGTACCGATTCGTGGCGACCACCGACGAGACGTCCGGCGATCCACGAGGCACGGCAGCGCCGTCGGGGGCGGCGGGCGGCGTCGAGTCCGCTGAGGCGGCCGCCATCGCCGCTGACGCCTCCTCCCCGATCCGGTATACGTAGAGCGACGGCCTCAACATCGCCTACCAGATCACGGGCGCGGGCGATGTCGACCTCGTGCTCGTCGCAGGCTTCGTGTCGCACCTCATGCTCGACTGGACCGAACGACGACACGCCCATTTCCTGCACCGCCTCGGCACCATCGGCCGCTTGATCAGGTTCGACAAGCAGGGGACCGGCATGTCGGACCGCCCCGGTGCCCTTCCCGATCTCGAGACACGCATGGGCGACGTGGTGGCGGTGATGGATGCCGCTCGGTCCGGGCGGGCCGTGCTGTTCGGGTGCTCCGAGGGCGGGCCTCTGTCGATCCTCTACGCGGCCAGCCACCCGGAGCGGGTCCACGGGCTGATCGTCTACTCGAGCTATGCGCGGCGGCTCTGGGCCCCGGACTACCCGTGGGGTTTCCGGCCTGAGGAACGGGCACGGTACGCGGCGCAACTCGAGCAGGACTGGGCGTGGGAGGCGGACATGCGCCACATGTGCCCGAACGCCGACGAGGAGCTCGCCCGGTGGTGGGGCGAGCGCTGTCGTGCGGCTACGAGTCCGGGCGCGGCGCGTGCCCTCATCGAGATGAACACGCTGGTCGATGTGCGTGACGTGCTCGGTGCCGTGCAGACGCCGACGCTCGTGCTGCACCGCCGCCACGACATCGACGCGAGTGTCGAGGAGGGCCGGTACCTCGCCGAGCACATCCCAGGCGCGCAATTCATCGAGTTGGACGGCTCCGACCACTTCGTCGCGGTCGATCCGGACCAGATCATCGATCCGGTCGAGGACTTCGTCCGTGCGCTGGGATCCTCGACGCCGATCGAGTCGTCGCTCACGACCCTGCTGGCAGTGCGCGTCGAGGAGAACATCGACCTGGCGTGGGTCCGCGGCATCCTGCGAGGAGTGCTCGACGAGCACCGGGGGATGCCCGCCCTCTCTGAGCCCGCGATCGTGCTGGCCACGTTCGATGGACCTGGACGAGCGGTGCGCTGCGGACTGGCTCTCGCCGAGCGCACTGCGGCCGCCAGCCTTCACCTCTCCGTCGGGTTGCATACCGCCGAGATCACCCGCCGCGGCGTCCATATCTCCGGCGACGGCGTCGCAGTCGCACAGGCGGTCGCCGATCGCGCTCCGGCGGGCGAGGTGTGGGTGACGTCGACGGTGCGCGACCTCACTGCTGGCTCCGGACTCTCATTCGAGCGACGGGATCAGCTCGACGTGCCCACACTCGGTCGGCAAATGGAGCTCGCTGCGGCGCGTTGAAAGCGCGGTCAGGTCGGTGATTCGCGGGTGGGAATGGGTCTCCGATCCTCTGACCGGTGGCAATGTCGAACAGCTGCGCTCCCCGCTCGAACCGTGGAACCCGGCGATCAACTCTCGCTACCGGGAAGGACCTTGGGTCGCTCGTCTCTCACCGACGTGCGGGTTCGCGCCCGAGTACGTCGGCGATCGCCGCCAGGTAATCGATGTGGGCGTCGGTCGAACCAAGCCCCAGTCCCATCGTCAGTACCGCAGCGTGCGTCCCGCCGGCGTCACGCCACGCGGCGATCTTGGCCGCGACCTCCTGCGGGCCCTTCCTGCTCATGATCACGTACTCGCCGCCGAAGCTCTCGACCGGCCTGCCCTGCTGAACGACACGCTCGCGCATCCGGCTCCACGCGCCGAACGCGTCCTCGGTCCGGCCACCGAGGATGAACCCATCGGCGACCCGAGCCGCCCGCTCGTACGCGGCGTTGCCATAGCCGCCCAACCAGATCGGGATGGGGCGCGTGGGCTTGGGAGTAATGGAGGCGCGGTCGATGCGGTCTAACCGCCCGGCGAAGTCGACGACCGGCTCGGTCCACAACCGGCGGAGGAGCGCGATCTGCTCTTCCTCGCGGGCGCCGCGGGCGCCGAAGCCCTGGCCGAGAGCCTCGTACTCGACGTGGTTCCAGCCGATGCCCACGCCCAGGCGCAGACGCCCCCCGGACAGCAGGTCCACGTCGGCAGCTTGCCGGGCGACGAGCGCGGTTTGGCGCTGCGGGAGGATCAGCACAGCGGTGACGAAGCCGATGCGCTCGGTCACCGCGGCGAGGTGGGCGAACATGACCAGCGGGTCGTGGAACGGATCGCGCTCGGTGTAGGGACCGACCAGGGGCGGGAACCGGTCTTCGTGGACTGCGCCGAGTACGTGGTCATAGGCAAGCAGATGATCGAAGCCGAGCTCCTCGGTCGCCCGACCGATGCGCCGCACCGCCTCGGGGTCGCCGCCCAGCTCGACCTGCGGATAGACCACACCGATCTGCATGACCTCACCCTGCCACGAACGCCGGGTCCAGCGGACGCTCACCTCCGTCAATCCCTGCCGGGGGCCTCCACGAGTGGGTCGAGGCCTCGTCGTCCAGCGCTGGGTCGCCGGTGGTGACGCGTGCCCGTGGAATCGTCACGACTTCCCCTCGGCCGGCGGCACCGGGGCGACCTCACCGCCGAACCCGGTGGCCTCGCCCTATCCCTGCTGATCGCTCTTATCGTCAGACGAGGCGCGCCCTTGGCGTTCACTCCCGTTGTCCGACCGACCGAGCACGGCACCGTTGCGGAACACGGTGACGGGACCATCCTCGCTCACGGCGATCACGGTGGCGAGTGGGTCGTCGTGGCTGTAGCGGCGGCCCGATGTGTGCCGGGTGCCCTGGTACGGGGGGACGGACTTCTCGGCGTCTTGGCTCGGCACGAGCCGTACGCCGAGCTGGCGCAGCATTCCCGTGGCGTCGAAGACGGCCGCCCCGTCGACCTGTGACAGGGCGTGACGGAGCGGCCCCAGGTGGAACGGTCGGCGGATCAGCAATGGTGGGGGCGTGGGCAGAAGGTTCTCGACCACGGGAGCCGGGCCGGCATCGGGCCGGTAGATGAGCAGCGAGCCGATGCCCATGGAGCCGAGGTCGTGGACGGCGAACTCGAGCAGCGCCTCGAGCACCTGGAGGTCGCCGTGGACCGAACACGCAGCGACGACATCGATCCAACTGCCCACCGGGGGCTCGTGGTGCCACCACAAGCCCTGCCAACGAAGCACGCCGAAGCTGCCGGCCACCCGGACGGACTCGGCGGGATGCCGCTGGACCAGCGTGGCGTCGAACGCGCCCGCCATCACCACCAGGTCCCGCTCAGAGCCGGCAGGCCGGTCGAACACCAGCCACTCGTTGGCGCCGTCGGTGCGGCGCAACACCCAGCTCGACAGCCCGTCGGCGAACCGGCGGACGGCGGAGAGGGGCTGCTCACCCACGGGCGTGCGAGTGATATCGAGTTGCGTCCCCGGTCCCCACGCGGCGGGGTCGGACATCGGTTCCACGATCGTTCCGCTGCTCGCGGTCCGCCGCTCGTGAACCACCGGGCGCAGCGCATGATCGATCTCGTCGAGCAGCACGTCATGGCGGGGAGGGTCCTCGCCGAGGCGCATGCCGGCCTCCTCCAGCTCCTCGGCCAGGCGTCGCCATCGCCCGCTTCCGGGTTCAGGCATCGGGGCTGAACCTCGCGCTGGTCCGCAGCGCCTCTGACCCGACTCGGACGACGTGAACCAGTCTCGAATCTGCCGGGTCAGGGAATCGCGCAGGCGACACAGCCACTCGTAGTAGCGCATCGCTCGGCCTGCGGCTATCCAGATCGGCGCCCTCTCGTGCCCGCGGCCCTCGGGTTCGGGTCCGGCAGGGGGCTCCGGGAGGGATGGTGGACTGGCAGCGACCGGTTGCGGGACAGTCAATGCGTGGCTGACCTGATCGACCGATTGACCGCAGTTTGGACCCGGCTTCCGACGGGCGACGCTCGCGACGAGGCGGCGTTTCGCGAGGTCTACACGGACCCCGTGACCCTCAACGGGAACGACGCAACGATCGGCGAGCTGGTCGAGCGGTACCGGATGCTGCATGCGAGCTTCGCGGACCTCGGCATCGAGGTACTCGACCGCACCGTGACGCCAAGCACGCTGGCGGTCGTTCTGCGCCAGCGTGGCCGGCACGTGGGTCCCCTGCGAACGCCGTTGGGCATCGTCGCGCCGACCGGACGTACGTTCGAGGTCCTCGGCATCGACGTGCTCACGGTCCGCGATGAGCGCATCAACCGCATCTGGGTTGTCGCCGACGAGTTGGGCCGACTCGAGCAGCTCGAGGCGGCCACGCTGGCCGCGCCACCCGGCAACACGTGACGCACCCGATCGGCCGGCCTTGGCCGCGGCGAGCTACTCGCGATCGCCCGACTCGATGGCGCGACGGATGCCGGCGAGCACGGTGGCCCTGGCGCGGACCTTCGACGCGGTGTGCGCAGCGGGATCGAGGCCGGCGAACGATGCAGCCGCCGATTGAGCGGCAGGGACCACGGCCTCCGGTTCGACGACCTGATCGAGCCACCCAGCTCCGACGGCGTCCGTCGGTGCGAAGGTCGCGGCCAGGCCGACGGCACGGTCGAAGGCAGATGGGGTGAGTCGGTAGCGCAGAAGGGCCACCGCCGCGTACGGCATGGTGATGCCGATGGCGACCTCGTTGGCCTGGATCTTGAACTCACCGGCCGCACCGACTCGGTAGTCGCCGGCACACACGAGGAACGAACCCATCGCCACTGCGTGGCCCGTGCAGGCGATCACGACCGGCCGCGGGTAGCGGAGCAGGCGTTCCGCGAGCTCGAAGCCGGCCCGCACCATGTCCCCGGCCTCGGGACCGCCAGCACGGAGCACCCCGAGGTCGAAACCGCCGGAGAACCGTCCGGGCCGTCCGGCGAGCACGACGGCGACGACATCCTCGGTCTCGGCACGATCGAGCGCATCGCTCAGGGCCGCGAGCATCGCCGGCGACAGGGCATTGGCCTTGCCATCGTCCATCGCCACGGTGGCCACCCGATCGGCGACCGAGTATTGGAGCAGGCTCATGACCCTCCTCGGGTTTGTTCGATGATCACGTTCGCGGTCGTGTCGAGCAAACACCCTGCGACCCGTCCCACATGTCGTTGGAGTCATTCGCTGCGCTCGCGAGGCCCGGTTCGCGGTTCTGCTGCTCCTCTTCGGCTCGAAGGAGGATGACGCCGCCGCCGATCGGCAGTTCGACTCGGCATCATGGATGGAACGGATCCCGCCGTCGGGCGACAGCGAAGGAGGTACTTGGCTTTGGTCGATCAGCCGCCGGCCCGGCATCTGCTGCGGGCGAAGGACCTGGCCGATCGCCGCTACTCCGACGCGCTGACCGTGGCCGACATGGCGCGGGCAGCACACCTGTCGTCTGCGCACTTCAGCCGTGAGTTCCAACGTGTGTTCGGCGAGTCGCCCCACCAGTACCTGCTCACGCGGCGGCTCGAGCGGGCGGCCGCGCTGCTCCGCACGACCGACTGGTCGGTGGCCGACGTGTGCATGGCCGTGGGGTTGACCAGCGTGGGGTCGTTCACCACCAGCTTCGGGCGCATGTTCGGCAGGACGCCGACCGCCTACCGGGCCAGCTACCCGCCGGCGGCGGCGTGGGCGATGGTCCCCGGCTGCGTGCTACAAGCCAACGGCCGCCCCCGACACCGCACGTTTCGAGAAGACGGCTGAGTGGGCGGTCCGTACCGTCCTGGGTGAGAACGGATCCTCGATCGACGAGGGTCGATCACAATCAGGAGGACACGATGCTGCGCATCGCGAACGCCCAGCTATGGGTGCACGACCAGGACGAGGCCCTGGACTTCTACACCGCAAAAGTCGGCATGGAGGTCCGCGCCGACGTGACCCTGGCCGAGCTGGGCTTTCGGTGGCTGACGGTGGGCCCGGCCGGGCAGCCCGACGTCTCGATCGTGCTGATGGCCATCCCCGGCCCGCCAGTGATGGACGAGGAGACGGCCGACCAGGTCCGCACCCTCACCGCCAAGGGCTTCGCCAGCACCGTGTTCCTGACCACCGACGACTGCCAAGCGACCTACGAGGAGCTCGTCGCCCGGGGCGTCGAGTTCACCGAGACCCCCGAGAAGCGGCCCTACGGCATCGACGCCGGGTTCCGCGACGTGTCGGGTAACTC
>JBKPHE010000039.1:0-5132 GCA_046744485.1 Actinomycetota bacterium | reverse complement strand
ACGATCCTCGGCTATTCGATCTACGACGGCATCGTCGTGTTCGACAAGGTCGACGAGAACACCCGGCTGGTGTCGTCGACCGGCGGCCTGAGCTACGGGGGCATGGTCAACGTGTCGCTCAACCAGGCCCTCATGCGCTCGTTGAACACGACCATCACCGCCCTGCTGCCGGTGGGCTCGTTGCTCATCGTCGGTTCGTGGATCATGGGTGCGGTCGTGCTCCAGGAGTTCGCCATCGCCCTGCTCATCGGCCTGTTCTCGGGGGCGTACTCGTCGCTGTTCATCGCCTCGCCGATGCTGGCATGGCTCAAGGAGCGCGAGCCCCGCTACCGCGACATCAAGCGGCGCGTCGACGCCCGCGGCGGTGAGTCCGAGGCTGTCGCCGCCGCCGTGGCCGCCGGGTCGACGGCCGTCGGTTCGCCGTCCCCCCGCCAGCCGGCCAAGACCGGCACCGCCACGCGCCCGGTGGAGGGGGAGACACGGGTGGTGACGCCCGGCGGCAGGGCCATACCGCCGCGACCGCGGAAGAAGACCAAGCGCACCCGCTGACCCCCCGTTTCCTTCGCGGGATGGGTCGCCCCAGCGGCCAGTTCCGCGAACAAAACGCGATCGGGGCGGGCGCCGTCGTCCGAGCGTTAACGTCCTGGCCCATGAGCCGAGACTCGGCATGGCTGGCGAGCCACCTGCGTGACGTCCCCGACTTCCCCCAGCCGGGCATCGTCTTCAAGGACCTGACACCGCTGCTCGCCGACGTCGACGCCTTCCGCTACGCCGTCGACGCCATCGCCGACCACGCCGCCGGGCTCACCGTGGACAAGGTCGTGGGCATCGAGGCGCGTGGCTTCATCTTCGCCGCCGCCGTCGCCTACCGGCTCGGCGCCGGCTTCGTCCCGGTCCGCAAGCCGGGCAAGCTCCCGTGGAAGACCGTCACCGAGACGTACGAGCTCGAGTACGGCACCGACGCGCTCGAGATCCACGACGACGGCATCACCCCGGGCGACGCCGTCTATGTGGTCGACGACGTCCTCGCCACCGGCGGCACCGCCTTGGCCACCTGCCGCCTGGTCGACCGCCTGGGCGGCGTGATCGCCGGGCTGGCGTTCGTGGTCGAGTTGGGATTCCTCGGCGGAAGGGCGAAACTGCCCAAACAGCACGACGTGCTGGCTTTGATCACGGTCTGAAAAGAGAAGGAGGCAGGGGTGCCCACGGTCGATCGAGTCCTGCCGTGGCGGCGCAACCATCAGCCGCCCGCGGACGAGGTCGCGCCACTGCTGAACTCGTTCCGGCAACGGCACCCCAAGGCGCCCACGGCGCTCATCACCCGGGCGTACCTGCAGTCGGCCGACGCCCATTCGGGACAGAGCCGCGACTCGGGCGAGCCGTACGTCCAGCACCCGCTGGCGGTGGCCCGCATCGTGTCCGACCTCGGGCTCGACGACATCACCATCGCCGCCGCCTTGCTCCACGACACGGTCGAGGACACCGGCGTCACGCTCGACGACATCGCCCGATCCTTCGGCGGCGACGTGGCCGCCATCGTCGACGGCGTCACCAAGCTCGAGCGCGTCCAGTTCAACTCGAAGGAGGCCCAGCAGGCGGCCACGATGCGCAAGATGCTGGTGGCGATGGCGAAGGACCTGCGGGTCCTGATCATCAAGCTGGCCGACCGGCTCCACAACATGCGCACCATCGCGGCGCTGCCGGCGTGGAAGCAGGAGCGCATCGCCCACGAGACGCTCGACATCTACGGCCCGCTGGCCCACCGCTTGGGCATGCAGGACGTCAAGACGCAGCTCGAGGACCTGGCGTTCGCGGCGCTGCACCCCAAGCGCTACGCCGAGATCGACCACATGTTGTCGGTGCGCACGCCCGAGCGCGACCTGTACCTCACGCAGGTGCTCGAGGAGGTGCGCCAGCGCCTCGCCGAGCTCGGCATCAGCGCCGAGGTCACCGGTCGCCCGAAGCACCTCTACTCCATCTACGAGAAGATGGTGGTCAAGGGCCGCGAGTTCGACGACATCTTCGACCTGGTGGGCATGCGGGTCGTGGTCGAATCGGTGAAGGACTGCTACGCCGCCCTCGGCTCGATCCACGCCACCTGGAAGCCGGTGCAGGGCCGGTTCAAGGACTACGTGGCCATGCCCAAGTTCAACCTCTACCAGTCCCTGCACACCACCGTGATCGGGCCGCAGGGCAAGCCCCTGGAGGTGCAGATCCGCACCTGGGAGATGCACGCCCGGGCCGAGCAGGGGGTGGCGGCGCACTGGGCCTACAAGGACCGCGACCCCAACGACAGCGACCTGCCCTGGCTCAACCGCATCGTCGACTGGCAGTCGGAGACCACCGATCCCGACGAGTTCATGCAGCGGCTGAAGATCGACCTCGAGCAGGACGAGGTCTTCGTCTTCACGCCCAAGGGCAAGGTCGTGACCCTGCCGGTGGGGGCGGCCCCAATCGACTTCGCCTACGCCATCCACACCGAGGTGGGGCACGCCTGCGTCGGCGCCCGGGTCAACGGCCGGCTGGTGCCCCTGGACTCGAAGCTGGCGTCCGGGGACACCGTCGAGATCTTCACGTCCAAGGTCGAGGGTGCCGGGCCGTCCCGCGACTGGTTGCAGATCGTCGCCACACCCCGGGCGGCCTCGAAGATCCGTCAATGGTTCTCCCGCGAGCGTCGCGAGGACGCGATCGAGCAGGGCCGTGACGACCTGATGAAGGCGCTGCGCAGGGAGGGACTCCCCGTCCAGAAGCTGCAAAGCGGCGCCGTCCTGGGCGACACCGCCAAGACGATGAACTACGCGGACCTGGACGCGCTGTACGCGGCCATCGGCGAGAACCATGTGTCGGCCAAGGCCGTGGCGGCACGGGTCACCAAGTCGCTGCGCGAGGTCGGGCCGGAGCAGGAGGAGACGCTCCCGACAACGATCCGCCAGCCCCGCCGGAACCGCGTCGCCAGGGGGCCGACGGGGGTCCACGTCGAGGGACTCGACGACGTCTTCGTGCGGCTGTCCCGCTGCTGCACGCCGGTGCCCGGCGACGAGATCATCGGCTTCGTTACCCGGGGTCGGGGCGTCTCGGTCCACCGGGCCGACTGCGCCAACGCCGTGTCACTGGCCTCTGGCCAGGCCGACCGGCTGATCGACGTGGAGTGGGACATCGAACCGGGTGGGGTGTTCATCGCCTCCGTCGAGGTCAAGGCGCTCGACCGGGCCAAGCTGCTCCGTGACGTGACCATGGTGTTCGCCGACCACCGCGTCAACATCCTGAGCTGCACCACCCAGACCGGCTCGGACCGGGTCTCGAAGATGCGCTTCGACATGGAGCTGGGCGACCCCTCGCACCTGGACTCCCTCCTGTCGACCATCAGGGGCATCGACAGCGTCTACGACGCATATCGGGTCGTACCCGGGCGGGGCGGCTGACCCGGATAGCGCTGTGACCAGCGAAGTCGCGAGGTCCAAGGCGGCATCGGCCGAAGTATTAGCGGCGCCTGTGATCTACCCGACCTGACACCCGCATCCTGAACTGGAGCGCTCCCAGCTCAGGACGGAGCCGCGATCTCGACAGCTGGTGGGGCCAGCCTGGGACCGGGCGTCACGAGCCGGTGCAGCTGGTGCTCCCTGAATCGGTGAAGGCCTGACCGGCGATGGGCACGAACTCCCAGTCGTAGCTGTTCGGATCGGCCGGCACGGCGGCGGGCACGCACACGCAGATCGGCGTGGAAGGTCGACGACATCGAGGCCGCGTCGACCAGCTGCGGAGCCCGGGCGTGGTGTTCGTGAGGTCGACCTTCCCGGGCTGTGGACGGTCGACGTCTGCGTGGTGAGTACTCGTACGGGCCCGAGCCGCTACGGTCGAGCGGGTGCGAGGTGAGGTCGAGGCGCGCACGGTCGAGCTGTGCGGTCCGCCGGGCGCGGGCAAGTCGTTGATCGCCAGCACCCTCGCCGAGCACCTCGTCGCACGGGGGGTCCATGTGTCCCGGCCGCTGGCCGTGGTGGCGCCGACCCGGCGTGCCAGCTTCCGCGTCGGAGCGAAAGTGCTCATCGCGTCTCGCGAGATGGCACGCGCGCCAGTCGACTCCTCTCGCGCGCTGGCTGCCATCCACCGCTCGAACCAGTCAGTGCGAGACGTCCTGCACCGCTCCCTGAACTGGCTCGTAGTCCGCGGGCTGTATCGCCGCGCACGATCCCGACCGGGCATCCATGTGTTCGACCAAGGCATCGTGCAAGAGCTCTGCTCGATTGGGTATCGGGGCGGCGACTGGCGCGCCTGCCTGACGGCCTCGGGGCCGGGGACGGCGGGGCTGGGGCCGGACCTACTGATACTGGTTGCCGCGTCGGTCGAGACGGCGGTCGCCCGACTCGACGCCCGCCCGGGCCGTCAGAGCCGCCTCGAACGACTGGATGTCGACGAGCGCCAGAAGGAGCTCGAGCGGCAGAACCGGATGTTGGGCGAGATCGAGCAGGCTTGGCTCGAGCACCACGGAGTCGTGCTGGGGACGCAGCGCATCGAGGTCCGCAACGACGATGGCCAGCTGGCCGAGATCCTCGGTGCCCTCGTCGACCAGGTCGTCTGAGCAGACTCGGCGCCCCGTGATCCGGCGTCCGAGAGCGTTCTCGACCCTCAGTCCGCCGTGAATCCGTCGACGCGCTCCTCGCCGCGGTAGACCTCGCGGCCAACGGACCACGTGTTTGCGCTGGCCACCACATCACGGATCGACGCATCGGCGGCGACGTCGAAGACGACACCGAAGGCGACGTCGGTCACGGAGTTCGCTTCGATGCGAACGGTCGACAACGTCCGACCGGAACGGGCCTGGAGGTAGAGCGCCCGCGAGCTGGCAGCCGGCATCGACCCGATGACGTTGCCGGACACCTGGATGTCGGCCGTGTCGGCGCGAGTCGCTCTGACGGAGACCGCCGTCTCGCCTGGTTGCTCGGGACCACCAGACCCGGTGGTGATGTGCCCCGCCAGGAACGTCACGCGAACCCCTGGTGGCCGCTTTTGCCACCCGTCGGGCCGAGGGACACGGCCTTACGTGCAAGACCCGAACCGGTCGAAGGGTTTCGCTCCCACGACCCTTGCGCGATGATTGTGGAGCCGTCAACGCCTGGGACGTCCCCTCCCACGGT
>JBKPHE010000099.1:0-3859 GCA_046744485.1 Actinomycetota bacterium | reverse complement strand
TGCGGGCCAACGAGCCGATGCTGGACCTTGGCTTCTTCTCGGACCCCGGCTTCAGCGCGGCCATCGCCGCCATCATGGCCCTGTTCTTCGGCCTCTTCGCGCTCATGTTCATCTCGACCCAGGCGTTGCAGTCGGTCATGGGCTACGACCCCTTCGCCGCCGGACTGCGGCTCGTGCCCCTCCCCGCCCTGTTCGTGGTGTTCGCTCAGGTCTCCGTCCGTGTCGCCGGCCGGGTCGGCACGCGGCTGGTCGTCACCGCCGGGCTCGCGATCGCCGCCGTCGGCCTCGCCACCGGGGCGACACTCGACGCCGACTCCGGCTATGGCGTGCTCGCAGTGGCACTGAGCCTCACCGGCATCGGCATGGGCTGCACGATGGCGCCCGCCACCGCGTCGATCATGGGTAGCGTCGCCCGTGACCGGGCGGCCGTCGCGGCGGCGGTGAACGACACCACTCGCCTCACCGCCGGCGCGATCGGCGTGGCCGTTGTCGGCAGCCTGCTCTCGGCCGCCTACAGCCACGCGTTCTCCGGCGCGTCTGCCGCAACCCTGCCCGCCGACGCCGTCGCACAGGCCGAGACGTCCATCGCCAGCGCCGCCAGGGTCACCGAGCAAGCCGGCGGCAGAACCGGCGAACAGATCCTGGCGCTCGCCACCGGCGGATTCATCGACGGTGCCCGCACCGGGCTGCTCGTCGCAGCAGCCGTCACGCTACTCGGGGCCGTCGTCGCCTGGAGGTACCTGCCCCCTCGGGTTGTCGCCACGCCCCGCGCCGCGCTGGGACCGTTCGGCGCCGCGACGACGCCGGAGACGCGTCCGTGTCAGCCGTAGGTCGAGATCAACAACCTGTGAGTCCCTGACGGCGATGCGCAGTCGATCTCGCCGGGGCGAGAGCGGAGGCTCGTCACGCTCACTCGATCGCCGCCGCGATTTGCGGCAACGGCACCGTTCTCGCCGACCGGAGCGCGGATCACTGGCCTCTCTCCCCCTGGATCTGAGGTCCGGAACCCCATGCTTTGTGGCTCACGCCTGTGGTGGGATCAGCCGACTCAGTGCTCTTAGGGGGTGATGATGACGAGCGAGCCCGGTGTCGCTGAGCCGTCGCCGGAGGTGATGTTCGAGCGCTTCGTCCACGACGTCGAGCCCCGTCTCCGGCGCGCGCTGGTAGCGGCGTACGGCAGCCAGCGCGGTCGCGAGGCCACCGCCGAGGCGCTGAGCTGGGCGTGGGAGAACTGGGACCGCGTGCGGGCGATGAAGTACCCGCACCGTTACCTGTTCCGGGTGGGCCGGTCGCGGACCAGGGCGCGGCGCCAACCCGTGGTCTTCGACGTCAACACAGCCCGAGAGCCCCACGTCGAGCCGGGCCTCGGGCCGGCGCTCGCACGGCTGTCCGAACGCCAGCGGATCGCGGTTGTGCTGGTTCACGGCTTCGGCTGGACGCACCGCGAGGTCGCCGAGCTGACCGGCAGCCGTCCGACCACCGTCCAGAACCACCTCGAGCGGGGGCTCCGCAAGCTTCGCACCGACCTGGAGGCCCACCATGACCGACTTGGCTGACCAGTTGCGTGTCCTCATCGAGGCCGCCGCCGAACCCGTGCATCCCGCCGAGGTCAGTGGCCTACGGCCGGTCTTGCCGGACACGGCAGCCCGACGTTCTCGGCGCCGCCTCGCAGTGGCGTTCGCGGGCATGGCCGCCGTCGCATTCGCAGTTCTAGGCGTGGCCGCTCTGGTCACCGGCCACGACGCCGACGAGGGCACGACGACGGCGACGACGGGCTCGTCCGCCGACGCGGATCCGGCCTCCTGCTACCCCGACCCGTGCCGCGACGTCGACGACGACGAAGCCTCGGCGCTCCTGGGTGTTCGCGTGGCCATGCCGTCGGGCATCCCTAGGGGCTGGGAACTCTTTTCCAGCGAGGTGGAGTTCTATCCCGCTGGGGTCGAGGTCGACGGGCAGCCGCCCAGCCCGGTGGACAGTGTGCTGCTCCGGCGGAACTGGTCGCCTCCGGGCGAGAGCTGGACAGAGGGCTGCCCCACGTCCATCCACCTAAGAGCGATCCCTGACCGTCCCGGCGACCCCAACGGCGGCCTCGGCAACTCGACGTACCTGACGCTGCCCGACGGCACCCACGTCTATGGCTCAGTGGGCCCGGGCGTGTGCGGCGACGCCGCCGGCGAGCAGGCCGAGATCGGTTGGTTGACGTGGACACACGCAGGCGTCGAGTACGGACTGCGCTCGTTCGGCGCTCCCCCGGAAGCGCTCCGCTCGATCGTGACCTCCCTTCCCTGAGCGCAATCCTCGGTCAACGACAAGAGGACGCCCCAGCGCCCCTGCCAATACAGGCTGCGGTCCGAGCGGCTCACGCCTCGGGCCGACACGACGGCGAGTCGCAGGGCCCGGTGCGAGGTGGATCGCGTTCGCCCCTCGCAGTCAGTGACTTCGGCGCGGTCAGATGATTCGCACAGCCTGACGCTGCCGCGTATGTCTACCGCCCGGAAGGTGGCTACCGGTTCGGGAGCGATCGCGGTAGCCCGAAGGATGGGAGCACGCTGTTGGCGAAATGGGTCATGGCGCAGATCCGATCGCCGGTGAGGGTGAGGACGATGAGGCCGGTCCCGTGGCGGACGCCGGTAGCGGAGCGCAGGTAGGCGCCGAAGGCAGGCTGAGCGTTGGCTCGCGTGCGCACGAGGTCGAACCTTCGACCCGAGCCGAACAGGCTGGCGCAGAAGCGGGCCACGGCGTCTCGGCCCTCGTATTCGAAGGGCATCGGTGGCATCGACATGAAGACGTCGTCAGTCAGAAGGGCCACCAACGCGTCGAGATCGGCGGAGTCGTACGCCCTGACGAACTTCTCCACGATCGCCTCCTCGGCAGGTGAGTCGGAGGCCGGCGGCGGTTCGCGGCCGGCCGCTGGCGGTAGGACGCGCCGGAGGCTGGAGCGGGCCCGTTTGAGGGCGCTGTTGACCGATTCGACGGTCGAGTCGAGCATCTCGGCCACCTCCTTCGCGTGGAAGCCGAGGACGTCCCGCAAGATGAGCACGGCGAGCTGGCGAGGTGGCAGGGCCTGCAGCGCCGTCACGAAGGCCAGGGACATGGATTCGGTCTGGTCGTAGCGTGCCTCGGGGCCGAGCGGCACGTCGATCGCACCTTCGAGGAGGGCGTCGGGATACGGCTGGAGCCACACGACTTCGCCGAGCCGGGTGGGCTCGGGCGGTTGATACTCGGGCACGTCCCACTCCTTGGCGGGTCGTCGGCTGGCCGAGCGACGCGCGTTGAGGCACCGGTTGGTGGCGATCCGGTAGAGCCAGGTGCGGAGCGAGGCGCGTCCTTCGAACTCTCCGAGGCCTTGCCAGGCGGCCAGCAGCGTGTCTTGGACGGTGTCCTCGGCGTCCTGGAACGATCCGAGCATCCGGTAGCAATGCACCTGCAGCTCGCGACGGTACGGCTCGGTCAGCTCGCGGAACGCGTCGCCGTCCCCTGCCCGAGCTCTCGAGATCAGGTCGCCTGTCACCATCCTCACTGTCGCGTCACCTTCTTCCCGCGCCTGTCGCAGTTCCGTCCTGTATAGACACCGGCCGATGGGCGAACTGGGCGGTTGGCCGAACTGTTCCCAGATGTCGCGGGTGGTACTTCATCGACAGCTCTGTCGGTCCCGCCGCCGACGGATGATGAGGCAGCCACCCGAAGGCGCGTTTCAGCGCTGCTCGATCGCCGCGAACGCCGTCGTGGGCGCGCCAGCCACCCGCTCGACGACATCGAAGGCGACCGCGGACGGGAAGGTGACCCCGGCCTGCGACGACGCTGCGACCTCCCACAGAGGACCGACAAGCACGGCAGAACGATGGCAGCCCAACTGGGC
>JBKPHE010000153.1:0-14078 GCA_046744485.1 Actinomycetota bacterium | reverse complement strand
GCCCTCTGCTTGACTACCTTCGCGGTCGGGCCTGGCTCGGCGGCGGCGCGCTGTGCGAGGCGTCGCCCCCGCCGGAGCGCCTGCTGGGTCGGGGGCGGCAGGCGCCGGGCTGCGGCGCGGGCGGCCCGACCGACCATCCCGGTGACAGACCGGGCCTCTGCGCGGCGGGTGCGCTCTTCGATGCGGGCAAGCGACTCGCGCACGGCGGTGAGGGCGGTCACCGTCTCGCTCTCGAGCGCGGCGAGGCGCGCCGCGGCGACCTGGCTCTCCAGGTGGCGCACCCTGTCGCGGCGCGCTTGCTCGGCCTTGGCATGGGCGGCGCGGAACTGCTCCTCGCGCTCTTGCAGGTGGTCGATGGCGGCCTGCCGCTGGTCGGCGTGGCGTTGCGCGACGGCGCCGTCGAGGATCAGGCGGCGGACCCGGCCCTCGTCCCGGGGGGCCAGGCGGGGTGGCGGCACGCCGGCCTCCCGGCACAGGTCGGCGTACAACGTCCGCACGCCGTCGCTCACGCCGGCGTCGCCGAGGTCGATGTCGGTCGTGTGGTGGCGCAGATCCGTCCGCACGCGGGGCGTCGCCGGCTCCAGCCCGGCGAAGGCGCACAGCCGCGCTATCTCACCCTCGGGGTCGATGAAGAACGTGTCGTAGTGGGTCACGATGCGACGCTCGGCCGGGACCTGGTCGAGCACCGTGGCGTAGTGGCGCTCCCACAGTGCGAGGCCCAGCGAGTACGAGCTCTGGTTCCGCCGCTTGAGCGACAGGGCCACGTCGACGGGGTGCCGCACGCAGATGACGAAGCGCAACTCCGGCTCGAGTTCGAGCCAATAGGCGGCCGTGAGGCACGTGCGCGGGTCCTTGAACCCCCATTGGTCGTGCTCACGCAGCGCGGTGAGCGCGGCCGTGGCCGGCTCGGCGACGTGCCCGACGCGGGGATCGTCGACGGCCACGGGCGGCAGCGCCGGCGGGTTGTCCCACGCCCCCCCGGCGGCCTCGAGCAGCTCGTCGTTGCAGTCGCGAATCGCCTTGTTCTCCCAGAAGCCCTCGGGGTTGTCCTCGGCGGCCTCGATCAGCTCTTCCGCGCCGGTCCCGACGAGGTGCAGCCCGGAGTCGTGCAGCGCGCGGGTGACCATGGATGTCCCCGACCGATGCATCCCGGTGATCGCGATGGGGGCCGCGTGCTCCGCGCGCCCGACCGTCACGGCAGGAACCCGTGCTGGCTCAGGATCTGCGTGGCGGCGTCGGATTCCAGGAAGCCCTGGAACGAGTCGGCGCTGGCATCGCTTACCGCCGGCGCGTACTCGACGTCGATCACGACGTTCTGGTCCTCGGCGATGTTGACGAGCTCGACGCCCTCGGGAATCTCCGCGTTGCTGCGGAACACCAGGGCGGCGTCCAGCTCGCCGCTCGCCACGCGCGCGACGGCGTCGGCGTCACAGCCCTCGACGATGCGGCTGGGGTCTGGCGCGACGCCACCGAGTAAGAGGACCTGGGTGGCGACGTTGCCGGCCGGGGTGTTGGCGCCGCAGATCTGGGTATCGAGGCCGGAGTCGGGGACGAAGGCGTCGACGCCGGTGACCTGTGCGGGGTTGCCCGCAGGCACGACGATGATCGCCAGGTTTCGTCCGATGACGACACCCTCGGCGTCGACGCCTTCCAGCCATAGGCCGGGCAGGATCGCCGGTGTGCCTTGCGAGACGGCCTGCACCGCGTCTTCGGGAGCCTCTACTGCGAGCTCGATGCCGCTGTCGGACGTCTCGTTGTAGGTCGTCACGAGCTCGCTGACGACCGGCTCGAGGGACGCCACGGTATGGACCGCGGCGATCACATCGCCCGACTCGGCCTCCGATCCGCCGCCCGTGTCGTCGTCGTCACCGCACGCCACGAGGGCCAGCACCGCGACGCCCGCCAGCGCGAGGAGGTCCCTGCGTCCCACTGCATCCTCCCAGTCCTGACCCAGTCGGAGAGGCGATCCTAGCGGGCGTCAGCCGTCACTTCTCGTGGTCGCCAGCCGTGTGATCGCCTGGCGGGCCGAGCGCTCGATGAGGGGAAGGAGCGCCGGCCGCACGGGCCCGAGGTAGACGGGCGAGTTGGCGGGTGGTTGATGGGGCACGCCGGTGATCGCCTGGTACTCGGCATGCATCTCGTCCCACGAGTAGCAGCGCGTGGTAGCGGCACCACCGTGGTGCTGGTGGAACGTCCCCTCGCCGAGCAGGACGATCAGCTCAACCTCCTCCAGCGCGCAGGCGCGCCGATAGAGGTCGTGGTTGACGAGCCCGCCGCCCGGCAGGGCAAAGCGCTCGTCGAGCCCGCCCAGATCGTCCCAGATCACCCGCGGACAGAAGAGGCTGCTGCTCTCGCCGGCGGGCCCGAACAGTCCCCGGCCCCAGGACCCGGCCGGGGTGCTGAGCTCGAAGAGCCGATAGCCGTTCTCTGCCCATCGCGTCTCGGCCAGCAGCCGGTCCTCGGCGGCCTGGTCGTAGCCCGCCTGTGCGGCTTCCATGTGGCGTACCGGCCCCAGGTGGAAGGCCGGGGCGGTGATGACCGGGCGGGCTGCCAGGCATGCCGCCCGCCGGGCCTGGGCCAGGAGGCCCGGCGACACCAGGCGGGCGCCATCGACAACGAGGCCGACCAGGTCGCCAGCAGCCAGTCGGAGCCCAACGTTGGCGGCACGGGCGGGCGACGGCGGCGCCGGGTGGATGCGCTCCAGCCGCAGGCGACCGTCGAAGCTGGCAACCAGGTCGTCCACCGGGCGCGGCGAGCCGTTGTCGACCACGACCACCTCGTAGTCGTCGACCGTTAGGCCGTGCTGGTAGCCGGGGCTGAGCGACCGCAGCGTCCGAGGGAGCTCACGCGCCATGTCGTGCACGACCACCACGACGCTGAGCGTCGGCGGGTGCCCTGGCGGCGTCACGGTGCGGCAAGTTAGCGGGCGCGGTCCAGTGACGACGCGTAACGTGCTTCGTTGCCGGGGGCGGCCACCACCGAAGGTCCGCGGGACGACCCGTAGACTCGCCGGATGACTTTCGACGGGGGAGCCTTGGCGCAGGCATTTGCCGACGCCAGCGTGCGGTTGGCCTACCTGTTCGGCTCACGCGCCTCGCATCGCCACCCCCCGACGAGCGACGCGGATGTCGCCGTTTGGGGAGCGCCGGGCTCGATCGGATCATCCAGGAGGGCGTTCCCCTTTACGCGGCGGACCCGGCTGACCGCGTCGAGTATCAGGTCCGAACGTTGTCGGATATCTCGACTTCCTGCCGACCCTGCATCAGCACAGGCGCCGCTACCTCCGCCAGGTCGCCGGGCAAGGCCTGCCCTGACCGTCGACTGGGCCTCACGCGCTCCGAATGAGACCGAGCGCGTGCAGAGCGCGCCGAGCCGGCTTGCGGATCGTCTCGGCCACCGACGTCGGAAGGAACCGTCGCACCGACCGCCACGTGGAGGTTGCGACGCGCTCGAACCCGGTTGGTGTGGATGACTGTGCGGTGCTCATCGACCGATCCCCCCAGTGCTCCCAGGCTGTACCAGCGAGAGGCGGATGGTAGCGGGTCTCGCCGGTGCGTTGTCCCCCGGTCTCGTCATTGCGCCCGCAGCACGAGCAGGCCCGAGCGCTTCCGCGTCGCGGTCGAAGCCGAAGGTGACAGGTGACATCCTGACGTAGACTCCAGCCGGCGCACATCGCTGCGGGCCCTCCGGGTTATTCCGAGGACGCCTATGACCGCTTCCGCGGGCCCGGAGTCCTATCAGAGGTGCGGCGACTGGCTGGGATCGACCTGTTGCGAGCTTTCCGATGACCGGGGTGTTCACGGACTCCATCGATGTTCGTGCCGCCGAGCCATCTGATCGGCCTGCGATTCTCGACCTGCTCGGATCGACCCTGGGTTGGCTGACCGATGGCTGGTTCGACGCCTTCTATGCCTGGAAGCACCAGCAGAATCCGTTCGGCGCCTCACTGTCATGGGTTGCCGTCGACGGCGAGGTCATCGTCGGGCATCGCGTCTTCCTGCGTTGGGAGCACGTGACGCCCGATGGTGAGGTGCTTCGCACCGTGCGCGCGGTCGACACGGCGACCCGCCCGAGCCACCAGCGACGTGGCATCTTCCGACGGCTGAATCTGCACGCAGTGAACGAGGTCAGCTCCGAGGGGGTCGCGTTCGTCTTCAACACGCCGAACGACAACAGCCGGCCCGGAAACCTCAAGGTGGGGTGGTCGCAGGTCGGCCGGCTCGGTGTCAGCGTCCGGGTCGCCTCGCCCCTGTCCGCGCTGCGTGTGGCTCGCGCCCGGGTCCCCGCCGACGTTTGGTCGGAGCCGTCGACCGCAGGACAACCGGCGCCCGACGTGCTCGCGTCGTCGGCCATTCGTGACCTTCTGGATGCGCTGCGCCCGGTGAGCGGACTGGCGACCCACCGCACACCGGCATACCTGCGCTGGCGGTACGGCTTCGAGCCCTTGTCGTACCGCGCCATCACGCTGGGGGACGACGTGCGGGACGGGGTCGCGATCTTCCGGCTGCGGCGCCGGGGTCCGGCCCTCGAATGCGCCCTGTGCGAAGTTCTCGTCCCCCAAGGCGATCGCGGGGCAGACCGAGCCCTCGTGCGGGCGGTGGTCCGCGAATGCGGTGCCGACTACGTGGTCCGGCTGGGTTGTGCCCCGGTGGGTCGCGACGGCTTCGTCCGAGCCCCCGGGCAGGGCCCGATCCTCACCTGGCGCCCGTTACGGGAAGCCGTGCCCGGCGGCCGCCTCGACGACTGGGCCCTCGGGCTGGGTGACGTCGAGCTGCTCTGAACCTATGCCGCGTCTCGGCACCGAACTGGCCGTGTCCTGGCCCCAGGCACCGAACTGGTTGGGATCGGACCAGATCCGTGCAAAGAGCGGACGCGTCACCCAGCTGATGGTACGTACGCGACGGCCCCCAGAACGCGCCGGACCTGGTGGTCCCACGACCAGTCGGCCTCGGCTGCCGCCCGGGCCGCCTTCCCCAGCCGGATCCGTTCCTCGGGGTCGTCCCGCAGGCGGCGCAGCGCCACGCCGAGGGCGTCGACGTCGTGGGGTGGCACCACGACTGCGTCGACGCCGTCGGTGAGCCGGTCCAGCAGCTGGCCCGTGGCGGGCGCCACCACTGGCAGCCCGGCCGCCAGGTACTCGGCCAGCTTGAGCGGCGAGTAGTGGAACGGCTGACCGCGCCGGGCGAGGACCACCGCCGCATCCATCGCCGCCATGTACGCGGGAAGCTCGTGGTGGGCGACGGTTCCGGTGAACATCGCCGTCACCCCGAGGTCGCGGGTGAGCAGCTCGATCCGCGCTCGCTCGGGACCGTCCCCCACCAGCAGCAGGGCGGCGTTCGGCACGGTCGCGGCCGCGTCCACCACCTGGTCGAGCGCATGGAACCGCCTGAAGCTCCCGACCCACCCGACCACGAAGCGGTCCTCGAGGCCCAGGCGGCGCCGGAGCGGCGTGGGGTCGGGTGGCTCAGCGAACAGGTCGAGGTCCACACCCGTGGGGGTGAGCAGCACCCGCTCGTGGGGGACTCCCAGGCGGACGACCTGGTCGGCGACCGGCTGGCTCCCACACGCCACGAGGTCCGCGCCGAGCAACGACGGCCGCTCGGCGCGCCATTCGAGCAGGCGTCCCCAGCCGGGCCGCCGCGTGCCCCATTGCTCCGCCTCCCACACCTTGGCCGCGGGGACGAACAGCACCGACGGCGCCCCGAGGCGCCGCGCCAGCTCCAGCCCCGTCGTGTGGAACAGGTCGTGGCGCTGCCACACGAAGGCGACGTCGGTGGCCGACCACGGACCGTCGGGGTCGACTCCGAACCGCCGGCTCATCCGCCAGCTGAGCACGTCCCTGCCGGCGG
This sequence comes from Actinomycetota bacterium, assembly GCA_046744485.1. GTDB lineage: Bacteria > Actinomycetota > Acidimicrobiia > Acidimicrobiales > VFJN01 > DASQUK01. The sequence goes on along the minus strand of JBKPHE010000153.1, from coordinate 8,229 downwards.
TCTTGGCCACGGCCGGGACCCGCCGACGAACGCTCGCCTCGCTGCGGCTGCGGAGGGCGGGGTCCGAGCCTCGCAGCCGCGCCACGGACGGTGTGAAGACACCGGTGGGGGTCACCACCCACGACTGCCCGAGCACGCGCTCGGCGGCCGCAGCCCAACCAGCGGTGCTGAGCAGAGCAGCGACGGGCCCTTGTTCCGGTGTCGTCGAGCCCGCCACCACGAAGACTGCCCCAGCCACGCTGCGAGGTTAGCGCCACACCATTCGGTGCGGGCAACGCCGTTGCCGATCTGTGGAGTCGGTTACCGTCTCGGACACTGTGGCCACGGACGTTACGACGGGCGCAGCTTCGGAGGCCGTCCCGGCGACACCGATCCGCATCCTCCACGTCGTGTCGTGCAGTCAGCGGCGGGGGGCGGAGCTGGTGGCGCTGGAGCTAGCCGACGAGTTGGACCGGCTGGGGCACCGCAACCGCGTCGTGGCGCTCGGCCGAGCGTTCGATGGTAAGCAGGAGCCGGGCCTGGCGCCGTTGGGCGCCAGCCGACGACAGGGGCCGCCCGAGCTCGCCCTCGGGGCGGTGCGACTCCGGCGCCTGTTGGCCCGCGAGCCGGTCGACGTCGTGCTGGCGCACGGCGGCTGGGCGGCCCAGGTGGTGGCGCTGGCGGTCCCGTTCGGTGGCCCGCTGCTGGTGTGGCAGCGCATCCTCGGATGGCCCGACAAGGTGTGGGGCGGGGTGCGTAGGCGCTGGTTGTCGACGGTGGCCCGCCGCTTCGCCGCCGCCGTGGCGCTGACCGACAACCAAGAGGCGGAGCTCCGCTGTCTCGGCTACCGGGGACCGGTGTGGCTGATTCCCAACTTTCGCCAACCCGACCGTTTTCGCGACCTCGACCGGTCGGTCGCGGCCCGACGGCTCCGTGCGGAGCTGGGCATCGCCGACGGGACGCCCCTGCTCGGGTTCGTCGGCCATCTCGTGAGTCAGAAGCGCCCGGAACGGGCGCTGGAGGTCCTGGCGCGGCTCCGGTTTCGGGGGTGCCCGGCCCACCTGGTGGTGACGGGGACCGGTCCGCTGCGCCCGGAGCTCGAGGCTCGGGCCGAGCGGCTGGGCGTCCGCACCGGGGCGACATTCCTCGGGCAACGCCACGACGTCGAGTGGGTGTTGGGTGGCGTTGACCTGGCGCTGCTCACCAGCGAGGCGGAGGGCATCCCGGGTGTCGCCATCGAGGCCTTGATGGCGGGATGCCCGATCGTGACGCTGCCGATCGGCGGGGTGACAGAGGTTGTGGAGCATGGCGTGACGGGCCTGGTGCTCGACGGGGATGATCCGGCGGTGATGGCGGAGGCCCTCGCGGGGTTGCTCGCGGACGGCGAGACTCGTGGGCGCATGAGCCGCGAGTCCCGCGCGCGAACCGACCGGTTCTCGGCGTCGACCGCCGCTGCGGTCTACGCCAAACGGATCGCCGACGCCCTTGCCAGTCGTTGAATCCACGCCGGGCGCGCCGCGGCGCGACGAGTTAGCGTCTCGGGCCCGATGCGTCTGACTCCCGCCGCTGCCTCCGTGTCCCAGGTCGCGCCGCCCGCTCGGCTGCGCATCCTTCACGCCGTGTGTCACAGCCACCGGCGGGGCTCGGAGACGGCGGCGCTGGAGCTGGCCGGCGAGCTCGACCGGTTGGGGTACCGGAATAGCGTCGTGGCAATGGGGTCCGCTCCGGATGGCGGGCGTGACCCGCAGCTACCGCCCCTCGGTCGATCCTGGCGGGAGGGGCCGACCGAACTCGTCTCCCTGGCGTGGCGGTTGCGTCGCGTGCTGTTGCAGGAGCCCGTCGACGTCGTGCTGGCCCACGGAGGCTGGCCCGCGGAGGTGACCGCACTCGCCGCGCCCCGTCGCGGTCCCCTCATCGTGTGGCAGCGGATCCTGGGGTTTTCGGACAAGGTGTGGAATCCGGTTTGGCGGCGCTGGTGGGCGATGGTGGCCCGGCGGTTCGACGCCGCCGTGGCGCTCACCGACGACCAGGAGGTGGAGCTTCGGCGGTTGGGATTCCGTGGGCCGGTGTGGGTCATTCCGAACTTCCGTCGGCCTGATCGCTTTCGTGATGTCAACCGGGAGGTCGCGGGGGCCCGTCTGCGCGCACAGATCGGTGTCCCCGAGCGAACACCGTTGATCGGGTTCGTCGGGCATCTTGTGCGCCAGAAACGGGTCGACCGGGCGCTGGAGGTCCTTGCTCGGCTCGGCACCCGAGGGTGTAAGGCGCATCTGGTGGTGGCGGGAGCGGGGCCGCTGCGCCCCGATCTGGAGGCGCAAGCCGAGCGCCTGGGCGTGGCGGATGCTGTGACGTTCCTCGGGCACCGGCACGACGCCGAGCAGGTGTTGGCCGGCGTGGATGTGGCCCTGCTCACCAGCGACACCGAATGCATGCCCGGTGTCTCCATCGAGGCGCTGATGGCGGGCTGCCCGATGGTGACGGTCCCCGTGGTGGGCGTGGATCGCGTGGTGGAGCACGGCGTCACGGGCCTCGTGCTGGACGGCTTCGAGCCGGGTGAGATGACGGACGCCGTGGCGCGGCTGCTGGCCGACGACGAGGCCCGTGCGGCCATGAGCCGGGAGGCCCGGTCGCGCACTGACCGGTTCTCGGCGTCGACTGCTGCCGCGGTCTACGCCGAGCGGCTCACGGCCGCGCTCGCCGGGCGTTGACCGCCACGGCAACACCTGCCCCGGCCAGCGCTGCCAGGACCATCGCCAGCACGACGACCGGGACGGCCACACCGTCGTCGGGGGACGAGGTAGCGGCCGTCAGCGCGGTGGGCGTCTGCGTCGCCGTCGTCGGGGGCGTTGCCAAGCTGGTGGGCGATCCGCCGGGTGCCGGGGTGGACGGGGCGGCGGTCGTCGGGGTGGTCCCCGTCGTTGGCGGGGTTGTGGTGGGCGCCGCCGCCTTCTCCTCCTGGCCACGGCCGGCCACGGGTGGCGGCTCGGGTGGCTGGCTGGTGATGAAGAGGTTGCACTCGCGGCTCTCGCCTCCGAGCGCCCGCGTGCTCGGCCCGATATCGTTGTCCTGCACCCTCACGTCGCAGGAGTCGGTGGTCGAGACGAGCGCTGCGCCCTCACCGACTGGCTGGCGGTTGCCGCGGACGACGACGCCGTCGACACGCGTGAACCTCAGTGGGCCCTCGTGGTGGATCGCGTCCGTGGTGTTGTCAACCACCCAGAAGTGCCGCCGGCGCTGCCCCTCTGGCGTCTTCACGTCGATGGTGAGCGGGCGACCGTGCAGCCGGTTCCGGGCGATGACGATCCGGTTTATCGGGCCCCCGCCGGCCGCCGGCACGAACAGCAGCCGGCCCGGGCCGACCTCGTTGTCGATGATGTGGACGTTCTCGACCACCAACCCACCGGCCGGCTCGAGGTCGACCGTGGCCCGCCTCATGTCGGTGAAACGGTTGCGCTCGATCACGATGTCGCGGCCGTCGATCACGGCGATGCCCTGCCGGCCGCTGCGGGCGAAGGTCGAGTCGTGGATCCATACCCGCTCCGTCAACCGACGGTCGTCGATCCGCCAGCCGATGAAGATGTGGTCGCCGTAGGTGTCGTGGACGTTGACGCGGTCGATCTCGACGTCGGTGGGACCCTCGAGGCTGATGCCGTGCTGCCACTCGAGCTTCGCCACGTACGCGCGCTCGTCGAGGCCGGCGTGGGGATTGGCTCCCTGGATCTCGAGGCTACGGATCTCGAGGCCGGAACCACCGAGTATCCGGATCTGGCTCCGGCCGGGTTCGCCCGTGGTGGTGGCAAAGATGCGGGCGCCGCCGCCGTCGATCACCAGGTCACGGCGGTCGCGTAGCACGATCGTCCCCTCGACGCGGTAGTCGCCGTCCCGCTCAAGCTGAACGACACCGCCGTCGGGCGTGCGGTCGAACAGAGCCTGCAGCTCCGCCGTCACGTCGGTGGCGCCGCTGGTGTCGATCGCCCCGGCGTCCTGGGCGGTCGCGACAGGGGCGGCCGCGGCGGGTGGCAGAGCGACCGAAGTAGCGATCGTTGCCATCACCCAGCCGGCCGCCGCGAGCGTTCTCAGGCAGGCCATGTGGGGCCGATGGTATAGCCAACGTGCGCCGCCGTCCGGTGTCTGACACGCCGTCAGACTTTTCCGAGCACGCCGCGCGGGAAACCGCTAGGTTGTCGTCGCCGGTGTGTTACCGGCGGGTAATGCCAAAGGGTACGGGGAATACCCACAGGCATCGGTTCGCCGATCACTGGGGTCAGGTCGAAGCAACTGGGGGCATAGTGCGGGACCGCGCCGTCACGAGCCGTGTCGAGGCCGTCGACCATGAGCTGCCGACCACGGTGTACCGCTGGGCGCGGCGCCGGGAGAACCTGAGCCTGGTCCTCATCGACGTCGGCGTCGTCGCCGCGGCGTGGCTGCTAGCCCTCGCTGCCGGGTTCGAGGGCGACGTCCCGCCGCACGTCGTGGATCGCGCCCTCCTCGTCGTGGGTCCGCCGATCGTCTTGCAGATCGTCGTGCACCGGGCCGCGGGCCTCTACGGACCGGTCTGGCGCTACGCGTCTATCGAGGAGGCGGTCCGGGTCATGGCCGCAGTGGCGGCCGGGATGTTCGCTGCCTTCGGCTGGCTGTGGGTGCTCGACGACATCACCACGCTGACCCTGCCGGTCCTGACGGCGCCGCCGGTGGCCGCGCTGCTCATCCTTGTCGGCTGCGGTGGCGTCCGCTTCCAGTCCCGGCTCTTCGCCCTCGAGCGCCAGCGCACCAGGGCAGCGAAGTCGGTGCGAGCCCTGATTGTCGGCGCGGGCAGCCCGGGGGCCGCCCTGGCCTACGAGCTGTCGCACACCGAGTCCGGCCGCGACATACATGTCGTGGGCTTCGTCGACGACGACGCCCGCCTCTACCACCGGTCGCTGCGCGGCATCCGGGTGTTGGGTGGTACCGGCGATCTCGAGGAGCTGTGTCGCCGGCATGGCGTCGACCGGATCTTCATCGCGCTGCCCCACGCCGACAAGGAGCACACGAAGCCGATCATCGGCCGGGCGCTGCGCACCCAGGCGCAGGTGAAGGTGCTCCGGCCGGCGGCCGGCACAGGCTCCGGGATGCTCCAGAACGTCCGCGACCTCGACCTCAGTGACCTTCTGGGCAGGCAGCCGGCGCCCGTTGACACCGAGGGCATCGGCGATTACCTGCGCGGCGTCACCGTCCTCGTCACCGGGGCCGGTGGGTCGATCGGCAGCGAGATCTCCCGACAGGTCGCCCGCTACGAGCCCGGGTGCCTGCTGCTCCTCGATCGCGACGAGACGCTGCTCCACGATGTCGCGACGAGCGACGGCAGCCTGGCGTCGGCCGAGACCGTCCTGCTCGACCTGTGCGACCGCGACCACATGGTCGCCCTGCTCGAGCGGACCCGCCCTCAGGTCGTGTTCCATGCGGCCGCGCACAAGCACGTGCCCATCCTCGAGCGACACCCCGCGCAGGCGGCCGCGACCAACGTCGTGAGTACGTGGTGGCTCGCCCGGGCCGCCGCGGAGCACGGCTGCCAGCGCTTTGTGCACCTCTCGACCGACAAGGCTGCGCACCCATGCTCGGTGATGGGCGCCACCAAGCGGGCGGCCGAGCACGTCGTCGTCGGGGTCGGCCGCCGCTACGACATGCCGAGCGCCGCAGTCCGCTTCGGCAACGTGCTGGGGAGCCGGGGCAGCGTCGTGCCGACCTTCCTCCGCCAGATCCTCGACGGGGGGCCGGTCACGGTCACCAGCGAGGAGATGACGCGGTACTTCATGACCATCCCCGAGGCCGTCAGCCTCGTGCTGCAGGCCGGTGCCCTGGCGGACGGTGGACGGATCTTCCTGCTCGACATGGGAGAGCCGGCGTCGATCCTCGGCCTGGCCCGCCAGATGATCCGGCTGGCCGGCCTACGCCCCGACGACGACATCCCCATCGAGATCACCGGCCCCCGGCCCGGGGAGCGCCTCCATGAGCGGCTCCACGACGAGGCCGAGGAGCATGAGCCCGCCGACCACCCCTCGATCTCGGTGCTGCGGCCGAAGCTGACGCTGGAGTGGCAGCACCTGGTGCGGGCCATGGACGAGCTCGAGCGCTGCTGTCGCGAGGAAGACGAGACGGTGCGCCAGGCGCTCATGGCCATGTTGCACCGGTGTGGCGTCGACTGCCGCCTCGACCCGCCGCCGGTCGCTGACCAGAGCGTCGTGATCGACGTGGAGGCCGTCGACATGGAACGAGCGCGCGGGGTCGAGCGAGCCCGGACCGTCGTTTCCAACGGAGCGCCACGGCGGCCCGTCCCCTCCGAGCTGGCCCTGTTGTCGGGAACCAGTTCCGACGGGCCCGGCCTGCCGTTCGCCCGCCCGGCGCGGCCCCCGCTGGAGCGGGTGCTGCAGCGGGTGACCCGGTCGTACGAGAGCGGGCAGCTCACGAACGGGGTCCTGGTCCGCGAGCTCGAGGAGCGGATGGCCGATCGCCTGCGCGTCGACCACGTCGTGGCCGTGAGCTCGTGCACCTCGGGTCTGATGCTGGTGGTGCAGGCCCTGGTCGAGGGGCGCCCGGGGCCGATCGTGCTGCCGAGCTTCACGTTCTCGGCGTCGGCCCACGCCGAGCCGGCTCTGGACGGCGCCAGCGCCCTCATGCCGACCCACGTGTTCGGTGCGCCCTGCAGCCCGGAAGCGGTCGAGAAGCTGGCGGCCTCGACCGGGGTGCCCGTCGTGTTCGACGCCGCGCACGCCATGGGGGCCACGTTCCACGAGCGGCCCATCGGGGGATTCGGGGATGCGGAGGTGTTCAGCCTCACGCCCACGAAGCCGATGGTTGCCGGCGAGGGCGGGTTGATCGCCACGCACGACGCCGACCTGGCCGCCCGGCTACGTCTCGGCCGCGACTACGGCAACCCCGGCGACTACGACACCCGGTTCGTGGGCCTCAACGCCCGGATGTCGGAGTTCCACGCGGCCATGGCGCTGGAGTCGTTGAGCCTCCTCGACCGCACGCTGGCCCGGCGCCGGGAGCTCGCAATGCGCTACGTCGCCGGGCTCGGCGACGTGCCCGGCATCCGCTCGCAGGCGGTGCCCCTAGCGGACCTCTCCACCTACAAGGACTTCACGATCGCAGTCGATGCGGACCAGTTCGGCATCGACCGGAACCAGCTGGTGGCCGTCCTGGCCGCCGAGGGCATCGACACGCGGAACTACTTCGACCCGCCGGTCCACCGCCAGCAGGCCTACCGCCGCGAGCCGGCCGTGTGCCTGCCGACGACCGACGCGGTCAGCCAAAGCGTGGTCTCGCTCCCGATCTACCCCGATCTCTCGGTCGACGACGTGAACGTCGTCATCAAGACGATCTGGCTGGCGCACGAGCACGCGGAGGCGGTGGCCGCAGAGCTCGACCTGACCGGCGCCAAAACTTGAGTGTAGGGGTATCAACTTTCCTCCAGCGGGCGATAATCTTGCCGTATGGCGCTGGATCCCAACCGTTGGACCCTCAAGGTGCAAGAGGCCTTCAGCGCGGCCGTCGACGCCGCCAAGCAGGCCTCCAATCCCGAAGTCACCCCTGACCACCTGCTCGCCGCCCTGCTCGGCCAGGGCGAGGGCATCGTGCTGCCGATGCTGCAGCGGCTGGGCAAGGAGCCGCTGCCGCTGCGGAACCAGGTCAACGAGGCGCTGGCCAAGCTGCCGAAGGCCTACGGCAGCGAGGCGCGCTTGTCCCGAGAGCTGCAGCAGGTGATCGACGCCGCCGACGAAGCCCGGAGCGAGCTCACCGACGAGTACCTGTCCACCGAGCACCTCTTGCTGGCGCTCGCCGACCGGCTGGGCGTCACCCGCGACCAGGTCCTCGCCGCCATGCAGGACGTCCGCGGCAGCCACCGCGTCACCTCCCAGAACCCCGAGGAGCAGTTCCAGGCGCTCGAGCGCTACGGCCGTGACCTCACGGAGGTCGCCCGCCAGGGCAAGCTCGACCCCGTCATCGGGCGCGTCGACGAGATCCGCCGCGTGATCCAGGTGCTGTCCCGCCGCACCAAGAACAACCCCGTGCTCATCGGTGAGCCCGGCGTGGGCAAGACCGCGATCGTCGAGGGCCTCGCCGCCCGCATCGTCGAGGGCGACGTGCCCGAGACCCTCAAGAACAAGCGGATCATCGCCCTCGACCTGGGCTCGATGGTGGCGGGCGCCAAGTACCGCGGCGAGTTCGAGGAGCGGCTGAAGGCCGTCCTCAAGGAGATCACCGACGCGG
>JBKPHE010000135.1:0-24186 GCA_046744485.1 Actinomycetota bacterium | reverse complement strand
GGTGTCCGTGTCGATCGTCGATTCTGACGAGCATCTCTACGAGCCTCGCTCGCTGTGGGTGGATCACATCGATCCCGACAGGCGCGCAGACGCTTTGGGCCTCATCGACGATGAGCTTGGTTACACCTGGCTGGCGTGGCGGGGACAGCGGCTGGAGCTCGCGGACGTGCACCTGCCGGGCGACGTCGATTCGTGCGGTCGCCACCGGGAGCGCCGACGGCGGGGGCAGTCGCCGAGCTACCGCTACGACGATGCCCTGCCCGACACCTATTGGGATCCGGTTGCGCGGGTGGGTTGGCTCGATGCGGTGGGCCTCGCGGGGGCCGTGTGCTTCCCTAACTTCGGGCTGCTGTGGGAGCGTCGCCTTTCGGACTCGCTGGCGGCGTTGACCGCAAACATGACGGCCTGGAACCGCTGGTGCGCCAGCGTGGCCACGGACGGCGGTGGACGGTTGCATGCCGTGGCGCATCTCACCTTGCGGGACGCGGCCTGGCTCGAGGCCCAGCTGGCTGAGCTCTCCGCCCGTGGCGTCCGTCTGGCCATGGTGGCGCCTGCGCCGGTGGACGGGCGGCCACTGTCGCACCCCGACCACGACCGGCTGTGGTCCGCATTCGTCCATCACGGCGTCTCGCCGGTGTTCCACGTCGCCGATCAGCCCCGCGTGTTCGATGATTGCTGGTACACGGACCCCGATTCATTTGTGCCGACCATCGAGTCGGTCTTCTTGTGGGTCCCCGCCGCGCTCGGCTTGGCCGACCTCATCGTCAACGGCGTGCTCGAACGCCACCCCGAGCTGCGGATCGGCGTCGTCGAGCTCAGCTCGATCTGGGTGCCGCAGTTCCTGTTGATGCTCGACGGCGCGACCGAGTTCACGAGCCGGCTCAACGGGCGCCCGCCCGCCGCTCTTCGCCTGCGCCCGAGCGAATACTTCGCTCGTCACGTGCGGGTGTCGTCGTTCGCCTACGAAGACCCCCGACGCCTGAGCACACGTGGCGGCGACCTGTTCATGTGCTGCAGCGACTTTCCCCACTCGGAGGGTACGGCCACGTTGGTCACCGACTATGCCGCGGCCGGCTGTGACCCAGGATCGTGCCCTGGACTCTTCCACGACAATGTGGAGTTCCTCCTCGGACGTTCGTAGGGGGTGCGCGTGCAGGTCAGGGCCGGATCGCTCTCGGAGTTGGCGAAGACCGGACAGTTGCGCACCAAGGTGGGCACGGTGCCCGTGGTGGTCTTCTGGCACGACGGCCGGCCGTGGGCGATCGATGACCGGTGCCCGCACATGGGCTTCCCGTTGCACCGTGGCACCGTCGAGGACGGGCTGGTCACGTGCCACTGGCATCATGCTCGCTTCGACCTGGCGTCCGGTTGCACGCTCGATCTCTTCGCGGACGACGCCCGCGCCTTCGACGTGACGATCGAGGACGGCGACGTCGTCGTGGCGTCGCGGCCTGACGGAGACCGGGTGGGGCACCTGCGAGCCCGCTTGCAGGATGGGCTCGCGGACGGGCTCACCCTGGTGACCGCCAAGTCCGTGCTGGGCCTGCTCGCCGCCGGGGTCGGCGCGTCTGAGATGGTGCAGGCCGGCATCGAGTTCGGCACGACCTACCGGGAAGCGGGGTGGGGCGCCGGCCTGACGGTGCTGGTGGCAATGGCCAACGTGATGCCCGATCTCGAGGAGGCCGACCGGCCGCTGGCCCTCGTGCACGGCCTCGCGTTCGTGTCTCGCGACACGCGCAACCGCCCGCCCCGGTTCGCTGTCGACCAGCTTCGCGGGGCCGACATCCCGGGTGACCGCCTGGCCGGTTGGTACCGACGTTTCATCGACACCCGGTCGAGTGACGCCGCCGAACGGGTGCTGGCCACCGCAGTGTCCACGGCACCCGGTGTCGACTCCCTGGATGCGGTCGAGCGGATGATGTTCGCGGCGGTGACAGACCACGTGTTCATCGACGGCGGCCACACCCTCGACTTCACCAACAAGGCGTTCGAGGGGCTCGTCCACGTCGGCGCGTCGGCCGCGCCACAGGTGCTGCCCACGCTTGTCCGCCAAACGGCCGCAGCCCGCCGCCAGGAGGAAACCGCGTCCTGGCGTCATCCCCACGACCTTGCCGGGCTCGTCGGGCAGACGGTCGAGCGTCTGCCCGGCCTGGTCGAGGCCGGCCGGCGACACGAGGCGTCCTTCGACGACGTCGGCGGGCTGGGTTGGCGGATCCTGACCGACGACCCCGACGAGGTGGTTGGAGCGGTGTGCGATGCCATCGCCGGCGGCGCCAGCCCCGAGCAACTCGGTCGCGCCCTGGCCTTCGCTGCGGCGCTGCGCATCGTGCGGTTCCACCCGCAGAACGACTTCAGCGACTGGGACACCGTCCATCACGCCTTCACCACGGCCAACGCCCTACACCAGGCCTTGATACGCAACCCAACGGTCGAACTGCTGCGGGGCGTGGTCCATGGCGCGCTCCGCGTCTACCTCGACCGGTTCCTCAACGTGCCCGCGTCACCGCTCCCCCAGGAGGCGGCCGCAGGCCTGGAGGACCTCCGGTCTTGCTGGGACACGCAGGGCCAGGTCGATCGAGCTGGCGCGATCACCTACGGGTTCCTTCGGTCCGGAGGCGACCCCGGCCGTCTGCTGGCCCGCCTGGGTACGGCGCTGCTCGCGGAGGACGCCGAGTTCCACTGGTACCAGGTCGTCGAGGCCGGATTCCGACAGTTCCACGCTTGGCCCACGGGCTCGGCGGAAGGTGCGCTCGTCCTCGTCGGCATCAGCCGTTTTCTCGCTGCGCACACGCCGACCCGCCGTGAGCTCCCGCAGGTCGTGCAGATCGCAACCCGCCTCGGCAGGGGCGAGGCGCTCTACGAGGAGCTGGGTGACCAGGTGGTCGACGGCTCGCCCGTGTCGGTCAGTCACTCCCCGGGGTAGGCGAGGCCGATCTGCGCACGGATGGCATCGAGCGTCCCGGCCATGGAGAGCGTCTCGTCGAGCGGCATCACCCGACTCTCGGCCAGCCCTTCGCGCAGGCAACGATGCACCTCGATCGCCTGGAAGCGCAGCCCCTCGCCCTCGAACGCGCAGTCGTGGCGCTGCGTGCCTCCGACGCCCCCGACCACGAGGTGGTCGGGGCGGTGCATGAACGCGGGAAGGCTGATCCAGCCGTCGCTACCCGACAGGCGGGCGGTGCACGACAGGCCGACCCTGATCGCCGCCTTGACCACCGCGAGCTCGCCGCCCGGGTGATGGAGCACGGCCGCCACCAGCTCGTCGACCCCCGTCTCGCCCACATGGGCCTGGGCTGCGACGCGATCGGGCGTGCCCAGCACCATCGAGGCGAGTTGGACCGGGTAGATGCCGAGGTCGAGCAATGCGCCGCCACCAAGGGCGAGGTCGAAGAGGCGATGGGACGAATCCACTGGCCGCCGGAACCCGAAGTCCGCCTCGACCATCAACGGCTCACCGATCACACGATCGGCCAACAGATCGGCCAGGAGCCTGTACGCGGGGAGGAAGCGGCTCCACAGTGCCTCCACCAGGAACAACCCGCGCCCTCGAGCCGCCCGGACCGCACGCTCCGCCTGCGCCCGGGAAAGCGCGAACGGCTTCTCGCACAGCACCGGCTTGCCCGCCTCGAGGAACAGCAGGGTGTCGGCGGCATGGCGAGCGTGCGGGGTCGCCACGTACACCACGTCGACGTCACCGTCCGCTGCCAGCGCCTCATAGGAGCCGTGATGGCGTTCGATGCCGTGGCGGTCGGCGAAGGCTTCGGCGCGATCGGCCGAGCGCGACGCGACCGCCCCGATCACGGCGTCGTCCAACTGTGCGAGCCCGTTCGCGAACGTCTCTGCGATGAGACCGGTGGCGGCGATTCCCCAGCGGATCTGGTCGACCACGCCCGGGAGGATAGGTCCCGTCCGGCACGACGGAGGCGTGTTGCCGGGCGCGCTCGGGGTTGGTCGCCGCGGCCATGACCGGCGCATTCAGCGCGGTCGGTGTGGAGTGCCAGCGCGTCGCCGCCGGGCCGAATCCCGGCGGCCGACCAACCCAGGCGGACGTATATCGAGATCAGTGACCGTCGAGCGTCCGCCACCGCTCGGCCGTCGCCTACGCGTTCGCACGCGCGCTAGTGCTCGATCGTGGAGCCGTGGACCATACGGTCGTCCAACGTGCGCTCGCCGCCGGGCTCACGCCGCCGGACGTGCTGCAGCTGCTGGCGGAGTGTGTCGTCGCGAGCCTGATCGGTCTCGTGGACAACCTGGCCGGCCGTGTCGAGCTGGACGAGCTCCTACGACCCTTGCTCGGAAGTAACGATCGGGACCGGCATCATCAGGGCCAGCCGCGCCAGGTGGTGACGTCGATCACGACCACAGGACCAGCGGGCATCCGCTCCCGGTACTGCTCGTACTTGGCCGCCAACAGCCCCAGGGCCCGTTCACGGTCGTCGCCGGTCTCCGCCACCCACCCCCGGCCGTCGATGCGCACCCACCACAAGTTCTCCCAGTCCTCTTCGTAGTAGTCAACCAGCAGCGAAGCGACTCCGGTGGAGCGCAGGTTGTCGAGCCGGACCAGATCGAACGTCGACTTCGGCTTGTCGTCGACCGCGGAGTAGACCGTGTCCCCATCGAGCACGAAACAGCAGGGGACGATGTGCGGGAGCCCGCTCGGCGTGACCGTGGCCAGCCGGCCCACCCGGGCCTCCGCCACGCGACGCCGCATGGCCTCGTGCTCCACGCACCCCGACCGTAGCTGTCCGGCTGGCAGCGTCAGGTTGGCGGGCCCGGCGACCGGACCCGGCACTGCGCCTGGGGACCGGTGCCCGGAGCGGCTAAGGTGGGAGGCGGACAGGGGCGGACAGGGGCGGACAGGGAGGCGAGAGTCCGTGCGGGCACTGTGACAACTGCGCGCGACGAGATCTGGGTCGACATGATGCAGTTCGACGTCCGCGCCGCCGACCGGCTGTGGGAGGGCATTCCCCCGGCGGAGGGCGCGCCCGGCTGGTATGACGACGTCTCCGGACTGATCGAGACCGCGCACGGCCCGGCCGAGCCCCACGAGCTGGTCGACGAGCCGATCGTCGTCGACGACATGCACCGCACCACGCTCGGCAACCCGCGCGGTCATTGCCGCCGCGGACGGACGGTCGGCCGCGTGATCGCCATGAAGGCCGCGGCCGCGACGACCGCCAGCGTGTTGAGCGTCGCCGCCGCGGCGGCGGCCACCACGGGGATCGTGGCCACGGTTGCCACCATGGTGGTCCCCGTGATCGAGGATCACGTCCTGTCGGCCGAGGAGGACGACCACGGAGCCGACACGCCGGCGGGAGCGCCCCCCGGAGCCCCCACGGGCAGTCCGGACACGGGCCTCGACGATCAACTGATGGCCCGTGCCCAGGCCGCACCCGAGACTTCGACCTCTGCCCCGAGCCCACGGCCCGCGGATTCGGAGCCGGCGGCCGGAAGCACGGCGCCCGCCCCGCTCGCATCCGGGGCCGAGGCCGTCGTGGATGCCGCGCCGTCGCCCGCACCCGCTCCGCTCGAGCCAGTGGCGGCCGACGCGGCACCGCCGACCGATGCGGCCGCGGTCACCCCGGAGCCGCCGCCCCCAACCCACCCGGCACCGCCGACCCATCCGACAACGCCGCCACGGGCCGACCCGGCAACGCCGCCACGGCCGATCCGCCACCAGCCGATACACCGCCAGCCAAGGTCGTTTCTCCCCGCGACACACCGGCCGGCCCCGACGCCAGCCACAGAGACCGCGGCCGAGCCCACAAGGGCGGCCGAAACCCGGAGCGCAACGCCGCAGTTGGCGGGCCAGTCGCCGAGCCGGTCGAGCACGTGCGGCTGGCTCACGCGCGCCTCTGGGCTAGCCCCCCACTTGGCCCTGATCAGTAGTAGCCGACCGGATGTCCCGCGCAAAGGCACCGGCCTGCTGGAGAGCGTCTGCGGCCTCGGGAAGGAATGACCAGAAGACGTGGAAGTCGTGGGTGGCGACCGGGTAGAGCTCGAGCCTGGTATCGACACCCTGGCTCCGGGCACGTTCGGCGAGCCGCTGCGCGTCCTCGACCATGACGTCGCCGATGCCGCCCTGGATGAGCATCGGTGGCAGTCCCGTCAGATCCCCGAGCAGGGGGCTGACCAGGGGATCGTCGATGGGATGGCCGTCGAGATAGGAGGCGACGAAGCTGTGGAGCTGCTCGAGGGAGAGCGCCGGCTGGGGCTCGCTCGGTAGTTCGTCGATGCGCTCGAAGCTGAGATCGACGCCGGGGCACAGCATCACGGCGCCCCCGGGGAGGGCGATCTTCTCCTGCTTGAGGCTGAGGAGGAGCGCCAGGGCCAGCCCGCCGCCAGCCGAGTCGCCGGCGAGGGTGATCCGCTGAGGGTCGGTGCCACCGTCGATCATCCAGAGGTAGGCCCGCATGGCGTCCTCGAGCGCAGCCGGGAACGGGTGCTCCGGCGCCAGCCGGTATTCCGGCACCACGGCGCCGGCGTCGGCGGCGACGGCCAGTGCCCCGGCCAGGTGCCGGTACCCGAACGCCGATCCCATGACGTAGCCACCCCCGTGAAGGAACAACAGCGTCGGTTCCTGCTCCGCCTCGGTCGTGAGCAGCAGGGACGGCACACCGCCGGTGTTGACGGGCCTTACGTCGATCTCGGGCGGCGGCGGGAACTGGGCGTGGAGGGACTCGTAGCCGTTGCGCAGCTCCTGCAGGTCTGCGCCGGCACTGGTGAGATCGTTGACCGGCTCCCAGATCCGTGCCAGGCGGCCGGCGAGCTCGCCCCCCACCGCCCGGGTGGCGGAGACGGCGTCGTCCACCCCGTGCAGGAGCTCTCGAGCCCGGTCGAGAAGCGCGTCGCCGGCGAGGGTCAGCTCCACCTGGTGGGTGGATCGGCGCAGCAGGTCGCAGCCCACGAGACGCTCCAGGCCGCGTATCTGCCGGCTCAGCGCGGGCTGGGACAGGTAGAGGCGCGCCGCGGCGCGGCCGAAGTTGAGCTCCTCGGCCACGGCCACGAACGCTCGCAGGTGGCGCAGCTCGATCCCGTCGGGCGCGGGGGGCAGCGGGAGCACCCGGCCGGCGTGGGTCGCGGTGCGGTCGTCCATGCCTCCCATTCTGGTGCAGGCCCGCACGTGACGGTCATGCCTTTGGCGCACCGCCGTCATGCACACTCGGCCCTTCCCTTGGACAGGTCGCCGGTGCGACGGTCCCCCCATGAGCCCCCAACCGGCCGGCCGGCCACCGGGATCCCTGGCGCCTGCGGTGCACCGCATCGCCGACGTGCAGTTGCGAGGCCCCGACGGACGCGTCGCGGCACGCGCCTACTGGCCGGCTCCCCACGACGACGAGACGGCTCCGGCGCTGCTCGTGCTCCTGCCCGGCTATGACGCCGGAGCGGGCGGTCTCGACACAGCGGATGCCCTGTGCCGCGGCGCCTGTGCGGACATCGGCGTCGTGGTGCTGTCGCTCACCTACCGCCCGGCACCGCCCGACGCTCGGGCCGCTGCCCTCGAGGATTCGACGGCGGCGGTGCACTGGGCCGCCGACCACGCCGGGGAGCTGGGCGCCGACCCCGGGCAGCTGCTGTTGGCCGGCACCGGGATCGGCGGGGGCCTTGCGGCCGCCGTGGCGCGTCGGGCCAGGGACGACGGTTGGCCGGCCATCAATCGCCAGGTCTCGATCCCGCGGGGCCCCACAGAGCGGATGCGGCAAGCCCTCGCCAGGTCGCTGCGGCCTGTGCTCGAGGCGGGGTGAGCGGGCCGATGTCGACCACCGAGGCCGCTCCGGCTCGTCGGACCCTGGAGGCGGCGGACCTCGAGTGCCAACTGGAGGAGCATCGGGCGGTCCTCACCGCCCACTGCCGTCGTCTGCTCGGGTCCGGATTCGAGGCTGAGGACGCCGTACAGGAGACCTTCGTGCGGGCCTGGCGGGCGTTCGACCGCTTCGAGGGCCGAGCGTCGCTCCGTACCTGGTTGCATCGCATCGCCACCAACGTGTGCCTCGACATGCAGGGCGCCACCCAGCGCCGTGCCCGCCCGGTCGACTTCGCGTTGTGGCCGACTCCCGGGTCTGCCCCCGCCGACGCACCGTCGGGCGCAGCCGTTGTCCAACCCTTCCCCGGGTGCCATGCGTCGCGGACAGGTGACGACCCGGCCGAGCAGGCGGTGACGAGCGAGGCGGTCCATCGGGCCTTCGTCACCGCCCTGCAGCACCTGCCGCAACGACAGCGGTCGGTAGTCCTCCTGCGCGAGGTCCTGCGCTGGAAGGCGACCGAGGTGGCCGAACTGCTCGGCACCACGGTCGCGTCGGTCAACAGCACGCTCCAACGGGCCCGGTCGAACCTCGCCGCCAGTCGACGCGCGTCGGACCGGCCGCATCGCCTGGACGACGAGCAACGACAACTCGTGCAGCACTACGTCGACGCCTTCGAGCATCACGACGTCGACTCGCTCGTCTCCATGCTCGTCTGACCTCACGCCCGGGCGGGATCGAACCCCAGCGGCAGGTACAGGCGATGCGCGGCGAGCAGGTCGCGGTCCGCGAGCAGCGCCGCCGTCGACCCATCCGCCACGATCCGCCCCGCATCCAGCACCACCGCCCGCTCGCACGTCTCCAGCGCGTACGGCAGGTCGTGGGTGACCACGAGCAGGGTCACATCCAGTGACGCCAACACCTCGGTGAGCTCCCGGCGGGCGGCAGGGTCGAGGTTGGCGGTGGGCTCGTCCAGCACCAGCACGTCCGGCTCGGTGGCCAGCACGGTGGCGATGGCGACCCGGCGACGCTGGCCGAAGCTGAGGTGGTGCGGCGCGGCGTCCCGGCGGTCGACCATGCCCACCGCGGCCAACGCACCGACAACCCGGCCCGCAAGGTCGGCGTCCCGGAGCCCGGCCTGCGCGGGCCCGAACGCCACGTCGTCGTGGACGGTGGGCATGAACAGCTGATCGTCGGGATCCTGGAACACGATGCCCACCCGGCGGCGGACCTCTGCCAGGTTGCGCTTCACCACCGGCAGGCCACCGACGGCCACCTCGCCCCGCTGCGCCTGGAGGATCCCGTTGAGGTGCAGCACCAGCGTCGACTTCCCGGCGCCGTTGGGACCCAGGACCGCCACCCGCTCGCCGGGCGCCACCTCGAGGTCTACGCCGTTGAGCGCCACCCGGCCGTCCGGGTACGCAAAGCCCACGCCCCGCACAGCCACCGCCGCCGCGTCGAGCGCGCCGGTCATGCTGCCACCAACGCCGCCACCGCGAGCACCCACGCCGCCAGCGGTAGTGCCACCGCCCGCCAGTCGCGCGCCGTCGCCCGCGGTCCTTCGAGGGCCGGCATCGTGCCGTCGTAACCACGGGCCAGCATCGCCAGGTAGACGCGTTCGCCCCGCTCGTACGAACGGACGAAGAGCGTTCCCGCCGACGCCGCCATCCCCCGCGCCTGCCACAGCCACCGGGCGTCGTAGCCGCGGGACTGGCGGGCCACGTGCATGCGCTGAGCCTCGCCGGCCACGATCCCGAGATAGCGGACCATGAAGCCGGCGATGGCCGTGACCACGCGGGGAACGTGCAGGCGATCAAGCCCCCTGAGGAGGTCGGCGACCGGGGTGGTGGCCGCCAGAACGATCGACGCCGTGACGCCCAGCGTGCCCTTGGCCACGATGTTCCACGCCGCCCACAGGCCCGGCTCGGACAGCGACGCGCCGAGCACGTCGACACGGGGGCCCGCACCGGTGAAGGGCATGAATGCCGCGAACAGCAGGAACGGGATCTCGATGCGCAGCCGCCGGGCGACCAGCGCCGGCGACAGCCCGGCCAGCGCCACGACTCCCGCGAGCAGCAAGGCGTCGCCGGCGAACGCCCACAGCGCCTCCCTCGGCGTGGCCACGACCGCGAACACGTAGGCCACCGCGGCCGCGATCTTGACCTCGGGCGCCACCCGGTGCACCGCGCTCTCCCCGGCGAGGTAGAGGCCGTCGAGCCCATGCCCGCCGGGGTGCCCTTGCGTCACGGCACGACCGCCTAGTGCGGGACGGCCCGGGCCGGATTCGTGCGGCGCGCCCGCCGGACGAGCAGCATCACGCCGCCGGCCACGGAGAACGTGACCGCCACACCGATGACGCCCGCCATGCCCGTCGACAAGCGGTCGTCGTCGTCACCCCGCACGTCGTAGCCGGCGGTGGGAGCGTCGCGGAGGGCATGGTCCGTCTCGGTATCCGCGAACCCCTTGTCGATCGCCACCTTGCTCAGGCCGTCCGGGTCGCCGCTGGCCGACGGGCTCACGAAGAACGCCAGTGCCAAGGCCACGACGAGCCCTCCGACGGCGAAGGCGCCGAAACCGAACCGCACGCGGCTGAGGCCCTTCACGACGCCACCCCCTCGCGAACGGAAGGGGCGGGCGCCCGGCCGAACGCCAGGTCCCGCGCCCCCCAGACCAGGTCGGGCCGCGTGGCGAGGACCGCGCCGACCACCAGCCCGGTGATCACGCCCTCGCCGATGCCGATCAGCACGTGCACACCGGCCATGGCCCCCGCGACGGTCGAGACGGAGGCCGTGCCCGTGCCGCCCACGGCGTACTCGACGGTGAAGGCCAGGGCCGAGAGCACGACCGAGATGGCGGCGGCCACGCCGGACGCCACCACCACCGACGACGACGCCCGCGGCAGCAGGCGCCGCACCACCACGAACACGGCGTAGCCGCCGAAGGCGGTCAGCAGGGCCATGTTGAGGACGTTGAGGCCGAGGGCCGACAGGCCCCCGTCGGCGAACAGGAGGGCCTGCACCGCCAGCACGACCGAGACGCACACCGCGCCCACGGCGGGGCCGACGAGCACCGCCGCCAGCGCCCCTCCCAGCAGGTGCCCGCTGGTGCCGCTGGCCACCGGGAAGTTGAGCATCTGGACGGCGAAGACGAACGCCGCCATCAACCCGGCCAGCGGCACCCGCCGCTCGTCGAGCACCTCCCCCGCCCGTCGCAGCGACGCCCCCAGGCCACCGGCCGCCACCACGGCGACGCCGGCGGACGTCGTCCCGTCGATGAACCCGTCGGGAATGTGCATGGATCTCACCTTAATGCGAGGGCCTGGCAACAGCGAACGGTTCGCGATAGCTGTCGTACGCTGTATTCGTGAGCCACCCGCGTGTGGATGACACCCTCGACGACATTCTCGACCGGCTGCGCCGCGACGGCGGCCGGGTGACGGCATCGCGGCGGGCTGTGATCGACGCCATGCTGGCCAGCGCGTCGCATCACATGACCGCCGCCGACGTCGTCGACGCAGTGCGGGCCGACCACCCGGACTTCCACGAATCGACCGTGTACCGCACGCTCGAGCGACTCGCCGATCTCGGGGTCATCGCGCGCATCCAGATCGGTCCGGGCCCGGCGGTGTTCCACCTGTCGGTCGCCCAGCATCACCACCTCGTGTGCGACCGCTGTGGCAGCGTCGCCGAGGCGCATTCCGGCCTGCTGGGCGCCGTCGCCGCGCGTCTGCGCCGCGAGCACGGGTTCGTCCTCGATCCCGGCGCCACCCCTCTGCACGGGCTGTGCGCCTCCTGCAGCGGCAGCGACTAGCGCGGTGAAGCTCGGGGTCTCGCTACGGAGCGGTTACCTGGTGGACGACCCGCGCACCGGGGTCCGCTGGATGATCGAACAGGCCCGCATGTCGCGAGACGCCGGCCTCGACAGCCTGTTCGTCGGCGACCATCACGGCGTGCCGATCCCCTACTACCAGAACACACCCATGCTCGGCCGCCTGCTGGCCGAGTGGGGCGACCGCCCTGCAGGCGCCCTGTACCTGCTCCCGCTCTGGAACCCGGTGCTCGTGGCCGAGCAGGTCGGCACACTGGCCGCCATAGCCGCAGGACGGTTCATCCTGCAGTGCGCCGTGGGTGGCGGTGACGCCCAGTTCACGGCCATGGCGGCCGACATCCGACGGCGCGGCCGGGACTTCGAGCGAGCGCTCGACGTGGTGCGGCGCCTCGGAGCCGGCGAGGCGGTGGACGGGGTCCGGATCGCCCCGGTGCCGCCGGAACCGCTGGAGGTATGGGTGGGCGGGCACGCACCGGCGGCGATCGACCGGGCGGCCCGGTTGGGCGACGGCTGGCTCGCCGGCCCCGAGGCCACCCCGGACCAGGCGGGCGGCCTCGCCACCGCCTATCTCGACCGAGCGGCCGCGCACGGCCGCATGCCCGCGGCGGTGGCCATCCGGCGGGACGTGCATGTCGGTGCGGACGATGACGACGCCGAACGGGTCGCCGGGCCGGTGCTGGCCCGCGGCTACAGGGGCTTCGACCCGACGGCATGCGTGACAGGCGGCCCGGAGCGGGTGGCGGACCAGCTGCGGGCGTTGGCCTCCCTGGGCTTCACCGACGTGATCGTGCGGCACCTGGTGGACGACCAACAGGAGGTGCTGGCGTCCACCGAACGGCTTGCCCAGGTGAGGGCGGCCATCGCCGACCCCTGACGCGGACGCCAGCCGGTCCGCTCGATGGATGGCATCAGGTATCGCCCTTGCGCGCCGAGGTGTGGCGAACGTCATGGCCGAGCCGTGTCACGTTGCCACGAAGGAGCGCCCGGATCCCGCCACGATCCTCGGAACCCGGCACCACTGCGAGGAGCCCCCCGATGACCCGGACCCGAGCACCACGAGACGGCGGCCCCCGGCGCCCTGGGCCCGGCGACGCCAGCGGGCCGCAGGCGGCCGCGAACCGGCATGCAAGGTCGGGCTCGCAGGCTGGTGCAACGGACAGCGCATCCCCTCGGCCCGGCCTGGTCGACCTTGCTCACGCCGACGCCGGCGACGCCTCGCTCACCGGGGCGAAAGCCGCCAACCTGGCGATCGCCCGGCGTGCCGGGCTGCCCGTGCTCCCGGGCATGGTGCTCACGACGGCGTGGGACCACCGCGGCTGGTCGCATCCTTCCCGCCCCCACGACGGCGGCGACAGCCCGGCATGGACCGCGTGGCGCGAGATGTCCGACGACGGCCGTTGCCCCGTGGTCGTCCGCTCCTCGTCCACCAACGAGGACGGGGGCACGTCGTCCATGGCCGGTGTCTTCACGTCCGTGCTCGACGTGACCGACCGGGCCTCGTTCGTGCAGGCGGTCGACGACGTTCTCGCCTCGGCTCGTTCCGGGCTCATCACCGGCGCTCCGATGGCGGTCCTGGTGCAGCCCCAGCTCTCGCCGCGTTGGGGCGGCGTGCTCTTCGGTGCCGACCCCATCAGCGGGCGCACCGACCGGCTGCTTCTCTCGGCCTGCGAGGGTGGCCCCGACCGGCTCGTGAGCGGCCTCGACGACGGCTGGACGGCGACACTGTCCCCTCGGGGACGGGTGGTCGGGGCCGAGCCGGCCGGCCGCGCGCTGGGTATCCCTTCGCGAGCGCTGCGCACCCTGGCCCGGCTGGCCAAGCGGGCCGCGGCTGCCTTCGGCGGGCCGCAGGACATCGAATGGGCGATCGACGACGACGGCACCGTGTGGCTGTTGCAGTGCCGACCGATCACCACCGCGACGGGCAAGCCAACCGGCCCGGTGCTCGGCACCGGACCGCTGGCCGAGACCTTCCCCGACCCGCTCACCCCGCTGGAAGCCGACCTCTGGTTGGCGCCGATGCGGGAGGGCCTGGAGCACGCGCTCGGCCTCACGGGCACGGTGTCGGCCCGGGCGCTGCGACGCTCGCCGGTGGCCCGTCAGATCGACGGCCGGGCGGTCGCCGACCTCGAGGCGCTGGGCTCCGTGCCGCCCCGGCATCGGATCCTGCGCAAGATCGATCCTCGGCCCGGCGCCCGGAAGCTGCGGGCGGCGTGGCGGGTCGGCCGGCTCGCACGGGC
The DNA here is from genome assembly GCA_046744485.1 of Actinomycetota bacterium. GTDB lineage: Bacteria > Actinomycetota > Acidimicrobiia > Acidimicrobiales > VFJN01 > DASQUK01. The sequence continues at coordinate 10,379 of JBKPHE010000135.1, read as the reverse complement.
TCTCCCGGCGATCGGTCGCGACGTCGTCGCCCAGGTCGACGGCGACCTGCTCGACGTGCCTCTGCTCGGCGACCTCAGCAACGCCGCGCTGCTGGCGGTGCTCGACAACGGGCGCAGCGCGCTGCGGGCGCTGCACGGCTACGAGGCGCTGTCGGGCATGCTCGTGCCCGAGGCGTCGACCCCTGTAACCGCGGCGTCGATTGCCATGTCGGCCCTGGCCGAGGCCCAGGCGGAGGGCGTCGCCATCGACGATCTCACGCGGCACAACCCGGTGGTCCTGGCGCTCACGCCTCCCCGGATGGGCCCTGACCCTGCCCTCTCGACCATCGACCTGCGTTCCACGGCGGCGTCCGCCGGAGCCTCCTCCCCGGGCCCCGGACGATCCGCCGGCATCGGCACCGGGGCGGCAGTGGCGGCGCCTGTCGCCCCGGTGTCCGACCCCGGCGGTGACGCCGTGGTCCGCGAGGCGCTGCGCCTCCGGGCCCGCTGGGTGCAGGAGCTGACCGCCCGGGCGGCCTGGGAGCTCGGGTGCCGGCTGGTGTCGGTCGGCGTGCTGCCCGGCGAGGACGCCGTGCGGCTGCTGACCCTGGACGAGCTGCGAGCCGCGGCGCTGTGTCGGGCCGTGCCCGACGACCTGGCGACGCGCACCGATCCGGGCGAGGCCGCTCGTGCCCTCCCGGCACAGTTCCGGCTGACGGCCGACGGACGGCCGCTGGCCGTCGTGGCCCCGTCGGGGCGGGGCGGCGTCGGCGCCGGCGGCGGCGTCGGCACCGGGCCCGCCCACCTCGGCGACGAGCCGCCGGTCGGTGCGGTGCTGGTGGTCACGCACCTGGACCCGCGGCTGGCCATGGTCATTCCCCGCCTGGCCGGGCTGGTGGCCGAGACCGGCAACCCCCTGAGCCACCTGGCGATCCTGGCCCGTGAGCACGGCATTCCGACCGTGGTGGGCCACGCCGGGGTGACCACGACCTACCGCGAGGCGCAACGCCTCGAGGTCGACGGCACGGCCGGCACGGTCCGGGTCGTGGACGGCGGCCACGAGCCGACGGCCACCCCGGACCCGGGCACCAACGAGCGCCGGGCCGACGCCTCTGTCGTCATCCCCATGGCGATGCCCGTCGAGATCGGAGCCCAACGATGAATGCCCGCTTCATCCGCAGCGTCCTGGGCGGCGTCACGCTCGCCGCGTCCGGCGCCTACACGTTCGTCTACCTCTACCGGTGGGAGTGGAACCGGGCCCTCATGTCGGCCGCGATCTTCGTGGCCGCCGAGGTGGCGGTCATGGGATCGGTCCTGGCCGAGCGGCTCAAGTCGATCAACAAGCGTCTCGACGCTCGGGAGGATGACGCCCGCCGCCAGCGGGTCGACCGCATCCGGGAGACGGCTCCGCCGGCCAGGGTCAGCTTCGACTGGCTAGCCCGGCCCCAGCAGATGAACGTGTTCGTGCCCGTCCTCATGGGCGCCGGCGTGCTCATGTCGGGCCTGGCCTGGGTCGTAGAGCGCGTGGCGCGGGCGACCGTCAAGCCGGTGGCCGAGCGCGGCCTGGCCGCCCAGCTCGACGGCCTGGCACTCCCGGCCACGGGTTTCCTGGCCGGCCACGAGGAGCCGGTCGACCTGCTCCGAGGCCCGATCCGGAGGCTCCGATGAAGGCCCTGGCGGTTCTGGCGGTCGCGGTCATGGGCGCGCTGGGCGTCATCGGCCTGGCCGAGCTCACACAGAATCGTCCCGATCCCGTGGCGGCAGGCAGCGCGACCGTGATGACCTTCGATGTCGACACCCGTGACTACCAGCGGGGTGACGGCGCCGCCGCCCAGGCCCTGTGGGCCGTGTGCTCGGCGACGGTGGGCGGCGACGTCAGCAGCGTCCCCGCCCCGGCCGAGGGAACGGTCGATGACAGCTACACCGTCAGCATCTCCCCCGCCATAGGCGAGAACGGGCGCAAGCGTCTCGTGGGTTGCCTCGAGGACGCCACCCTCGACAGGGTCATGGGCCACGTCCAGTCGATCACGACGGACACATGACACGGTTTGGTCTGGCCCTGAGGGGAACCAGGAAGGTGTGCGACACGCGCCAGCGCGTAGCCTCTCAGCCGTGGGACCAGGATGGACGTTCGGTCCGCCCGTCCCGTCGGCGGCGGCCCCTACGACGTCACCGGGCGAAGCGGTGCCGGCGGGTTCGCACCGCGCGTCGTTCCGGCACGAGGCGCTGCTGTACTCGGGTGAGGCCGAGTTCGTATCCGCCACGTCGACGTTCGTCAGCGAGGGACTGGCCGCCGGCGAAGCCGTCCTGGCCGTGGTCGATGCCCACAAGATCGGGCTGCTGCGGTCCGCGCTCGGTGACCAGGCCGGCGCCGTGGAGTTCGCCGACATGGCGGTCGTCGGCCGCAACCCGGGCCGCATCCTCGACGCCTGGTACCGCTTCGCCGCCGAGCACGCAGGCGCGGGGACCGGCGCCCGGGGCATCGGCGAGCCGGTGTCGCCGACCCGCAGCACCGCCGAACTGGTCGAGTGCCAGCTGCACGAGGCGCTGCTCAACGTCGCCTTTCCAGCTCAGCCGGCCTGGACGCTGCTTTGCCCCTACGACACCGGGACGCTCGGCGCTGCGGCGCTGGCCGAGGCCCGGCGCACCCATCCCTTCCTCCGTCGCGGCGCCGATACGGTCGCCAGCGCGGACTTCGCCAAGGATGGTTACGGCGGCCCCGGTGCCCCGCCGTCACCGTGGCAGTTCCGGGACCCACTGCCCGAGCCGCCGGCCGATGCCGGCACGGTCGATCTGGCGATCGGCGACGCCAGCCTGAGCGTTCTCCGCCACCAGGTCTCGGCGCATGCGACCGAGGCGGGTGCGTCGGCGGCGCGCGCCGGCGACCTGGCACTGGCGGTCAGCGAGCTCGCCACCAACAGCGTTCGCCACGGCGGGGGTCACGGCCGGCTTCGGCTGTGGGCCGACCGCGGCAACCTGGTGTGCGAGGTGGCCGACACGGGCCACATCACCGATCCCCTCGTGGGTCGGCGCCGACCCACGGGCCGGCAGCTCCGCGGCCGCGGCCTGGGGCGGGTCCAGCAGCTGTGCGACCTGGTGCAGGTCCGTACGGAGCCGGGCGGAACGGTGGTGCGCGTCCAGGTGCCGCTGAGCTAGGGGTCGGGGTCGCTGACGACCCCGATACGAGCCGCCGTGGAGGCATACGCCAGATCACGGCCGTGTCGTAGCATCCCTGTCGTGGCTTCCCCTGCTGCCACCGAGCGGCCCATCGAGGTAGCACCGTCGGTGCTGGCCGCCGACTTCTCGCGGCTGGGCGACGAGGTCCTGGCCCTGGAGAAGGCCGGCGTCGACCGCATCCAATGGGACGTGATGGACGGACGGTTCGTCCCCAACCTCACGTTCGGCCCCGACGTCATCGCCTCGTGCCGGCCGCGCGTCAGCGTGCCGTTCGAAGCGCACCTCATGGTGGAACAGCCCGACGAGCTGCTGCCGCGTTACGTGGAGGCGGGGTGCCGGCTGCTCATCGTGCACGCCGAGTCCACACGGCACCTGCATCGGACGCTGGGACGGGTGGGCGAGCTGGGTGCAGACGCCGGGGTGGCGCTCAATCCCGCCACACCGCCCGACGCCGTGGCCCACGTGCTCGACCTCTGCTCGCTGGTGCTGGTGATGACCGTCAACCCCGGCTTCGGTGGCCAGGACTACATCGCCACGATGGAGCCCAAGATCACGGCGGTACGCCGGATGATCGTCGAGGGGGGCTGGGACTGTGACCTCGAGGTCGACGGTGGCATCGGGCCGTCGACGGTCGCTGGCGCCGCCCGCGCGGGTGCCAACGTCCTGGTGGCGGGATCCGCTCTCTACCGAGACCCTCTGGGTCTGGAACACGCGGTGACGGAGCTGCGTGACCTCGCCAGGGGGAGCCGCTGCGCCGTCACGTAGAGCGCCCCGCTGCCCGCGCCGTCCCTAGAGCATCTCGCCGCGCTTGACGATCACGTTGTCGATGATGCCGTAGTCCTTGGCCTGCTCGGCCGTGAACCAGCGGTCGCGCTCGAAGTCGGCCTGGACCTGATCGACCTTCTGGCCGGTGTGGTACGCGATGCGCTCGGCCATGAGCTGCTTCACGTAGAGCAACTGCTCCGCTTGGATGGCGATGTCGGCCGCCTGGCCACGGAAGCCACCCGAGGGTTGGTGCATCATGATCCGGGCGTGCGGCAGGGCGAAGCGCTTGCCCTTGGCACCGGCGCACAGCAGGAACTGGCCCATCGATGCCCCGAGTCCCATGCACACGGTGGCTACGTCCGGCTCGACGAACTGCATGGTGTCGTAGATGGCCATCCCGGCCGTGACCGAGCCCCCGGGGCTGTTGATGTAGACCCAGATGTCCCGGTCGGCATCCTCACCTGCGAGGTGGAGCAGTTGGGCGCACACGACGTTGGCGATGTCGTCGTCGACCTCGGTCCCCAGGAAGATGATCCGCTCCCTAAGCAGGCGGTTGAAGATCTCGTGCGTGGGGCTGAAGGCGTTGGCGTTCTGGGCGGTCGGCAGGATCAAGCTCACGGCGCCCGAGGGTAGCGGCGCCCGGCGGAGGTCCCGCACCTGGTGGCTCCTATGCTTCGGCGGTCGAGCCGGCGTAGCCCAACGGCAGAGGCCCCAGGCCTAGGACCTGGTCAGTGTGGGTTCGAATCCCACCGCCGGCACCTGGTGCGTGCACTCGCGCGGCCGACGCTGAACCGGTCATGGGTGCCAGGTAGCGTCGGAGCCCGTGAAGTTGGGGGACGTTGCCACGCCCGCGCTCGTCGTCGACCGGCAGGCGTTCGACCACAACGTCGCGACGATGGCCGGCGCGCTGCCGGGGCCGCGTCTGCGCCCGCACGTCAAGGCCTTCAAGTCGACGGCGCTGGCCCGCGAGCTCGCCGCCGCCGGCCACCGCACGTTCTGCTGCGCCACGATCCGGGAGGTCGAGGGCATGGCCGCCGCCGACCTCGGCAGCGACCTGCTGCTGGCCAACGAGGTCCTCGACTGCCGGAGGCTCGGCGCCGTGGTGGCGACCGGGGCCGCACGGGTCACTGTCGCCGTCGACTCCGACGAGACGGTGGCGGCGGCCGCCGCCGGTGGTGGTGTCCGAGAGGTGCTGGTCGACGTGAACGTCGGCCTCCCCCGCTGCGGCTGCGAGCCCGGGGACGCCGGGAGGATCGCCGAGCGGGCCCGAGGGGCCGGGCTCGAGGTGCGGGGCGTCATGGGCTACGAGGGCCATCTCATGCGCGAGCCCCGGGAAAAGAAGGTGGCGGCGGTCGAGGCTTCGATGAAGCTGCTCCTGGCGGCGCAAGCCGACGTGGGGGGCGACGTCGTGTCCGCGGGCGGCACGGGGACCTACGACTGCAACCTGTGGGCGACCGAGATCCAGGCGGGCTCGTACTGCCTGATGGACACCGAGTACCTGCCCCACGCCCCGGCCTTCCGCCACGCGCTGTACCTGTGGACCAGCGTGATCTCCGTCAACCCGGGGGGATGGGCGGTGCTCGACGCCGGGCTCAAGGCGTTGGGCATGGACCACGGCGATCCGACGGTGGTCGGGGCGGGCGACTGCTGGTTCGTGTCCGACGAGCACATCACGTTCGGGACCCGCCCGGAACGGCCGGTGCGGGTGGGTGACCGGGTGCGGGTCCTCCCCGCCCACGTCGACCCGACCGTGGCCCTTCACGACAGGATGTTCGTGGTCATGGGCCAAGGCCCCGACGCCGAGGTCACCGACGTCTGGCCTGTGGACCTGCGGGGGTGGTGACCCTCCGGACCCCGGACCCGTCTTTGAAGATTTTCCGGTGCTCCAGCCCGGATTTCCTTCAAAGAGCTGATTCGACAGTAACTGTCATACCCAGCTGGTCCAATTGGTCCATGGCGCCTCGCACTGTGGACGATCGCATCGACCGCCTCGCCCGGCCTCAGCATGGGTTGGTCAGCCTGGCCCACGTCTTGGGGAACGGCGTCACGCCGGATCAGCTCCGCGCCCGATTAGATCGGGGTTCCCTCGTGCGCCTCGACGCGGGGGTCTACCGCACGATGGGCGCGAGGCAGACCTGGGAGCAGGCACTGCTCGCCGCCTGCCTGGCCGCGGGACCAGAGGCCCTCGCATCGCACCGGGCCGCCGCCGTGCTCTGGGGACTGATCGATCCACCCGCACCGACCGAGATCGTCGTCCCCTACGAGCAGTGTCCTACGCCCGCGGGTGCTGTCCTCCACCGGAGCACCGACCTGCGGGAAGTCGACGCCGCGCGGCGGCGCGGCATCCCCGTCACCAACCCGATCCGAACGGTCGGCGACCTCGGGGCAGTCGCCCCGCGGTTCGTCCCTGGCGCCGTCGAGCGCGGGCTCTACCTCGGGCGCTTCAGCATCGACGCACTGTGGCGACTGGTCGACGATCTCGCACGACCTGGACGTCGCGGCCTCGGCGTGCTTCGCCGTACGCTCCAGCGGCGGCCGCTCGGCAGCGTCAAGTCCTACAGCCCGCTCGAATCCACCTTCGCCGCCATCGCCGCGACCACTGGCGTGGACATCGAGTACCAGTACGAAGTCGAGCTCGACGGCCGGCGGCATGTCCTCGACTTCGCCGTGCCGGCCGTGAAGGTGGGCGTTGAGGTTGACGGACTCGAGACTCGTGCCACCCGCGAGTCGCTCGACCACTGTGACGAGCGACAGAACCGTCTGGTGCTCGACGGTTGGCACCTGCTCCGTTACACGTCGACGCACCTCCGGCAGCGTCGCACCGCCATCCGTCGTGAGCTGACCCACCTTGTCGAGAGCCGCCTCCACAATCTTTGAAGATCTTCCGGGGCTATGCCCCGGAAGATCTTCAAAGACCGCCGTGGGTCAGCCGGCGTCCCGCTACCGTGCCGGGCATGGCGCCAGCGAGCGACGTCGAGGTGGTGGAGGCGGCTGGCCACGAGGTGCGCATCACCAGCCCACACAAGGTCTTCTTCCCCGAGCGGGGCGAGACCAAGCTCGACCTCGTCCGCTACTACCTCGCCATCGAGGATTCGCTCATGCGCACGATGGGCGGGCGTCCGGTGCTGATGCAGCGGTTCCCCGAGGGGGCCGGCGGGCCCAACTTCTTCCAGAAGCGGGTGCCCAAGGAGATCCCCGACTGGCTGCAGACCACCACCGTCAGCACCGTCAACGGGACGCCGTCGCGGGCAATGGTGGCCGCCGACGTCGCCCACGTCGCGTGGGCCGTCAACCTGACCTGCCTCGGCTTCCATGTGTGGCCCAACCTCGCGGCCGACCCCGACCACGCCGACGAGCTGCGCCTCGACCTCGATCCCCAGCCGGGCACCGGCTTCGCGGAGGCGGCGCGGGCGGCCGTCGAGGTGAAGGCGCTCCTCGACGAGGTGGGCATCGCCTCGTTCCCCAAGTCCACCGGCAACCGGGGCATCCACGTCTACGCCCGTCTGCAGCCGCGGTGGGACTCGTACCAGGTGCGGGCGGCCGCGGTGGCGGTGGCCCGCGAGCTCGAGCGTCGCCGACCGGACCTCATCACCGCCGCCTGGTGGAAGGAGGAGCGGGGCGAGCGGATCTTCATCGACTACAACCAGAACGCCCCGCACAAGACTGTGTTCGGTGCCTGGTCGGTGCGGGCGCGGGTCGGTGGACAGGTGTCGACGCCGCTGTCGTGGGACGAGTTGGCCGACGCGAACCCCGACGACCTCACCCTGTCGACCGTGCCGGCTCGAGTCGCCGAGCGGGGCGACCCGTGGGCAGCCATGGGCGACGAGCCGCAGTCGATCGAGCCGCTCCTCGCCATGTCCGAGCGCGACATGGCCAACGGGCTCATGGACGCCCCATGGCCGCCCGTCTACCCCAAGATGCCCAACGAGCCGCCCCGGGTGGCACCCAGCCGGGCCGCCAAGGAGGGGTGACCGGCCGCCGCTGGAGGTTCCGCTGGAGGTTCCGCTGGTGTTCGTAACCAACCACGCGCTCGCCGGGGCGGCGATCGGCGCAGTGGTGCGCCGTCCGCTGCCGGCGTTCGTCGGCCGGATCCTGTCCCATGTCCTGATGGACATGACACCGCATTTCGGTGGTCTGGACATGGGCAGCGACGAGTTCCTCAGGCTGGCCCGCATCGACGGCACCGTCGGTCTCGGTGTCACCGCCGCGGTGGCCGCCGCCGCGCCCCCTTCGGTGCGGCGGGGCGCCCTCGTCGGACTCGCAGGCGCCTGCCTGATCGACCTCGACAAGCCCGGACGTCACTTCTTCGGCCGGTCGCCGTTCCCGCCCGTCGTCGACCGCTTCCACGGCCACATCCAGAACGAGGCGCCCACGGGGCGCTGGATGGAGGCCGCCACCACCGCCGCCCTGCTGGCCGCCGTCGGCGTCGCCTTCCGCTACCGGAGCCGCAGAGGTCGCGCTGTAGCGTGAGTCTCATGGCCGCCATCGACGCCCGTGCCACCCTCGACGCCAGCGGTCAGCGGTACCAGATCCAGCGCCTCGGCGCCCTCGAGGACGAATTCGGCGTCAGCCGGCTGCCCTATTCGCTCAAGGTCCTACTCGAGAACCTGCTCCGCCACAACGACGGCGTGCGGGTCACAGACGACGACGTCGCCGCCGTGGCGCGGTGGTCGGGCGGAGGCGACAGCGTCAGCGACGACGGCCGCGAGATCTCGTTCCTGCCCGCCCGCGTGCTCATGCAGGACTTCACCGGGGTGCCCGCCGTCGTCGACCTGGCGGCGATGCGCCACGCCGTGGGCGAAAGGGGCGGCGACCCCCAGTCGCTCGATCCGCTCATCCCCGCTGACCACGTGATCGACCACTCGGTTCAGGTCGATGTCTTCGGCCGCCCCGAGGCCCTGGCCCGCAACGCCGAGCTCGAATACCAGCGAAACCTCGAGCGCTACCAGTTCCTGCGCTGGGGACAGCAGGCGTTCGGCAGATTCCGGGTGGTGCCCCCCGCCACCGGGATCTGCCACCAGGTCAACCTCGAGCACCTGGCCGCGGTGGTCGCCACCCGCGACGGCGCCGCCTTCCCCGACACGCTGGTGGGCACCGACTCGCACACGCCGATGGTCAACGGCCTGGGCGTCGTCGGCTGGGGTGTCGGTGGCATCGAGGCCGAGGCGGCGTTGCTGGGCCAGCCCATCTCGATGCTCATCCCCGAGGTGGTGGGGTTCAAGCTGTCGGGCGAGCTGCCAGAGGGCGCCACCGCCACCGACCTGGTTCTCACCGTCACCAACATGCTGCGCGCCCACGGCGTCGTCGGCCGCTTCGTCGAGTTCTACGGCCCCGGCGTGGCCAACGTGCCGGTGGAGAACCGGGCCACGATCGGCAACATGTCGCCCGAGTACGGCTCGACGATCACGATCTTCCCAGTCGACGACGAGACGCTGCGCTACCTGCGCTTCACCGGCCGTCCCGACGAGCTGGTCGCCCTGGTCGAGGCGTACACGAAGGAACAGGGCCTGTGGCACGATCCCGCCGCCGAGCCGACGTTCACCGAGACCCTCGATCTCGACCTGTCCAGCGTCGAACCCTGCATCGCCGGGCCCGCCCGCCCCCAGGATCGGGTGCTGATGCGCGAGGCCAAGCAACGCTTCGCCGTGGCGCTCCTCGACTCGCTGCCCGAGTCGACCCGGACGTCGGGGGCGCAGGGCGCCCCGGCCGCCGGGGGCACGCGCGTGGCGATCGGGCACGCCTACGACGACGCCGACGCCGCCTCGTTCCCGGCCAGTGATCCCCCTTCCGCCATCCAGGACGCGCGCCATCCCAACGGCGGCCTGGACGACGACGCCGCGGACGTCGGTGACGAGGCCACGGAGCGCCCCCACCAGCGCGTCCCGGTCCACCTCGACGCCTCCGCCGGCCTCGACGAGGACGTCGACGTCGAGCTCGACCATGGCCACGTCGCCATCGCCGCCATCACCAGTTGCACCAACACGTCGAACCCCCAGGTCATGGTGGGCGCGGGCCTCCTCGCGCGCAAGGCGGTGGAGCGGGGCCTGAACCGCCAGCCGTGGGTCAAGACCTCGCTGGCCCCAGGATCCAAGGTGGTGGTCGACTACCTCGAGCGGGCCGGGTTGCTCCCCGACCTCGAGAAGCTCGGCTTCGGGCTGGTGGGGTTCGGGTGCACCACATGCATCGGCAACTCGGGGCCCCTGCCGCCGCCGGTCGCGGCCGCGGCCAACGAGCATGGGCTGGCGCTGGTGTCGGTGCTGTCGGGCAACCGCAACTTCGAGGGGCGGATCAACCCCGACGTCCGCATGAACTACCTCGCCTCGCCGCCCCTGGTAGTGGCGTACGGGTTGGCCGGCACGATGGACATCGACCTCACCTCCGAGCCGCTCGGCACCGCCAGCGACGGCGAGCCAGTCTTCCTGCGGGACATCTGGCCGACGCCCGCCGAGGTCAACGAG
>JBKPHE010000084.1:0-4323 GCA_046744485.1 Actinomycetota bacterium | reverse complement strand
GTGCCGAGGCCGGGGCCTCGGAGGGTGGCGGGGGAGGGACCACCGTCGCCACCGCGCCGCCGGCGGCGGCCGCAGCTGCGGCCGCCGTGGCTCCGCCACAGGCGACGGGGCCCGGAGGCCACACCCAGCGGTTGCTGACGGTCGTCAAGTCCGGCTCGAACCAGGACGTCAAGGCGGTCCCGCAGGACAAGGTGCATGTATGGCCCCACTTGTTGAGCGTCGAGTTCGTGGCGGCGCTCGCGTGCACGGCGTTCGTGCTCGTGTTCTCGACGTTCGTCAACGCGCCGCTGCTCGAACTGGCCAACGCCAACCAGACGCCCAACCCCTCGAAGGCGCCGTGGTACTTCCTGGGCCTCCAGGAGCTGCTCACCATGTTCCATCCCATGGTGGCGGGCGTGACCATTCCCGGCCTGGGGTTGATCGGTCTGATCCTGGCCCCGTACACCGACCGCAACCCGTCCCACAAGCCCGAGGACCGCAAGTTCGCCATCTCCATCTTCACGATCTTCCTGATGTCGTGGACCGTGCTGGTGATGATCGGCTCGTTCTTCCGGGGCCCGGGCCAGAACTTCGTGTTCCCGTGGAACGCCGGCCTGTTCTTCGACCTGTGAGCGACGACGAGGTGAGCTGGTGAGCGCCACCACCGTTCTCGCCATCGCTATCCCCGCACTGGTCGTGGCCGCCGGCGTGTTGCTGTTCGCCGCCGCCCGCCGCCACGACACCGGCGCCGCCACCGGGATGATGAGCCACGAGACGGCCAGGCGCGACCGAGGGCCGGTCTCGCTCGACGACGACGGCGTCCCCATGAGCGGCCGCGAGGTCGAACGGGCGGCCGTCCTGGCCCGCCGGGAGGAGTCACTGCCGGCGGTCAGGGTCGAGGAGGCTCCGGTCGAGTGGGTGCCGCCCGACGAGGAGACGCTGGGCGTCACCCGCCGCCAGTTCTTCAACCGCTCGATCGTGACGCTGTTCGCCTTCAGCAGCGTGGGTCTGGGCGGGGCGATGCTGGCGCAGCTGTGGCCTTCGGGCACCGGGGGGTTCGGCGCCAAGATCCGCGTCGGCAGCCTGGACGACATCAACAAGGCGATTGCTGACGGCAACGGGTTCGCCTACTACCCCGAGGCCCGGATGTGGGTCACCGCCTACCCATCCGACGCGCTGCCCAAGGCCAAGGCCGTGTACTCCGCGCCCGAGCTGGTGGCCATGGAGGCGGGGATCGTCACCTTGTGGCAGAAGTGCCCACACCTGGGCTGCCGGGTGCCGTCGTGCGAGACGTCGCAGTGGTTCGAGTGCCCCTGCCACGGCTCGCAGTACAACCAGGTGGGCGAGAAGCGCGGCGGCCCCGCGCCCCGGGGCATGGACCGCTTCGCGGCGACCATCGACGGTGACGTCGTGACCGTCGACACCGGCACGTCGGGCCAGATCCAGGGTCCGCCGATCGGTACCAACACCACCGGCCAGGAGGCCGAGGGCCCCCACTGCGTCGGCGGAGGCTCCGAGTAGATGCATCCCCTCCTCGCGGGCGTGACCGTGCTCGCCGCCAGCACGGTCACCGTGGTCGGCGCCGTCATCGCAGCGATCATCGTCATCGGCTTCGTCATCTACGTCATCGTCAACGTCAACTCCGGGCGGTCGGAGGCCGGCTCCGAGATCGAGCTGGCGCCCAACCGCAAGCCCTACTTCGACGACGAGGAGCTCGAGACCACCAAGCTCAACCGCACCCTGCGTTGGGCGCTGATCTCCTTGGTGATCGTCGGCGTTGGCCTGCCGCTCTACTGGCTGAACGAGCCGAGCCGGCTGTCCGGTGCGGTCGAGGGGTTCCAGCGCAAGTTCGTCAGCCGCGGCGAACGGACGTACACCGAGGGTTCGCAGTGCGAGAACTGCCACGGTCCCGACGGGACCGGCGGCCAGGCGCCCTACACCATCACCGATGCCGACAACCGGTTCGTGGCCCAGGTCAACTGGCGGGCGCCGGCGCTCAACACGGTGCTGCTCCGCTACAGCAAGGACGAGGTCACATTCGTCATCAACTACGGCCGCCCCTTTTCGCCCATGCCGGGCTGGGGAGCGGCGGTCAACAAGGGCCCGCTCAACGAGCAACAGATCTCCGACGTCGTCGCCTACCTCGAGTCCATTCAGCTGTCGCCCGAGGAGGCGCAGCGCCAGGCCCAGGTCGCCCTGGCCGAGGATCTGGGCCTGCTCGAGGAGGGCGAGAGTGACGACGCCGCCATCGACGCCGCCCTGTCCCAGATCGACTACCAGGACCCCGAGACCGGACGGGCGCTGTTCAACCTCGAGGTGGCCGGCGGCGCCTACGCCTGCGCCCGCTGCCACACGCGGGGCTGGTCGATCATCCCCGACAGCATCGAGACCCAGGATCCCAACGAGGACCTGAGCGACTACCGGGGCTTCCCGGACGGCAGCGGCGCCCTGGGCCCCAACCTCACGGGCGGTCTCGTCCCCCGGCAGTTCGCCTCGGTCGAGGAGCTGGTGCTGTTCGTCAGCACCGGCAGCGTCGAGGGCGAGCAGTACGGCAACAACGGCATCGGAAGCGGCAAGATGCCGGGCTTCGGTGACAACCCCAACACCGAGAACGTGGAGGGCGACGGGATGATGACCCCGGAGATGATCGAGGCCATCGCCCGCTACGAGGACAGCCTGCCGCCCGCGAAGACCACGACCAACGCGCCACGTCCCGGGCTGTCGGACTCGTCCACGTCGTCCGGCGGGGAGGGCTGACCGTGACGCCGCTGCCCAGCGTCGTGGCCGGGATCGCCTGGGATCCCCAGATCCGCGGCATCCTCGCCGTCCTGACGGGCGTCATCGTGCTGGGGGGCGGCGTCTACCTGCTGCTGGCCACCAACCTCGCCCAGCGGCTCGGATTCCTCGTGATCCTCACGGCGCTGTTCGGCTGGATGACGATCCACGGCATGGTGTGGTGGCTCTACCCGCCCGGCCAGGGACCCATCGGGCGCATCCCGGCGTGGGAGGTCGAGGAGATCAACCACGGCGACCTGTCCCAGGCGCTGCTCGGCGAGGCCCACGACCTCGACACGTCGGGCCTGCCGGGCACCGAGGACATCAACGACGCCACCGACGCCCAGATCGCAGAGATAAACGACCAGTTCGCCGACCAGCTCAACGAGTGGGAGCTGCTGGCCGCCTCCGACGCCTCCCGGGCGGAGGCGCAGTCGACCGCCGACGCCACGCTCACCGAGGGCGTGATCCCGGGGCTGGAGGAGACGACCAGCTACGTGCACCTCTACGCCTTCGAGACCGGAGGCAAGCCCGAGCGCCGGAGCGACGGCGTGTGGGACCGCGTGACCAACCGGGTGACCAACACCCTGCGCCTCACCAGCCCACCTCACTACGCCATCGTGCAGATCCAGCAAGCGATCCCCCAGGAGGAGGTCGTCGGGCAGGCTCCGCCGCCGCCCGAGGCCGACCCCAACGCCGAGGTGATCTCGATCGTGATGGTGCGCGACCTCGGCCAGCGGCGCCTGGTCCCGGCGCTCATCACGCTCGGTTCGGGTCTGATGTTCGGGCTGTTGTGCGCCATGCTTCACGCGCGCGATCGCGTGGTCGCCGAGCACCGCTCGGCGCCGCTGCCGGCCCCAACCGGAGGGGGGTAGTCCCATGGGCCAGTATCTCCCCGTCGTCGCCATGGCGGTTCTCGCCGCGGCGTTCGCGGCGATCAGCCTCGTGATGTCGCGGCTGCTGGCCCCCCGCCGCCCGAGCGCCGCCAAGCGCGCGCCCTACGAGTCCGGCATCCTCCCCACGCGCGAGCCGCCCGAGCGCTTCCCCGTGCGGTTCTACCTGGTGGCGATGATCTTCATCGTGTTCGACGTGGAGATCATCCTCCTGTACCCATGGGCGGTCATCTACCGGAACCTGGGCGTCTTCGGGTTGGTCGAGGTCGTGCTCTTCTCGGCGGCCGTGTTCGTGAGCTTCGTGTACCTGATCAGCAACGGCGCGCTCGACTGGGGCCCGTTGAGCCGGGCCCGCCGCGCATCACCGATGGTGTCGGCCGAGCGGACGACCCGCACGACCATTCGCCGCGTCGGTCTCGAGGGCCGTCCCGAGGGCGAGGAGCCGGCCGAGCCCGTCGAGCCGGCGGCGGCCCGAGCGGCCGGGGGAGCGGGGGATGCGGCCTCTCCCGTGCGCGAGGAGGTCGCGTAGGTGGGGTGGGACATGAAGCGGGGGCTCGAGGGGCTCGACCACAACATCTTCACCGCCAAGGTGGAGGACCTGGTCAACTGGTCGCGCCGGCGCTCGTTCTGGGGCGTGACCTTCGGCCTGGCGTGCTGCGCGCTGGAGATGATGGCG
>JBKPHE010000009.1:0-10426 GCA_046744485.1 Actinomycetota bacterium | reverse complement strand
GCCCTGGTCAAGTACTCCGGGAGGCTCACTGTGGGCTCGCCGTGGGCGCGCTGCTCCTCGTTGTAGCTGTGGTGGCCGGCCCAGAGCTGACCCCCGAGCCAGATCAACAGGAAGGCTCCGAGGGTCACGATCGACAGGCTGTGGTTACGGACGAACCTGCGCATGCTCCCCATCGTGCGCCCGCCGCTCAGCCCGTGGGCGGATGGGTGACCGCCGCGAGACCGACAGCTTGAGCGATCGCACGGAGTGTATTCATGCCCCTCCGGTACCCCGGCGCGGCACGGGACAACCTGCCCCGGGCTGCCGTCCGCGTGTACGAGCGCAGTCGCGTGGGTAGGCACGCGTCACTCCTCGGCCTGCGCCCCAGCCGCGCAGCGCGTGAGCCGGTGCCCGCCGCATGACCCAAGGACCAAGACAACCAGGAGGCTGCCATGAGCGAAGGCAAGTTCGACGAGATGAAGGGCCGGGCCAAGCAGGCCGTCGGTGATCTGACCGAGGATGACGATCTCAAGGACGAGGGCAAGGTCGACAAGGCCAGCGGCGCGATCAAGGACAAGGTCGACAAGGCCACCGACAAGGTCGAGGACGCCGTCAACCCCGACAAGTGAAGGTCGAGCCGGCTGTCGACGGACGTTGGGGTCCTCGGCAGCCTGCCTGGGCGGGCCGACGCCTTGGAGGACCGGGTCCACGTGTAGCCGTACCGCCCTGCGGGCATGCCTTCGGCGATGACGGTGGTCGGCTACCACGCCTCACACGAGCAACATCCACCCAGCGCCATGCTGGCCGCGGCCCGGGCGGCCGCCGAGGCTGGCTTCGGGGCCGTGTCGTCGTCGGACCACCTGACGCCGTGGAGCCGGGTCCAGGGTGAGTCAGGATTCGCGTGGTCTTGGCTCGGGGCCGCCATGGAGGCGGTGCCGCTGCCGTTCGGAGTCGTCAACGCGCCTGGCCAGCGCTACCACCCGGTGATCATCGCCCAGGCCATCGCCACGCTCACCGAGATGCACCCGGACCGCCTCTGGGTGGCGCTCGGCTCCGGCGAGGCCTCGAACGAGCATGTCACCGGGCAACGGTGGCCACCCAAGCCCGAGCGCAACGCTCGCCTCGGGGAATGCGTGGAGGTGATCCGGAGCCTGCTGCGGGGCGAGGAGGTGAGCACCGACGGCTACGTGCGGGTCGACCGGGCCCGGCTCTGGACACTGCCGGACCACCCGCCGCCGCTCATCGGGGCTGCGCTCAGCGAAGAGACCGCGGCGTGGTGCGGTCGGTGGGCCGACGGACTCATCACCGTGCACGCCCCCCCGGACCGGCTGCGGCGCGTCGTCGACGCGTTCCGTGCCGGGGGCGGCGACGGAAAGCCGGTGCGGGTCCAGGTCAAGGTGGCGTGGGCGCCCACCGACGACGAGGCGCTGGCTGGGGCCCACGAGCAGTGGCGCACGAACGTGTTCGATCCGGTCCTCATGGCTGACCTCGAGACCGTCGAGCAGTTCGAGGCAGCGGCGGCCCACGTGCGGCCCGAAGACGTGCGGGCGAGCGTCCTCGTGTCGTCGGACGCCAAGCAGCACGCGGCCTGGCTGCACGAGACCGTCGACTGCGGGATCGACGAGCTGTTCGTCCACCAGGTGCCTCGGGACCAGCGGGGGTTCATCGACACGTTCGGTGCCGAGGTGCTGCCAGAGGTGTCGCGGCGATGAGCATCGCCTTCACGAGCGATCAGTGGTGGAAAAACGGGGTCGTCTACTGCCTCGACGTGCAGACGTTCCTCGATGGGGACGGCGATGGCGTGGGCGACCTGGCCGGGCTGGTGGATCGGATCGACTACCTGGCGGGAATCGGCGTGTCCACGCTGTGGCTCATGCCCTTCTACCCGACGCCCGACCAGGATGACGGGTACGACGTCAGCGACTTCTACGGTGTCGATCCCCGGTTGGGCACCCTGGGGCAGTTCGTCGAGGTCGTGCGCACCGCCCGCGATCGGGGCATGCGAGTCATCGTCGACCTGGTGGTGAACCACACGTCCGACCAGCACCCCTGGTTTCAAGCCGCACGGTCCGACCCGGCGTCGCCCTATCGGGATTGGTACGTGTGGGTGGACGAACGGCCCGAGGACCCCGACCTCACCGAGACCTTTCCCGGTGACCAGGGCGGCGTGTGGACTTACGACCGGAAGGCTCGGCAGTACTACCTGCACCGCTTCTACAAGCACCAGCCCGACCTCAACGTCGCCAACCCTGCCGTGCGCGAGGAGATCGCCCGCATCGTCGGGTTCTGGCTACAGCTCGGGGTGAGCGGATTCCGGGTCGACGCCGTGCCCTTCCTCATCGAGCTCGATGGCATCGATGGCGCCCCCTCGATCGACCCCCACCGCTACCTCAAGGACCTCCGGGCCTTCGTCGAGCGCCGCCATGGCGAGTCCATCCTGCTCGGCGAGGTCAACCTGCCGCCCAAGGACCAGCGGGCGTTCTTCGGGGACGAGGATGGCGACGAGCTCAACCTGGTCTTCAACTTCTCGGTGATGCAACGGATCTATCTGGCGCTCGCGCGCCACCACGCCAGCCCGGTCGAGCAGGCCCTCGCCGACCTCCCGGCAGTCCCGTTCGACTCGCAGTGGGCCACGTTCCTGCGCAACCACGACGAGCTCACCCTCGACCAGCTCAGCGAGGACGAACGGCAGGAGGTGTTCGACGCCTTCGGGCCCGACCCCGCGATGCAGCTCTACGGCCGGGGCCTCCGCCGCCGGCTACCGACCATGCTCGACGGCCACCCCCAGCGCATCCGCATGGCGTACAGCCTGCTGTTCTCGCTGCCGGGAACACCGGTCTTGTTCTACGGCGAGGAGATCGGCATGGGCGAGAACCTCGACTTGCCCGACCGCCTGGCCGTGCGCACGCCGATGCAGTGGTCGGACGAACCGGGCGCGGGGTTCTCCACCGTCGACCCAGCCCGGTTGACGCGCCCAGTCACCGAGGGCGCTTTCGGGCCGCTGGCCGTCAACGCCGCCGGCCAGCGCCGCGACGAGGGTTCGCTGCTCAACTGGTTCGAGCGCCTCATCCGCCGGCGGCGAGAGACCCCCGAGCTCGGCATGGGAACCTGGGCCGTGATCCGGAACGACCAGCCCGGCGTGCTAGCCCACCGCTGCGATTGGGACGGGTCGACTGTCGTGGCGGTCCACAACTTCGGTGCTGAGCCGTGCCGCCTCGAGCTGGCCCTCGACGGCATTGACGACGCAGTCGGCGCCGACGATCTGCTTGACGGGTCCGCCGAGCACCCCGTCGATCCCCTCGACTCGAACACGCTGCAACTGACTCTCGAGGGCTACGGCTATCGCTGGCTGCGGATCCGGCGCCAGGGGCAGCGCGTCTCGCCCTGACCGGAGCTGCATCGGTTGGTGGACCGGGCGCCTGATCAACCACCCGAAATCTCGTCGACGAGCCCATAGGTGATCGCCTCGTCGGCGTTCAGCATCCGGCCACGCTCCACGTCCCGGGCGACCAGCGCCCGGGACTGTCCCGTGATGGTGGCGAGCCGGTCGACCAATCCTCGCTGGACGCTGGTGGCGGTCTCGACGTCGCGCCGCAGCCGGTCGGCGGGGCCCGCCGCCTCGAGGTCCGGAAGGCGCAGGCGGAACGTCGCTCCGGGTCCGCAGCGCCGACGGCCGGTCCCGGCGGCGACGACCACGGCGGCCGTCCCTTCGGCCCGGCCGATGCAACGGGTGTCGACCGGGCATCCGACCAGGTCGATGGTGTCGAGGAGGCCCGCGACGGCCTCGGCCGGGCCTCCCCTGCTGTTGACCACCAGCGTGACCGGCGAGAGGTCGTCGGCGTCGAGCGACATCAGCTGTGCGGTCACCAGGGTGGCGGCGTCGTGGTCGAGACGGTCCGGGACGAACACGATGCGCCGTTCGAGGAGCTCGGTGTAGATGGTCGACTCGAAGCCGCCGGACGCCGGTGGCTGGCCGGGGATCGGGACCTGGGGCACCGGCGGGTAGACAGGACGCGGGCCGGGCCCCCGGTGGGGCACGCCCGGCGGCACGGGGACCTCCGGCGGTCGGTCCGGCGGCAGCCACGGGGGTGTGCCGGCGGCGGTCATCGGCGGCGCGCCCCGTGGTCCCCGGCCGGCCGGTCCCCGGCCGGCCCGCTCGCGGGTTCCAGTGACCAGCGGAGCGTGTGACCGACCGCCTCCGCGTATCGCTCGAGCGTCGACAGCCGGACATCGCCGGCCACGGCCTCGAGGCGCGCGACGGCCGACTGGGAGGTTCCCATCCGGGCCGCAACCTCGGTCTGCGACAGGCCGAGTGACCGCCGCTGGCTCACGAGCTCACCGAGCAGGTGGCGGCGGCTCTCCGCCATCTCGCGGAAGCCGGGGAACACCGGGAGTCCGTCGTCCGGATCGTCAACCTGAGATCTCGTTATTGGCATCACATTAACGATATGACCTGTCGCCGGCTGCGGACAACCGGATCGTTTCGGGGGCCTGAACCGTGGGTAACCGCACCGATGCCCCCTCGAGAAAGGGAGGGACCCATGGATCCCACCACCGTCAACGACAAGCCGAGGTACCGCCCGGCGACGCTCGTCGAACCGCCCGGCTTCGGCTACCTGCTCCTGTCCGCGGAGGTCCAACCGCCGTCCTGGCCCCGGCCGTTCCCCGGATCCTCGGACGCGAAGACGGCACTCCTGGGTCGGCTCAAGTCCGCTGCGGCCGACCTGGCTCAGGTCGATGCCGTCGAGCGGGCCACCGTCTATCGAACGGTCCTGGCGCCACCTCCCACCGGCTACGCCCGCAATGCCGAGCACCCCGCGAGGTACGACGTGATCGTGCTGGTCGAAGCGACGTCGCCCGGTGAGCTGGGCGAGCTCCAGGCCACCGACGCCTACAGCCAGCTGCGCAAGGAGCTCGACTCCGAGGCCACCCGGGTCGACGCGATGCCGGCCAGGTGCGTGAAGTGCATCGCCGACGTCGACAAGACACGTCCGGGGCTGTTCCTGTTCAACTACTTCGTGGCCGAAGACGTCGACGTGGCCCTGAAGCTGTGGGATCACCTCGGCGGATGGTTCATGACCGAGACGGCGATCGACAACTCGACGTTGCTCCAGCCCACCGGCGAGAGCGAGTACGCCTTCGTGAACCATGCCCGCTGGGACTACGGCGTTCCCGGCCTGGCCCTGCGCATGTTCACCAAGCCCAGCTTCCGGTCGTTCGTGCAGGCGAACATGAACGAGAACCGCACGGGATCGATGCCGATCCTGTGCCGACTGGCCTAGAGGCCCAGCGAACAGGGGGCTCCGGAGCGCACCCCCGCGTGGGAATTTGGTGCTGGCCGCAGCTCAACAGCTGGGCCTCCCAGCAGCACCGACCACCGCACGCCAGGAGGACGTGCCTATCCGCTGATCCTCTCAGAGGCCCAGCGAACAGGGGCTCCTAAGAGGACGCTCGGCCCTAGCGGCCGGCCGCCGCGCCCGCGGCGGTGGACGATCCTGGTGGCGCCGCCACCGGCCCGAGCAACGCCTCGCCGCGGCGCTCGTTCGTCGACCACGACGGGTCGATCCCGGGGGCGGTCAGGCGGACCTTTCCGACGCCGGGATGCGGTGCGACCTCCCACCGCAACGCCGCCCGGTCGCCATGCCAGCGGACCGCGTAGGAGACGTGGCCGGCGGCGGTCGGTGCATCATGCACCTCCCAGCCCAGGCCGTACCAGCCGTCGGGCACGAGCGACGCCAGCGCCACTCCGCCCGCGACGTCGCGCACGAGCAGGTCACGCACGAAGTTCAGCACCTCGGCGGCGGCCCATCCGTGGTGGCCGTCGCCCATGCAGCCGCCCTCGAGGCGAGGGTGGATGGCCTCGGGCCACGTCCACGTGGGGGTGGCGGCGTCCAGCATCCAGGCCAGGCGACCGAGGCAGCGCCGGTCCCCGGCACGCAGCTCCACGGCGGCCAGCTGCATCGTGAGGTAGGTGCCGAGCCCGGTGTGGCTGATGCCCTGGAAGAACGCCCGACCTCCACGCGGCGCCGCGTCTCCCGTCGGCGGCACCGTGTCGAGCGTGAACCTCTGGCGAATGAGATCGGCGGTGGCGGCAATGCGGGGATCATCCGGAGGCAGGAGGTCGAGTGGCGTGCACGCCACGAGCGACCCGATGGCGCCCGAGTCGATGCGACGGCGAGGCCCCGCCGGGATGGCGATGGTGCCGAGGCGCTGCGCGGTCAGTTCGAGCGAACGCTCGAGGTCATCCCACATCGAGGCCGCGAACCGGTTGGCCTCCGCGCCTGCATCCTGCTGATCCACCGCCCGCAGCAGTTCGGCGCCCGCCCGGAGGCCGGCCACGCCCCAGAAGTCATCCCAATAGAAGTAGTCGAAGGGGCCCAGGTGCTCGGCCGACACCCCGGCGGGAAACAAACCGCGTAGCGCGGGATCGTTCCGCTTGGCCTTGCGGGCGTGCCGCTTCCGATCGATCCAGTGCACCCCCTTGGCGATCGGCCCCACCATGGACTCGACCAGCGCTGTGTCCCGGGTCAGGCGCCAGTGCTGGACCAGCGCGTGGAGTGCGGCACCGTTGGCGTCCCACTCCTGCCGTTGGCTGAAGAAGAAGCCATCCGCGTGCTGGCGCCCCGGGTACGAGCGCAGCACCTGGGCGACCTCGTCGTGATACCCGTAGCGGTCGAGGGCGGCAAGCAGGTACGCGGCATCGCGGAACCAGAACCGGTGGTAGGTCGACGGGCCCGGCGTGATCTCGTCGCCGTCGTGGAGCAGCAGCAGGAAGCGCCGGTTGGCGTCGAGGGCCGCAGTCAGTCGGTCGTCGGGCAACGCCAGCCGGAGGCCCCGCCCGCTCTGCGACTGCCAGCCCCGGGCCACGGCCTCGGCGGGCGGCAGCGCCTTCGGAAGGGCGGGCGCGCCGGCGACTCGGCGGCGCGCCTCGCCGCGGCGCCGGGTGCGGCGTTCGGGCACGAGGGGTATGGCAACCCGCAGGGTGGTGCCGTGCGCCAGGGGGTACAGGAACGCCGCCTGCGCCAGCCCGGCCGGATCCCGCACCGTGCCCCGCCAGCGCTCGCCGGCGGCGCCCGACATCACGGTTCCGGCCGAGTCGCCGTCGTGGAACGTGGAGGCCGCCACCCGGGCCGGGGTCTTCGGCAGGAGCATCGCGACACGGCCGTCCACCGTGACGGTCGTGCCGTCGTGGAGGTCCAGGCGCTCGATCACCGACAGACCCTCGGGGTTGTAGGGCCGGACGGCGAGGGCCAGGGCGACCGGCACCCTGCCGGCGTTCTCGACCTCGGCGACCACCAGCTCGCCGCCACCTTCGGTCGAGCTGCGCCGCACCGCGTAGACCCGCTCGACGACGTCGCCGCCGGGCACACGCATGGCCGTCTCGACCACGGGCGTGTCGGCTACCAGCCGTTGGCGCACGTTGACCTCGCGCGACGGCAGGTGCCAGCGGTCGTCGGCGCCGACCCACCAGTCCAACGACCAGCCGTCGAACCACGGTGTGACCAGGCCCCGCGGATCGACGATGGCCTCCCACGCCGAGTCGAGGTTTCCCACCGCGGTCCAGTTGCGGTGGGTCAGGTTGGTGAGGAACGGCAGGTGGCCACGTGGCACGAAGGCGGGCGAGCCGGGATCGAGCTGTCGCTCGAGCCAGTACGGCCAGACCCAGTCGGGGCCGATCTGGGCGGCTCCGCGCGTGCGGAGGGCCCGGAAGACGGTGCGGGCGCCGATCGGCATCAGCTCACCGGGCAGCTCGACCTCGACGGTCTCGCCCAGGCGCTGGAAGGTCGTCAGGTGACGCACCACGTCATCGGTGATGCGCAGGCGTCCCATCAGCCGGCGCAGCACGAAGGCGCGGGCGCTCATGCCACGAGTCCCGGCACTACTCCATGCCGTGCCGCTCGGAGCGGGCGGCGCGGCGCAGCAGGCCCCGGTACGCCTCGGCCGCAGGGCGCCCGTGGTGGATCACCTGGAACACCTCCTGGGCGATGGGCATCTCCACGCCGTGCCGCTCCCCGAGGGCGACGGCCACCGCCGACGTCTTGATGCCCTCGGCCACCATCCGCATCTCGGCCACGATCTCGTCCATCGACCGCCCCCGTCCAAGCTGCTCGCCGACGTAGCGGTTGCGGCTCTGCTGGGAGATGCAGGTGGCGACCAGGTCGCCCATGCCCGCCAACCCGGAGAACGTGAGGATGTCGCCGCCCATGGCGAGACCGAGCCTGGCCATCTCGGCGAGGCCCCGGGTTATGACGGCGGCGCGGGTGTTGTCCCCGGTACCGAGCCCGTCGGCCATGCCCGATGCGATCGCCATCACGTTCTTCAGCGCCCCGGCGACCTCGCAGCCCACGACGTCGTCGTTGGTGTACACGCGGAACAGCTCCGTGGCGAAGATGCGCTGCAGCTCGGCGGCGATGTGGTCGTCCGAGAACGCCACGACGGTGGCGGCGGCGTGACCGGCCATGATCTCACGCGCCAGGTTGGGGCCCGTGAGCACCCCCGTGGGGTGCCCGGGTAGCTCGGCGGTGATGACCTCGGTCATCCGCAGGTGCGTTTCCTGCTCTAGGCCCTTCGCCAGGCTCACCACCGGTACCCACGGTCGCAGGCAGGGAGCCAGCGCCTGCAGCGTCGAGCGCATGCCGTGCGAGGGCACGCCCATCACCAGCACGTCGGCGGCGCAGACCGCCTCCTCCAGCGACGACGTGGCCCGCAGCTCCTCCGGTAGCGGCCAGTCGGGCAGGTAGTCGCCGTTGCGGTGGCCCTTGTTGATCTCGTCGGCCAGCTCGGGGCGGCGAGACCACAGGATGGTGGGCGCGTTGCGCGAGGCGAGCGCGGCGACCGTGGTTCCCCACGATCCGGCGCCGACGACGGCAACGCGGATCGGCATGCCGGTCAAGGTAGTGCCGTGGACGGGGAGGGGCGCCTCGGCACTCCCGGATACGCTGCCGCGCGTGACGTCGCCAACGTCGGCGGCCGTGGTCGTTCCGGTCAAGGCCTTCACCGCAGCCAAGGTGCGCCTGGCGGGGGCGCTGGACCCGTTCGAGCGAGCCGCTCTGGCTCGCCGCTTGGCCGGGATCGTGCTGGCCGCCGCCCCTCCCCTGCCGGTGATCGTCGTGTGCGACGACGACGAGGTGCGGGCCTGGGCGCAGGGCGCCGGCGCGCGGGTGGTGTGGTGCCCGGGTCGGGGGCTCAACGGCGCCGTTGCCGACGGGGTGGCCGCGCTGCGCGCCGACGGCGTGTCGATGGCGGTGGTGGCACACGCCGACCTGCCGCTGGCGACGCGGCTCGACTGGGTGGCGGAGTTTCCTGGGGTGACCCTGGTGCCGGACCGCTGGCTCGACGGCACCAACGTGCTGGCCGTGCCGAGCGAAGCGGAGTTCCGGTTCTCCTACGGCGCCGGCTCGTTCTCGCGCCACCGGGCGGAGGCCCGGGCGCGCGGCCTGCCCGCCCGTATCGTGCGCGACGACCGCCTGGCATGGGACGTCGATGTTCCCGCCGACCTGGCCTGGCCGACGAGTGTCGGGCAGGATGCCGGTCCGAGCCCGGTCGCGCCCGGCACACTCGCGGGCGTGCCCGGCATCGTGCCCCGGGCGTCGTCCCCTCCCGAGGCCATGGGTTCCACCCGCTCGAGCTCGAGGTCATGGGTCCCGGGTCCGGAACCTACGACCTCGGCCTGGCGGTCCCGGAACCGATGACCTCCGCAACGGCCAGCGCCGGCGTGAACCTCCCGGTCCCGGCCAGCGCCCTGGCGATCGGCGCGCACCCCGACGACGTCGAGTTCGGCTGCGGCGCCACGATGGCCAAGTGGGCGGCCGTCGGCTGCGTCGTCCACCACCTCGTGTGCACCGACGGATCCAAGGGGACGTGGGATCCGCACCAGGACCTGGGCGCGCTCGTGGCCCTGCGGCAGGACGAACAGCGGGACGCCGCCAAGGCCCTGGGTGCCACGGGCGAGGTCGTGTTCCTGGGCTGGCCGGACGGCGAGCTCGAGTCGGGCCTGCGCCAGCGTGGCGAGATCGCCTACTGGATCCGCCGCCTGCGTCCCGAGGTGGTGCTGGGCCACGACCCCTGGAAGCGCTACCGGCTCCATCCCGACCACCGCCACGCCGGGTTCCTGACCGTCGACGGCGTCGTCGCCGGCCGCGATCCCCATTTCTTTCCCGATCAGCCCGTCGAGCACCACCGCCCGGCGGCGCTCCTGTTGTTCGAGGCGGACGAGCCCGACCACGTGGAGGAGGCCGACGATGAAGCCGTGGCCCGCAAGCTGGCGGCGCTCGAGGCGCACCGCAGCCAGCTGCGCTCGACCATGTTCGTGGAGCTGGACTCCGCCGCGGGCGAGGCCCAGCTGGCGGCATTCCGCGCCAGGGTGAACGAGCGGCTCGTGGCGCACGGCAAGATCGCCGGCATACCGCGCGGGGAGGCGTTCAAGGCGATCAGCGACGTGTAGGGG